>DATNKD010000034.1:0-10704 GCA_035603575.1 Chthoniobacterales bacterium
CTGACGCACCCCTTCCATCACGTAGATGATCCCGGAAATAAGAGTGAAAGCGCCGGCGACGCTGACAACGAAGATGAGAGGAAGGAATTGAAGCTGCAACATCACCCACGCGATAGCGCACATCTGGCAGACGGTTGCTACCTTTCCGGTCCAATTTGGTTTTACGCGCATTTTATTGCCAATGAAATAGTGCAGGATCCCGGCGCCAACCAGAATTACCGCGTCCCGCGTGATCACGAGAACGGGGAACCACGCCGGAAATCTGCCGTACTCGGGATCGACTTCGCTCCAGTTGCTGATGCTCAAAGTAATGATTCCACTGAGCAACAATCCCTTGTCCGCAATCGGATCGAGAATCGCACCAAGTGCGCTGCGCTGCTTGTAGCGCCGTGCAATGTAGCCATCGAGGCCGTCGCTCACGGCCGCGATCAGAAAGATGGCGATGGCGGTGAAGCGTTGCCATTCCAGCGCCGCGCCGCGCTGAATGCTTTGACCATAATAAATCGCCATGGTGACGAACGCCGGGATCATCAAAATGCGCGCAACGGTGATCTTGTTGGCAGTCGTCATCGGCTTTTATTGTAGCGGCGCTCCGTGAGCGTCGACAGTTTCTTTTCCAGCGCCTGAGCTTCGGCGATCGGAGACGGCCGCTTACAATCTGACCTACGTCTCGAGCGCCACTGCTGCGGCTTTGCGATCCGGTGTGTGTTTCCCTTCGCAGAATTCTTCGATCATTTTTCGATTGAACGCCGGGATATCGTCCGGTTTGCGGCTCGTCACCAGTCCGTTATCGACTACGACTTCTTCGTTCACCCACTTGCCGCCGGCGTTTTTGACGTCAGTCTTTATCGCCGGCCAGGAGGTGAGTGTTCTCCCGCGCACCACGCCGGCATCGATCAAAACCCACGGCGCGTGACAAATCGCCGCCACCGGTTTGCCCGCTTCAAAGAAATGTCGTGTAAACTCGAGCGCGTCGTCATTGGAGCGCAACGCGTCGGGGTTCATTAAGCCACCGGGGATCATCAGGGCATCGAATTCATCCGGCCTCGCCTCGTCGACAGTAAGATCGACATCGAACTTGTCGGCCTTGTCCGCGTGATGCATGCCCTGGATTTGGCCGGACTTGAGCGAAACGATTTTCGTTTCCGCGCCGGCTTCATCGAGCGCCTGTCTCGGTTTTGTCATCTCCACTTGTTCGAAACCATCCGTGACCAGGATGGCCACTTTCTTTCCTTCCAATTTTCGCGCCATAAATCCTCTCTTTGAATTTGCGATTTGGTTGCTAACGACGACACCGCAGAGCGATGCGCCTCTCTATATAGTACTACGCAGGCAGCGGCACTCGATGGACGTGCCGGATTTCATGGTGGAAGCAAAGGAGCGGCACATGAACCAGTGCCGCTCCGACCGGGGAGAACAGCCGCGTGTGTGATCCCTTGCTCCAAAAATAAATACGGCGTTTGCGGGTCGAAGTTCGAGGTTTTCTTTAGAAAATTGTAATGGCAAGGCGCCTCCGGACCGCGTCAGTGTTAATGCCAGTCCGGCTCGGACTTTCATTTTGGCGTAATCACTTCTCGTGATTACACTTCTCAGCCGTTAAAGCCGCCGATGTGGCGAAATGGCAGACGCAACGGACTTAAAATCCGTTCTCGCGAAGGCGAGGTATGGGTTCGAATCCCATCATCGGCACCCTCTGAAAAGGGATTTCACGAGGGTAAATCGAAAAAAAAGGTTCGTTCGCCGATTTCGCAACTTCACGCATCAGAACGCACAGATTACCCGTCTATTTGCCAAGTTATGGCAAGTGAAATTCCAGCCGCCCGGCGCGCCGGGGCTAACCGGGCCGGGCTCACTCGGGATTCGACCGGCAAGAGTAATCGCGTTTTTGCAAGCATGCGCCCTGCTTGTCTGTGGGATCGCGGATGTCTCGCCTGAAAAATAGTAGCCGTGGCGCGGAACGCTTGCGCTCCGCTGGATCGTCGACCCAGACGCGGGAAGGCGTTTTCAATTCCTGGAGACGGAAGGCGAACAACTTAACCGACCGGTTTCTTTACGACGATTGGCTGGCCGATCCCGAGCTAGCGAGACGCGCTCGCTTGATCGTTCGGTTTGGCTTTCTCGGTTTCTTTTTCGGGATGGTATATGCGGCGTTTTACGTTGTAATTAAGCACTTCTGGGGCGCTGCGATCATCGTGGTTTGCAGTACCGGATTTGGCGCCGCGCCGTGGGTCATGCGGAAGACTCGTCAGGTCAAGCTCGCCGGTAACGGACTCGCCGCGATCATGACGCTTGGATTCACGGCGTTGTCTTGCGTGGAAGGAGGGTTGCATGGGCATGCCGTCGCGTGGCTGGCAAGCGTTCCGCTCTGCGCATTATTGCTCGTCGGAAAGGATTCAGCGCGGCTTTGGGTTTTCGTTTGTTTTTTAGTCGGCACCGCTGTGGTCTGTGCCGAGCTCGAGGGAATCAACCTTCCCATTACTTATGACCCGGTATGGCATCCCCTTGTTAGTTCGGCGGGCTATGTCGGTCTGATCGTCTTCATGTTCGTGCTGGGTCTGATTTTCGAGACCGGTCGGGAGCGCGCTTTTTCGAAAATGCAAGACGCACTCGCCAAACTGGCGTCTTCGAACGTGCAACTTGTAACCTTAAACAAGGAGAAGAGTGAGTTTCTTGGAATTGCGGCCCACGACCTAAAAAATCCGCTCACCACTATCATTACGTACGCGCAGACTTTGCAGGCGAACCATGACCCAGCGGATGTCGCTATTGTGAGCAACGAGATCCATTCGGCGGGCACGCGCATGAGGGACCTGATCGTCAATCTTCTCGATTCCAACGCGATCGAGGAAGGACGTTTCAGCTGCAAGATTGAGCGCTGCGACTTGAACACGCTCGTGGGGGAGAGCGTGGAGCACAATCAGTTCAGCGCAAAGCGAAAGGAAATCGCGATATCGGTTCACACCGCACCGGAATTGTGCGCGATGGCGGACCGAAGTACGACTGTGCAGATTCTCGACAATCTGGTGTCGAACGCGATCAAGTATTCTCCGCCTAACACCACCGTGCTCGTGGAAACCTGGGCAGAAAAAGACCACGTGCTTGTCGGCGTAAAAGATCAGGGACCGGGAATCAGCGAGCCAGATCAGAAAAAATTGTTCGGCAAATTCACGCGTCTCACTGCGCGCCCGACCGGTGGGGAATCGTCAACCGGGTTGGGACTTTCCATTGTAAAGAAGTTGGCTGAGGCAATGTCAGGTTCGGTGGAATGTCGCAGCGTGCTCGGAACTGGGGCGAGATTTGTCGTTCGTTTGCCGGGCTGGACCGCCGGATCCCCCAACGGCGACGTGGCTTCCGGCCTGGATACGGCGGCTGTTTGAATGTGGAAAAACGAATCAAAGTCGGCTGCTCATAAAACCGACGCTGGTTAGGCGCGGTGATTGCTTGGAAGGGTCGCATGGTTACCGCTCATTCCACCGCCAATGGTCGAGCCTGGCTGGCAATCCTCGCCGCGGGCGGCATTCTTCTTAATATATCTGCGGCAAACGCAGCCGGCCTTTTTGTCGACGGCGCTGATGCTCGTTCCATGGCCCTCGGCGGAGAGGAGGCCGCCCAGACTGGCAGCGCGATTGCCGCCATGGATTCGAATCCCGCGGCTCTCACCGGCATAGCGCGAACCAAATTGGAGATTACCGGTGGCGGCACTTTTCTCAGGGGAGAATTTGCGCGCGACGATGGTGAAGTAGCGAATTTGCGAACCAACGCGGCGTTCATTCCAGCGGCCGGTTTCGCAATGCAGGTTTGGCACGACATTCCAATAGCCGTCGGTGTCGGGGTCATACCCGAAATAATGTCCGACGCTTACTGGCGCTACCGCGATGCGTTGGGCGGGCTTGGCGGAATGACGACGTATGGGGAGCAAAAGAACCGGTCGCGTATCCTGGCGTTGCGGACGAGCTTTGGCGTCGCCGTGGAACCGGTGCAATGGCTATCGCTCGGCGCAAGCGTGGGCTTCACCTACAACCAGAATGCTCTCTACGCGCCCTACATTTTCCAGAGCCAGCCGGTGCTCGCCGGGTTTAAAACCTTGCTCGATCTTAATACCGAAGGGGTCGCGCCGTGCTTCGACTTCGGAGCCCAGATCCGTCCTACCTCGAAGATCACTCTTGGCGCAAGTTATCGGCCGCGCGTTGTGATTCATAGCGATGGAACCGCCTCCGGCAATGCTTCCGCGCAACTGAAGGCGCTAGGCCCGCCCTTCTCCCTGGTGAATCCAAATTTTACTTACGATGCCGAGGTGCGCACCGAGTTGCCGCAGATCGCGTCGTTCGGCGCGGAATTCCAGGCGCTCGATCGCCTGCGATTGGTTGCTGGCGTCGATTGGATCAATTGGGCCGATGCGTTCGATGAATTGAACATCCATTTGAGCAACGGCAGCAACCCTGCCATTAACGGAGTAGTGGGCTCCGATTCGATGACCGATATCGCGCCGCTGCGCTGGCGTGATCAGTGGGTTTATCGTACCGGCGCGGAATATGAGATCGGCGGAGGCTTCACCGCGCGTTCGGGATACACTTATGCGCGCAGCGCAGTTCCTCCACAAACGATGACGCCGCTCACCGCTGCCATTTTCGATCACAAAGTTTCCGCCGGTGTTGGCTACAAAAAAGGCCGCTATCATGCCGATCTTGTCTGGCAATGGAGCCTGCCAGCCAAACAACACGTCGGCCATAGCGCGTTGCTTGATGGCGAGTATTCGCACACCTCCGTGCTCGTCACCGCGCATTCTTTCGAATTGACAACAGGCGTAGAGTTTTAGTCAAAGGCAGCCAATCGGCCGCGCAGGAGAACACAATGATCGAATCGTCGATCGATCCATTGGAGCGCGGCCGGCTTTGGGTTGTCTTGATGACCGTCGCGATCAATGTGGTGGCGGTTTTGCTGCTGGCGTTTGCGCCGTGGTCGGACTGGCGTACGGGTCTCGCGCTCAATTTCATCGACAATTGTTTGCTGGTCGGTTTTGCCGTCGTTAAACGGGACGCGTTGTTTTCTCGGTTTCTCATTTTCGGTCTTGCCGTCGGCGTCGCAGAACTCGCGGCTGATGCCTGGCTGGTCGATTACACGCGCACACTCGATTACTCGATCGGCGGCGGGCCGATGATCTGGCGATCGCCGATCTGGATGCCGCTGGCGTGGGAAGTGGTGGCGGTGCAATTCGGATACATCGGGCTGCGATTATGGGAACGCTTCGGTGGAGCAGGTCTGTTGCTGGTGGCGTTGCTCGGCGCGGTCAACATTCCGTTCTACGAGCAGATGGCGCGAAAGATCCATTGGTGGCAATACAGGGGTTGCCGAACGCTCTCGTTCACGCCGTGGTATATCATTGTCGGCGAGTTCGGCATCGTCCTGGCGCTGGCGCTGCTCGCGCGAACCTTGCGCCGCGGCTCGTGGCGGGTCGCGATTGCCTCCGGCATCGCCGGCGGCATGTCGATCTTTCTTTGCTACGCCGTCGCGTTTTTCATTACAGACCCGCTCATCAGCTAATCGGACTGCCGGCGATGCCGAGCCGCTCAGCGTCTGATTTCAGCGCGGTGATGACGTTTGCGATCACGTCGTCCAACGGCATTCCTAATCCCTCTGCGCGGCGCACGGTGTCGTCGCGGATTTTTTCAAGAATACCGCGGAGCGGACTTGACGTTTCGGCCATAGATTGAGTTCAAGTTGTCGAGGGCGGGCTCGGCGAACATGCCTGTGGAGGAATCGCCGGAAATAGGTCTTCATGTTCAAAAGAACATATCTCGTCTCGACTTGTGTGTCGAGAGGAAAAATGGCAATCCATTGATTAGACTTCCACTGCACGAATGCCAACCGAACGCCCACTTTTTATTCCATTGATCCTCGGCACCGCTCGCCAAGGCCGGGAGAGCGAACACGCCGCGAAGTTTGTTTTTGAGCAAACGAAAAAGCGCGCCGGCGTGGAAACGGAATTCATCGATGTGCGCACGCTCCCGATGAAACTCGACGACGCCGGCGAGCAGATGAAGGACCCGAAATTTTCGGCGACGATCGAGCGCTGCGACGGTCTCATCATCGTCACGCCCGAGTACAATCACAGTTTTCCGGGTCTGCTGAAGCACGCGCTCGACATGAATCTGAAGGAATATATCCACAAGGCAGTTGGGATTTGCGGCGTGTCAGCCGGCGCTCTCGGCGGCGCCCGCGTGATCGAAGCTCTGCTTCCCGTGATGCGCGAGCTGGGGCTGGTCACGATTTTCGAAGACGTTAACTTCGCCCGAATAGGGACGCTCTTCGACGAGCGCGGGAAGTTGCTCGACGAAAACTTCGTCCGCCGCGTCGATGTGTTTCTAAACGAACTGATCTGGATGTCGCGCGTGCTGCGTTATGGGCGTGAAAGCGTTCCTCCAGTCTAAGTTGCGGGAAACAGCGCGCGCGCGGACCGCTCGCCGAAGATTCAAGCGAATGGAGCGACTGGGGCGAGCGACATGGCCCGTAAAGCCGCGAGGGTAGCGGTCGAACGCGGCGGGAGCTGCTGAGATACAAAACATCGCCCCGGTCTGAAATCTCGCGGTTGCGAGTCATCCGCCTTCGCCACGCTACGGCAGGACACGTATTTACAGCGTTCGTTCCGATGGTAGATTTTCGGGCGCGGCCGTGTTTTGAACGCGCAGGCAGCGTCGGCGGTCACAGCATCGCCGCTACAGAGGCAAGTCAATGGAGCAAAATCCACCACCGACGTTTCCTTCGCCCGAGGAGCTGAAGACGAAGATCACCGAGTTCATGAAACAGAACTTCGGGGATCGCGTCTCGGTCGCGGCGTTCCCTGCGCCCGAACAGGCTGAATCCGAACCGGAAGAGAAACCGGAGAAGATCGACAATCAGGATTTCGAGTTCAATTTTTTGCCGCGCGATATCAAGGCGCACTTAGACCGATTCGTGATCAAGCAGGACGAAGCGAAGAAGGTGCTCGCGATCGCGGTTTGCGATCATTACAACCACGCCAAATATCTGCGTCAGCTCGAGAAGGAAAACCCGCAGCGCGCCGAGCTAACCGAATATGCCAAACAAAATGTGATCCTGGTCGGACCGACCGGCGTCGGAAAAACTTATTTGATCAAGCACATCGCGGATTTGATCAAAGTGCCATTTGTAAAAGCGGACGCGACCAAGTTCAGCGAGACCGGCTACGTCGGCGGCGACGTGGAAGATTTGGTGCGCGAGCTGGTCCACAAAGCCAACGGCGACGTGAATCTCGCGCAGTTCGGAATTGTCTACATCGATGAGATCGACAAGATCGCTTCCGCCGGAAATTTAATCGGACGCGACGTGAGCGGCCGCGGTGTGCAGACGACGCTGCTGAAATTAATGGAGGAAACGGAGGTGCCAGTGCGAAGCATGAACGATCTCCAGGCGCAACTGCAGGCGGCGTTTGAGTTTCAACGAAAGGGCAAAGCCAAGCGCGAGACAATCAACACGCGCCACATTCTTTTCGTGGTCAGCGGCGCGTTTGAAAAACTGAAAGAGCAAGTGGCGCGGCGCGTGCGCCAGGGACAGATCGGTTTCCGGGCCGACCCGGTCCAGGTAATGGACAACGAATTGTTTCAGCACGTCACGACAAAGGATTTTGTCGAGTACGGATTCGAGCCGGAATTCATCGGGCGTTTGCCGGTCCGCGTGGTCTGCCTCGATCTCGATGCCGATGATCTCTTCAAGATCATGAAATTTTCGGAGGGCAGTTTGCTCCGCCAATACGAACGCGCGTTCCGCGCTTACGGGATCGACATCAGCTTCGACGATGAAGCGCTGCGCTTGATCGCCGAAGCGGCGGCCACCGAAAAGACCGGCGCTCGCGGATTGCTGACTGTGTTCGAAAAGCTTTTCCGCGATTACAAATATTACCTGGCCGGCTCGGGTCTCAGCCAACTGCGGGTCACGGCCGAGCTGGTCCGCGAACCGAAGCGCGTCCTTGATCGCCTCATGGCTGAGGGCGAAAAAGAGGAAGCCAAAATGCTGGAAGCGGCAGCCCGGCAGTTCGCGGAGGGCTTCGGCAAGGAACACGGCGCTGAAATTGTTTTTGACGACTCGGCCTTACGGCGTTTGGTGGAACGCGCCCAAGCCGAGCGGATGAACATGAACGATCTCTGCGCCCATCTGTTCAAGGACTATCAATTTGGATTGAGCCTGGTGAAAAAGAACACGGGCCGGACAAAGTTTATCCTCGGAGCGGACGCGGTTGACGCGCCGGACAGATGTTTGAGCGAGCTGGTGGTGCAATCATATTACCCGGTCGCCGGAGGCCCGGCGAAGGAGACTCCGGCTCCCGCGAGCGCGAAATCCTGATTTTTTTCATGAAACAACCGCTAATACTCGCCAGTTTAATCATTGGGATCTTTGTCGTGGTCTTTGTCAGTGCGATGCATCTCAGTCCGCAAGTGGTCCGGTTCGAAGACGGGGCAGCGGATTACATTTCCTCTTACAGCGCAGCCACGCATGTTGTGCCGAAACAATGGCAATACGTGTTCATGTCGATCCTGTCTTTCGGGGTCGCGGCGTTAACAGTCACCAGTTTGCGGCGTGATAGGATCGCTTTGCTTGCGCTCGGACTATTGATCGAGCTGGTCGCGGTTTCGTGGATTTGCTCGCTCTACCGTGTGTTTTTCCAGCCGCTGCCCTCGATGTTCGCCGTCGCAATCGCGTTTATCGTGGCCGATCGTTATACTGTGATCGCACAACGCGGTCGCGCCGTTACTGCGCGCGCGTTTTTCACTGATCGCTTATCGAAAGAACAATTCCAGCGCGTGATCTCAGGCGACATTCCGTTTGATCCGGAAGCGAAGACCTACGAAACGACGGTCGTTGTTTGCGACGTCGCGAACAAATACGATCTCGCGGAAGATTGTGAGCCGCCGGTGTTCGGCAAAATTACCGAAGAATTTATTCGCCGGACGACGGATGTTTTCATGCAAGCTGGCGCATACATTCAAACCGCCGACGCAGAGGGCGTGGTAGCACTCTTTGGTTTTCCGGAAACGGACGCACACCATGGCGACAAAGCAGTCCGCGTGGCACTGGACGTGGTCGAACAATTTCGGCGATCACTGCTCGCCAACGGCGAAGCGAAATGCGACGTGCATCTCGGCGTGAGCTCGGGAACGATGATTGTCGCGCCGCTTCGGGACGGTGAGCGGCCGGGATTGATCACCAGTGGCGAACCGGTTGAACTCGCGCGCCGTTTTTGTGTCGCGAACCGCTTTTATGGTTCGCGGGTTTTGATCGGACCGCGCACGTTTGAGCTGGCCAGCAGATACATTGTCGCACGTCCGATCGATTTTCTCAGCGGCGTAAATTCGCGCGAGCGCCACGAAATTTACGAACCGCTCTGGCCGGCGGCGGACGCGAAACCGGAACAGTTGGCGCGGCGCGACTGTTTCTGGAACGGCGTCGTGTTTTATCGGGAGAAACGCTGGGCCGAGGCGTATTCCGAATTCCAAAAGGCGCGCGGGCCTAACGAGGAAGAAGATGCGCCGTTGCAATTATATCTCCGCCGCCTCGAGCCGCTCGCGCTGAATCTGGCCGAAATGCCGATGAGGCAGGCGTAAGCAAGGCGCGGGTCCGAGCCGGACTGGCGGTATGAGAAAGACAGAATATCCGCCCGCGCTGCGAGATTTGGTCGCGCAACTTCGACAAATGCCGGGAGTCGGGCCGCGTTCAGCTGAACGGATCGCGCTCTGGATGGTGCAAGCGCGCGGCGATCAGCCGGAAGAAATCGCGCGCGCGATTTCCGAAACGCGGCGCGGAATTCATCCGTGCAAACTTTGCGGCTACTTCACGACGAACGAACTTTGCGACATCTGCTCCGATTCGTCGCGCGCGGCGGAGTTGCTCTGTGTGGTCGAACAACCAACCGATATTTTGCCGCTCGAAAAAACCGGGGTCTTTCGCGGTCGCTATCATTCGCTAGGCGGACGCATTTCGCCCCTCGATCACATCGGCCCGGAAGATCTGCGGATCAAAGAGCTCCTGGATCGCATCGAGAAAGAAAAATTTAGCGAAATCATTTTCGCGCTCGCTGTCGATGTCGAAGGCGAGGCGACCACGAACTACCTTGTCGATCTTTTGAAAGACAAACCGGTCGCGCTCACGCGGATCGCGCGCGGTCTGCCTGCAGGCGCGGGTTTGGAATCGGCCGACGAACTGACACTGCAGCAAGCGCTCACCGGCCGAACAAAACTTGAACGATGAGGTCGATGTCGATCTTACCGACTGTCGCCTTTTGGAAACATGACCTTCTCCGGCGCGGCGTTGAGGGCGGCGAGTAGTTTTGGAATCAAACGGCTTTTTACGGGTCCCGCCTCACGCGGCGCCACCAAGTAGCGCACGATCGCGTCGATCCAAGTCATTTCGTCGACACGAAAGATGACGCGCGGATGTTCGCGCACTTCGAGTTCATCTACCGGTGTGCGGGACAACAAATCGCGGTAAACCGAAACATGTTCCATCATTTCCTTTCCGATTTCTTCGGCGACGATCCGCTGCATCGTCTCAGCCACGAATTTCAAATCGCTCTGATACGCGACTTGAAATTTAATTTCATTCCAGATGTAGGGGAAAAGCGGCCAGGAATAATTCCAAACAATCTCATCGAGCACTTTCTCGTTCGGGAACCGGATGACGCGGCCGCTCGGATGA
>DATNKD010000035.1:0-3322 GCA_035603575.1 Chthoniobacterales bacterium
TGGCATATTCCGGCGGTCTCGACACCTCCGTGATTCTTCGCTGGCTGAAAGAAAATTATAAGGCGGAGATCACTGCCTTCTGCGCAGACATTGGTCAGGAAGAGGAGCTCGCCGGATTGGAGGACAAAGCGTTAAAGACCGGCGCAACGAAATGCATCATCGAGGACCTCCGAGAAGAATTCGCGCGCGATTTTATTTTCCCGATGTTTCAGGCCGGCGCGATTTACGAAGGCCAATATTTTCTCGGGACGAGCATCGCCCGGCCACTAATCGCAAAACGAACAGTCGAGATCGCGCGCGCTGAGAAAGCGGATGCGATTGCGCACGGAGCAACAGGGAAGGGGAACGATCAGGTGCGCTTTGAATTAACCGCTGCAGCTCTCGCGCCAGAATTACAAATCATTGCGCCTTGGCGCGAGGAACGTTTTCGCAAACAATTTCCCGGGCGCGCGGAGATGATCGCTTTCGCTAAGGCGAACAAGATTCCGGTCGAGGCGAGTGCGGAGAAATCGTACTCGATGGACCGCAACCTTCTCCACATCAGTTTCGAGAGCGGCGTGTTGGAAGATCCGTGGTGCGACGCCAGCTCAAAGAAAATGCGCGCCATGTACAAGTTAAGCGTCGCGCCCGAAGACGCGCCTGACGAACCGGAATATGTCGATCTTGCATTCGAAAATGGCAATTGCACGGAAGTGAATGGAAAAAAGCTTTCGCCACTCGGCGTGTTGCAAACACTCAACAAGCTGGGCGGCAAACACGGAATCGGTCGTGTCGATATCGTCGAGAATCGTTTCGTTGGAATGAAAGGCCGCGGCGTTTATGAGACGCCTGGCGGCGCGATTTTGCATTTCGCGCATCGCCAAATGGAAACGCTGACGATGGACCGCGAAGTGATGCATTTGCGCGACAGCTTGATCCCCAAATACTCCACGCTGGTTTACAACGGCTTTTGGTTCTCGCCGGAACGCGAAGCGCTCCAGGCACTCGTCACCGAAACGCAGCGCGATGTGACCGGTTTGGTTCGACTGAAACTTTACAAGGGCAACATCATCGTCGCCGGCCGCAAGAGCCCGAAGAGTCTCTACGATCCAAAAATCGCCACGATGGAAGGCGAAAAGTCCACATACAATCAAGGCGATGCCACCGGCTTCATTCGGCTAAACGCGCTGCGTTTAAAAGTGCGCGCCACGTTGAAGTCAAAAGGTAGGGGCAATTGACCAATCGCCCGAATCTTGCTCGACGCGTGAAGCAAAAATGGGACGATTGACCTCGATCACATTGAAAGACGCGGGTAAATAAACAAACCAATGGATCCGAAGAAATTCTTCGGTGAATTAAAGAGGCGCAACGTTTACAAAGTTGCGGTGGCGTATGCCGTTGTCGCCTGGTTGCTCATCCAGGGCGCGACACAGGTCTTCCCATTTTTTGAGATTCCGAACTGGGCGATACGACTCGTCGTCTTGCTACTAATCATCGGATTCCCGGTTGCGTTGATCCTGGCCTGGGCATTTGAACTGACGCCTGAAGGAATCAAGCGCGCAGAAGATGTCGATCTTAGCAAATCGATTACGCGTCGTACCGGAAGGAAGCTGGATTTTCTGATCATCGCCATCTTATTGCTCGTGATTGGAGTATTTGCCTATCAGCGTTTCGGGCCGGGTCAGAAAGCGCTCATAACAGTCCCGTCAGCGATTCAGGAAAAATCGATCGCGGTTCTTCCGTTTGAAAACTTGAGCGAAGAAAAAGCGAACGCCTACTTCACCGACGGCGTGCAGGATGAAATTCTGGCCAATCTCGCGAAAGTCGCGGAGTTAAAAGTCATCAGCCGCGCTTCCGTGATGCTCTACAAAAGCGGTAATCCACGGAACCTCCGCGAAATTGGGCAACAACTCGGCGTGGCTCATGTGCTGGAAGGAAGTGTCCAGCGCGCCTCCAACCGAGTCAGGGTAACGGCGCAGCTGGTTGACGCCCGCACCGATGCGCATCTTTGGGCGCAGACTTACGACCGCGACCTCGCGGACGTTTTCGCCATCCAGAGCGAGATTGCCAAAGCGATTGCCGACCAGCTCCAAACCAAACTTTCACCCGGCGAAAAGGCCGCGATCGAGCGACCACCTACGACCGATCTCGTGGCCTTCGATCTTTATAATCACGCGCGGCCGTTGCTGCTCGGTCACGCTTTTAGTGCACAGATTAAGGACAAGTTTTTGGAAGCCATTGGACTCCTCGAGCAAGCGATCGCGCGCGATCCCGCGTTCCTGCTTGCCTACTGCGGATTGGCGAGCGCACAGGGCCAACTTTACTTCCTTAACCTGGACCATACACCAGCGCGTCTCGGTTCCGCGAACGCAGCGGTTCAGACCGCTCTTCGTTTGCGCCCGGACGCGGGCGAGGCGCACCTCGCCTTGGCTGAGCTTCTTTATCGTGGTTATCTCGACTATGATCACGCGCGTGCGGAGATTGGGATCGCGCAACGGACGCTGCCGAATGAGCCGCTGATTTTCGAGTTGACCGGATACATCGACCGGCGTGAAGGACACTGGCAAGAGTCGATACGGAACCTGGAGCGGGCGATCAAACTGGATCCGCGCAACTTTTTCACTCTTCAGCAGATATCGCTTAGCTACAGCGCGCTGCGGCGCTATCCCGAGACGGCTTCGGCTCTTGATCGCGCCCTCGAGATTGCCCCGAAGGACGCGGAAACGAGGGTAGGGCGCGCCACGGTCGATTTGGACTGGCGAGCGGATCCGCGACCGTTGCATCGCGCAATCGAATTGCTTCGCGCCGAAAGTCCGAGAGCTGTCGAGAATGCAGCGGATAGCTGGTTCATTTGCGCTCTCGCTGAACACGACGCTCCCGCAGCGGCGAATGCCCTGGTCGCGCTGGGAGAAAATTATTTTAGCGATGATGCTGTTAGACTTAGTCGGGCATTCGGTGAGGGCCTTCTCGCGCGAATGACGAAAGATGAAGGCAAAGCATCTTCTGCATTCACCGCCGCTCGCGCGCAGCAGGAGAAGATCGTGCAGGCGCAACCCGATTACGGGCCAGCCCTTTGCGTGCTCGGCCTGATCGATGCCGCTCTCGGTCGAAAAGAAAAGGCGCTGCGCGAAGGCCGGCATGCGATCGAGCTGATGTCGGTGGAGAAGGATTCCATCAACGGCACGCACATGATTGCGTACTTCGCGATCATCGCCGCATGGGTCGGCGAGAAAGACCTCGCCTGCGAGCAGCTCACCATTGCCACGCGGCTCCCCGGCTCCCTCAGCTACGGCCAATTGAAACTACTTCCTTATTGGAATCCGCTCCGCGGCGATCCGTGCTT
>DATNKD010000036.1:0-31875 GCA_035603575.1 Chthoniobacterales bacterium
CGATACCCAAGCGATTTAAAACGAATCCCGCCAGCACGGCGTAAGCCAGCGACTGCGCCGGGTTCTGGCGGACGTACGTTTCTGTCTGGCTAAGAATCTCGTCGAAGTGCTCCCGCGTATATCGCAAGCCGCGCTCGGCCACATCATCATGTCCTCTTTTTTCCATTTTGATTAACGATTGTCCGCGGAGTCGACTTGGTCAACGCAAAGTCAGCCAAATCGTAGCGGCTCCGGCTCCCGGCGGAAAATCCACCGGCGGCGGTTGTCGATGTAACGCGCCGGATCTGCGCGATAATTTCAGGCAATAACGGGCCATTCGTTCAAGTGCTTGCTCGTTCAGCGTTTCGCAATTCGTCGAAAGCAAAATGAGCCCATCGCGCTCGATCAGCTCCAACGCTGCAAGGACGATTTCCTCGAAATCTCTTTCCACATGAAATGCCTCGCCGCCCTTCGTCCGCGAAAACGTCGGCGGATCCAGGACAATCGTGTCGAATTTTTCGCCGAGCCGCGCGAGGCGTCGCAACACCGGGCGCACATCGTCGGCGATGAATTCATGACCACCGATTGGAAGCGAATTGAGCGCAAAATTCTGTCGGCCGCGTTCCAACGATTTTTTGGAAAGATCGATATTCACCGTCTGCGCGCCCGCGGATGCAGCCGCCACCGAGAACGAGCAGGTGTAGGCAAAGCAATTCAGCAACCGCTTCGGCGCAGTTTGCCTGACGAATCTGCGATTTTCTCTTTGATCCACAAACAATCCAACCGAATACCCTGCCCCAAAATCGATCCCGAATTTCAGAGGATGTTCGGTCGCAATCGTCTGCAGATTTTCGCCTTCACGGCCCAACAGAAGCTGCGGCGTTTCGCGTTCTTCATTTTTCTTCGGCAAAAACCGGCCGAACACGCGCCCAATTGGAAACCCAACCGACTTGCTCCAGGCCTGGAACTCGTGAACGAGCCGATCGCGTGCCGCCGTTGTTCTGAACGAGATCAAAATGTCACGACGGAAACGTTCCGCCCAGCCATCGTCGATCGTGCAAAGTCTGTGCGCATTGGTCCCTTCAGCTTCAAATGCATCCAGCAACCCGCGATCGATCCAGTCCGCTTTTTTCATTTCTTTGTCATGCCGAGTCCGCTCGGAATAGTATCAATCAGCGCCTCCTTATGGAAAAGGTCACGATCCGAGTCCCGGCCAGCACTTCCAATCTTGGCCCAGGCTTCGATTGTCTCGGGGTTGCGCTTCGCATTTACAATTTTGTGACTATCTCGCGCGCGACAAAACATGAATCGCTCGCGCCGATTGCGGCCGAGGCCGCCGACCTTTTCTTTAAGCGGACCAAACGCCGTCGCTTCGCGTTTTCCTGTTCGGCGATAGAAAAAATCCCGCGCTCGCGCGGCTTGGGCAGCAGCGCGACCATTCGGCTCGGCCTCTTGCACGGGTTGAACGAATTCAGTGGTAAACCGCTCGACCGATTGTCGATCTTTCGATTGTGCGCTGAATTGGAGGGACATCCGGACAATGCCGCACCGTCGTCGTTTGGCGGATTCACTGTTGCCCACGGCGAAAATGTTCAGCGCTTTGAAGTGTCACCGCGATTAAAGTTCGTTCTCTTGGTCCCTGACTTTGAAATTCGAACATCGGCCGCCAGAAAAATTCTGCCGGCCAAGATCTCGCGTACGAACGCTGTTGCGAGCGCCGGCAAAGCCTGCGCAGTCACCGCTGCATTCGCCTCCCGGGATTACGAAAATCTGCGCGGCGCTTTTAGCGATCACCTCCACCAGCCGTTTCGCACAAAGCTGATTCCATTTTTACCGCGCGTTATTGCCGCCGGGGAAAAAGCCGGAGCTCTCGGCGCATTCTTGAGCGGAAGTGGATCGACAATCTGCGCCGTCACGTTGCGCGATGTGCGAAAAGTTGCCGCCGCCATGCAGCGCGTGACAAGATCGACATCCTCCCGCGCAGTGATCACGACCGCCGATAATCACGGCGTTCAAATCAGAAGTCAGAAGTCAGAAATTAGAGATTCTTCCCGTGGGTCGCACGCTTGAAAATTTAGAGCAGTTTGGCATCGACGTCGTCCTTGGCCGTCGCCGCGGTTTTCGCGCTTCAATTTTGCGCGGAATACTTTACGCCCTCTCGTTTATCTACGGACGAATCGTCCAGCTCCGGCTTTATTTGTATCGGAAACGAATTTTCCGCGAGCGCACGCTTGGTTGCCTCGTCATCAGCATCGGGAATTTGACGGTCGGCGGAACGGGTAAGACGCCGGTCGTGGAAAAATTCGCGCGCGCGCTGCAAATCGGCGGCCGTCGCGTCGCGATCCTGAGCCGCGGTTACAAAAGCGTGCCGAAACCGACGAAGCGAAATTGGTTCGATCGATTGCTCACGAACGATGTCGATCCTCCACGCGTTGTTTCCGACGGAAAGCTTCTATTTCTCGATTCTATGACCGCAGGCGACGAGCCCTACATGCTCGCGCACAATTTGAAAGACGTGATCGTTCTGGTCGACAAAGACCGGGTGAAAAGCGGGAAATTCGCCATCGACAAATGGAAAGTAGACACGCTCTTGCTCGATGACGGTCTGCAGTATCTGCATCTCAAACATAGGCTCGACATTGTGCTGGTGGATCGACAAGCGCCGTTCGGCAACGAACTTTTGCTGCCGCGCGGAACTTTGCGCGAGCCGCCACGCAATCTCCGTCGCGCGAGTTACATTTTCATCACCAAAAACACGGGCGAATCGAACGACGCGCTGATCGCGCGCATCCGTCGTTACAATCGCACCGCCGAAATCATCGAATGCGCGCACCGGCCGCTTTATCTGCAAAATACTTACACCGCCGAGCGACTAATGCTCGATCGCTTGCGCGGCGCGTTCATCGGTTCGATTTGCGGGATCGCCGCGCCCGAAAGTTTTGAAGGCGCTCTCAAAAATCTCGGAGCGAATGTCGATCTTTCACTGCGCTACATCGATCACCATTACTACACCGAATCCGAGCTGCGCAGGTTCATCAATCGCTGCATCCGGCGCGATCTGGCCATGATCATCACGACCGAAAAGGATGCCGTCCGCATGCCGCGCTTGCCGGAAACGGACGTGAAGGTGCCGATTTATTTCATGCGCGTAGAAATCGACATCCTCAGCGGTCACGAAAGCTGGGAGCATTGCGTTGCGCGCATTTGCAAGCCGCAGCCCATGCTCTCGCCCGAAAGATTTTTCGCTTAGGCCTCGCACAAAGGCCACAAAGTTCACAGAGGTAGCAGGAACAAACCGTTGAAAACTTTGTGTCCATTGTGAACGTTGTGCAAGGTTTCCAAAAATGCCTGAAACAGCCGAGCTCGTCGTCGAAGGGAAAAAGCTTTCCGTCTCGAACCTGGACAAGGTGCTTTACCCGAAAGCCGGGTTCACCAAAGGCCAGGTCATCGATTATTACATCCGGATCGCGCCGGTGCTGTTGCCGCACCTCGAAGATCGGCCACTGACGATGAAGCGTTACCCGAACGGCGTGAACGCGGAATTTTTTTACGAAAAAAATTGTCCGACGCATCGGCCGAAATGGGTTAAGACGGCGAAAGTTTGGAGCGAAGGCAACAATCGGATGATGGATTATTGCCTGGCGCAGGATTTGCCGACACTGGTCTGGGCCGCCAACCTCGCCGATCTCGAGCTGCACACCTCGCTCGCGAAAAAGAACGATGTCACCCGACCAACCATGATGGTGTTCGATCTCGACCCCGGCGCACCGGCCGACATCGTCCAATGCTGTCAGGTTGGCCTTTGGCTGCGCGACTTGTTAGCCAAAATGAAATTGAAATCATTCGCGAAAACGAGCGGCTCAAAGGGTTTGCAGGTTTACGTCCCGCTCAATACGCCAGTCACGTTCGATCAAACAAAAGATGTATCGCGCGCGCTCGCGCAGCTTCTCGAACGCGAACACGGCAATCTAGTGACCTCGAATATGTCGAAAGCGTTGCGGAAAGGAAAAGTGTTCGTCGACTGGAGCCAGAACGACGAACACAAAACGACGATCTGCGTTTACTCACTGCGTGCCAAAGAAGAACCGACCGTTTCCACACCGGTCACGTGGGAAGAAGTCGCCAACTGCCCCAAAAAGAAAAAAGCCGACCTCCTCAAATTTCGCTCCGACCAGACTCTCGCTCGCGTGAAAAAAATGGGCGACATCTTCGCCCCCGTCGAAAAACTGAAACAAAAACTGCCAAGAAAATGGAAACTCTGATGCCTCGCGGATGCGTAATTGCAGGATTGCTGCTTTTAGGCGGTGCACTGCAAGCGACTGCTGACGACTTTCCACTCAAGCGCGTTACGCCGTTTACTTACGTTGTCGATTACGAACCGTTCTGGTCGCCCGACGGGAAACAAATCGTGCTGATCTCCGGCCGTCACGGCGGAATGAAAGTGCACGTAATGGACGCGAACAGTCCGAGTCACGGAAGTGAGATGCGTCAACTGACTACCGGCGATGCGGAAGACGATTCGCCCGCGTGGTCGCCGGATGGAAAACAAATCACCTTCGTGTCGGTTCGCGAAGGTGTTTCACAAATCTTCGTCATGAACGCGGACGGCACCGAGTCGCGACAGCTCACGAAAGGCAACGCGGAAAATATTCATCCGACATGGTCGCCGGACAGCGCGAAGATTCTTTTCAATACGACCCATTTCTCCGGTGCGACGGCAGTCGACGGCACAAATGTTCCGAGCGATAACAAAGTTATCGGCGAACAAATCGACAAGAAAATGGATCTCGCGACGATTCGTCCGGATGGGACCGATTTGAAACGAATCACGACCGGCGGTGGGCATACCTACGCTTCATTCGCGCCCGATGGCATGTCGATCTTGCACCGCCGCATCAATGGCGCGGCATCGCAAATTTTTGTCATGAAAGCAGACGGTTCGGACGACCGTAACATTTCCGGCGAAGGAAACATCGACGGTTGGCCGGCGTGGTCCTCGGACGGCAGGCGCGTTGTTTTTTCGCGGCGCGTTAAGGATGCCTTTCAACTTTTCGTGATGAACCGCGATGGACGTGATGTGCGGCAATTAACAGATGCCGCCGGCGAGTTCGTAAATCCAAGATGGTCGCCCGACGGAACGAAAATTCTTTGTAGTCGAAGGCTCGGCGATATGACCTTGGTTATATTTCCCACGCCGAAATGAAATCGCTGGCGAGACTGGAAGACGAGTCACTGCCGATCGTATGCGTAAGGTAAATCTGAAAGATATTGAAGAGCGGGAGCGGCAATCGCCGAAGGGAAAATTTGGGCGCAGATCAAAAGACATTTCGATCGCGCTCGGGCGCAATCCAGAGTCGCTCGATCTTTCCAAGCGCCATCCGTTCGATCTCGCATTAGTAAGCATTCCCAAAGGCAAATCGCTTTGTCCATATCATTCGCACTCGACCGAGTCAGAGCTTTATCTCGTCGTCTCTGGTCGCGGAAGCATTCGTGACAAAACAGGATCGACAATCGTCACGGCGGGCGACGCGTTTTTCTTTGGGCCAGGTGAAGCGCACCAGCTCACAAACGCCGGCGAGCAAGATTTCGTTTACTACGTGATTGCCGATAATCCGCGCGGCGATTCCTGTCACTATCCTGACAGCGGCAAGTTCGCGGTCTGGAAGAAAGGGATGGACGAAGTGATCGTGAAAGGAAAGGAGACCGATTACTTCGAGGGGGAGGAATGAACAATTGTCATGTCGAGCGAAGTCGAGACATCTCTAACTATTTCCGAGGTCACGCGAGAGTTGAACAGAAATAGTAAGAGATTCCTCCACTCCGGTCGGAATGACACAGAGTAGATGAAAAAAGTAAACGTCAACCAGATCAAAGAAGAGCCGTGGCAATCGCCGGGTGGAAAGTACGCCGCGGATTTCAAAGGGATCTCAATCGCGCTCGGTCGCGATCCGAACTCGCTCGATCTAGCAAAACGGCATCCGTTTGATTTGGAATGGACGCGAGTGCCGCCAGGAAAACACAATTTTCCGTATCACGCGCATTCAGCGGCGTGGGAATTGTATCTCGTGATCAGCGGCACGGGCAGTGTGCGACATAAAGACGGGACGACCAATGTCGTCACGGGCGACGCGTTCATTTTCGGGCCCGACGAACCGCATCAAATCACTAATTCCGGCAAAGAAGATCTCATTTACTACGTGATCGCTGATAATCCGATCGGCGAATCGGCGTACTATCCCGACAGCGGAAAGTGGAAAGTGAACAAAACGTCGGCCGCCGATCGGGTCGTGATCAAAAGCCACGAGACGGATTACTTCGACGGGGAGGAGTAGCTCATTTGTCATGTCGAGCCCTTCGACTTCGCTCAGGACAGGCTCCGTCGAGACATCTCTAGCTATTTCCGAGTAGGCGGGACTTAACAGACAGAAATATTTAGAGATTCCTCCACTTCGGTCGGAATGACAGAATAAACAATCGCCATCATGGAATCGAAAAAGCCGGTCGAAGATTTTCCGTACAAAACCTATCTCAACATTCTGCACCAACCCCTTGAGCTCATCGACGTGCAGAAGCTGGCCGATGCCTGCACAGACAAATGGTACAACCAAACTCTTTGCCAGGTAAACGACTCGGTCGTGCGGCTGGGCGTATTGGAGGGTGAATATCACTGGCACGAGCATAACGACATTGACGAATTCTTCTTTGTTCTCGACGGCCATTTCCTAATCGATCTTGAAGACAGGGTTGTCGATCTTGGGCCGCGTGAGGGCTTTGTGGTGCCGAAAGGGGTTCGGCATCGGACGCGCGCGCCGAAAAAAACCGTCATTCTTATGGTGGAGCGAGCCGACATCGTTCCTACAGGCGATTGAAAAGTCCGAGCCAGACTGGCAGCTAAAATTATTTCCTTCTTTCCTGAGAGATCTTTTCCTCTCGGCTCTCCATAGTTAAGATCGACATCTTGAAAATAATTTCCGGCGGACAAACAGGAGTTGATCGCGCGGCGCTGGATGTCGCGCTCAAACATCGAATCAAGTGTGGCGGTTGGTGTCCGGCCGGGCGTCTCGATGAATCCGGGAAAATTCCGGATCGTTATCCGCTAAAAGAATTGAAGAGCGCCGGGAACGAGGAACGCACGTTGCGAAACGTCCACGACTCGGATGGAACCATCGTGATTTACTTTCACGAGCTGGAGGGTGGGACCGGATACACTGTTGGGTGCTGCATTGAAGATCGACAGCCATACCGATTAATCGACGCGGCGAGGTATTCGCCGGAGGACGCTGCGACGTTGATGGTCGCGTTTGTTGTCGATCATGAGATTGAGACGCTCAACATCGCCGGTCCGCGCGAAAGCGAATGGGTAGGCGCTTACCCTTACGCATTTCGCGCCGTCGATGTTTTGGTGAGCAGACTAAGAGTAAGCGGAAGACGTTGAATTACTCATAGCGGAGAGCTTTGACCGGATCGAGCCGGGCGGCGAAGTAAGCGGGGATCAGGGCGGCGAACGAGCAAATTAGGAAGGCACTGATGCAAATGATGGTGACGTCGTGGGGGATCACTTGGGCGGGAATCTCAGAGAATTGGTAAACCTCGCGCGGGAAAATTTCTATGTGCAAGGTCGACGCAAGCCAGTGAGCGACTCCGTTGCGGTAGCGTATGAGCGTCATGCCGAGTCCGAGGCCGGTTAGCGTGCCGAAGAATCCGACCACGGTCCCCTGCCCCAGAAAAACCCAAATGATTTGGGAAATATTCGCGCCGAGCGCTTTCACAATTCCAATCTCCCGCCGTTTTTGAACCGTGACGGTGATCAACGTGCTCATGATTCCGAACGCGGCGACGATCACAATAAAGAGAAGTAAGAAAAACATTACATTCCGCTCCAGCCGGATAGCTTCGAAGAATTGATGATTCATCTCGGTCCAGGTTTGGGCGAACACCGGCGGTTCAAGAAATTGCTCGAATGATTCCTTCACACGATCGGCGCCGTAGGGATCGTCGGTCCGAACGGTGATGCCGTGCAGCGCGTCGCCCAGATTATAAAGCTCCTGCCCGATGTAGATCGGGACGAGCACAAACTCGGAGTCATATTGATAGCGGCCGGTCTCGAAAATGCCGGTGACCGTCAGATCTTTTGGCAAGACAACCTCGCGCAATTTATCGAGCGTCTTCTTTTCGTCCGCTCCCTTCGCGTTCTCAAGGTTCTTAATCTCGTCGAGAATTTGGCCAAGGTTTCCGGGAGAATAAACGGTCAGCTTGTCGCCAACACGAATGCGTAAGATACGGGCGAGATCGCTCCCGAGCACGGCCGATTCGCCATCGAGATCGAGCTGGCCTTCTTTTATGAATTTGCGAATCGGAATCACTTTTTCTTCCTGGACCGGATCGATTCCGCGAATCACCGGCGCCAAACGCTGGTTTTGGAATTCGACAATAACCGGACCTTGCACGAACGGCGCAGTCGCGACCACGTGTGGTGTGCTGTCGATCTTCTTCTGCAGCGTCCGCCAGTCGCGCATCACGTCCTCGCTTTTCACGAGAATGTGCGCGTCGAAATCAATTATCTTCTGCCGCAGCTCGCGATCAAACCCGGTCATCACTGAGATCACCAGAATGAGCACAGTCACGCCGAGCGTAACGCCGATGATCGAGATCAAGGTGATGATGGAAAGAAATGTGCGTTTCGGTTTCAGATAACGCAGCGCCAGGAAAAAGCT
This sequence comes from Chthoniobacterales bacterium, assembly GCA_035603575.1. Taxonomy (GTDB): domain Bacteria; phylum Verrucomicrobiota; class Verrucomicrobiia; order Chthoniobacterales; family UBA10450; genus AV40. The sequence goes on from DATNKD010000036.1 coordinate 8,694, forward strand.
GAACGGCAGTTTCAAGTTGCCGTTATGTTGGCCGCGAACGCGACCGTTTACAACCCAGCCGGATGGCGCGCCTGAAAACCCCAGGCGTCGCGGCCATCGATGTGCCAGCGTGGGCCAACATCGCTGCCATAACGCAGATCGGTCGTATCCAGACGCAGACCTGCGATCATCGCGAACACATGACCGTGACGCGAGTAAATCGTGAACCAGCGGCCGCGGCCGCGCTCGCCGTAACGAAGAAAATCGCTCGAGGGCAACGGTTGCTCGAGCATGCCGGCATAATAAAGCGCGAACGAAACGGTGCCGGAACAATCGTAACCGTAATCATGAAACGACCCGTGTCCCCCGCCCCAAACATAAGGGCGATTACGAATGGAGTTGATCGCCCAGATTGCATGTTTGACCGAGTCGGGCGCGTTTGCCGGCGCGTACGCGATTCCGTTCCGTAACACCGCGCGATTTCCTGGAACTATCGGGTGCGAACCGCCCACATCGAAAACGGGTGTCGTTAGTTCAGAATCGTATTCGTCTCGTTGGATCGGTTCCACGCGGCGCGTCGGTCGCGGCACGTAATAGGCGACTTGGATCGCCTGCGCCCGCGCCGGTTGTCGATCAAACGAAAACGGCTGCAGCGGTACGCCGTCGACCGTTTGCGCCGAATAAATTGTTTCGCGGCCCCGCCAGGATTGTCCTCCGGACTCTGCGACTAACAGGAGGCTAACAGCACTCCCGACCAGAAAAAGGCGCAACACGCATCGCTCGAGAAGCTGCTTTTAGGCCAACTATTTCAGCGCGTGAGCTTTTAGATCTTCCAGCGTAACGAATTCGATGGCGGAGGCGTGCGTTGCTTCGAGATCGACGGGAGCGGCGCGATTGCGTTCGAGCGCGGATTTCCAGCGCGTAACGCAGACGCACCATTTGTCGCCAGGTTTGAGTCCGGGAAATCCCCATTCCGGAACCGGGGTGACGAGATCGTTCCCGTCGAGGACGGAAAAGTCGAGAAAGTCGCGGGTAACTTTCACGCAGACGGTGTGCAGGCCGACGTCTTCGGGTCCGGTTCGACAAAAGCCGTCGCGAAAAAATCCGGTCACCGGATCGCGACAGCAGCATTTGAGTTCGGTCCCCAAAACGTTAGTCGGCATAAATCAGGCAAACTCGGGTTCCTCAGTCGAAACAGTCGCTTCGCCTTCGCTTTGCCTTAGCGCTTGCTCGACGGCGCGCCACGGAAGCATTGCGCATTTCACGCGCTGCGGAAATTTTCGAACGCCGCGCATGACGAGGAGATCGCCGAGCTTTTTCGGCGCATCGTTGTTCCCGGAGGTGACCAAATCGTGAAATGCGCGGAGCATTTCTTCAATTTCAGCGCGGCCCTTGCCTTTCAATTTCGTCGTCATCAATGACGCAGATGCCTGGCTGATAGCGCAGCCGTGTCCGGTGAATTTGATTTCCTGCAACCCGCCGTTGCCATCGAATTTAACCGCGAGATGAATCTCGTCGCCGCACGCGGGATTATCGCCGTGCACACGCACGGCAGCGTCAGGGAGCTCGCCAAAATTCCGCGGCCGCCGGGAATGATCGAGAATCACCTCCTGATAGAGTTCTTCGAGTTCGGCAAGTTCCGGGTTCATTTGAAAAAACGGACCGCTTTTTCGAGAATGTCGATCATGCGATCGACCTCCTCGCGCGTGTTGTAAAAATAAAAGCTGGCCCGCGTGGTTCCGGTCACGCCGAAACGGCGCATCAGCGGTTGGTTACAGTGATGACCACCGCGCATGGCCAGACCGTAACGATCTGCAAACGTGGTCAGATCGTGCGGGTGCGCCGCCTCCATCACAAAACTAATGACCCCACCCCGGTTGCGCTCAGGACCGAGCACGCGCAGTCCTGGCAATTCGGCCATTCGCTTCAACGCGTATCCCACATGATCGACATCGTGCTGAAAAATTTCGGCGCGTCCGATCCCTTCGATATAGTCGATCGCCGCGGCCAACCCGATCGCTCCGGCGATGTTCGGCGTGCCCGCTTCGAATCGGTGCGGCGGTTTTTTGAACGTGCTCTTTTCCAAAGTGACGCTGACGATCATCTCGCCCCCGCCGTGCCACGGTGGAACCGATTCAAGAACCTCTGATCGTCCATAGAAAACGCCGATTCCGGTCGGCGCGCACATTTTGTGACCGGAGAAAGCAAGGAAGTCGCAGCCAAGCTCCTGAACACTGAGGGGCATGTGCCCGATGCTTTGCGCGGCATCGACAAGAGTTAACGCGCCAACTTTTCTCGCCTTTTGGCAAAGATCCACGACGGGATTAATCGTGCCGAGGGAATTGGAAACGTGAGTGAAGGCAAACATTTTCACTTCCGGCGTAAGCAACGACGAAAGTTTTTCGAGCGCGAGAGTGCCGTCGTCGCGAACCGGAACGAACCGCAATCGCGCGCCGATCCGTTCGGTCAGCAGCTGCCAAGGCACGAGATTGCTGTGGTGTTCCATCTCGGTGAGCAAAATCACGTCGCCGGCGCGGAGATATTTTCCGCCCCACGCTTGTGCGACCAGATTGATGCTTTCGGTCGTGCCGCGGCTGAACACGATCTCGTCCGCGCTCGCCGCACCGATAAAATCGGCCACCCGCTGCCGGGATTTCTCGTAATGCTCGGTCGCGCGCATACTGAGCGCGTGCAGGCCGCGGTGGACGTTCGCGTTTTCGTGCTCATAATAATTTCTGACGACGTCGAGCACGGCGCTCGGTTTCTGCGAGCTGGCCGCGCTGTCGAAGTAAATGAGCGGATGACCGTTCACGCGCTCCCGCAAAATCGGAAAATCTTCGCGGAGCGCGGACCAATCCACCCGACTAGTGGCCACCTTGTGCACGAGATAATCTGCTCCATGCGCTGGTTCGCGCCAGTTTATTCCCAGTCTCCCTAAGATCGACATCCTCGGGATTTTAGTATTGCTGTCGGCCTCTTCGCGTTCCTAAACTTCACAGTCAGATCAAATCTCACAACAACGAAGGAATCTGGTTCAAATGAAAACAATTATCTTCTCCAGTTTATTTATTGCGGTAGCCGCGTTTGGGCAATCTTCGGAGCCCGCCAAAGGCGTCACTGCGACCGCGAATTTCGCGCCGGTCGGCGATATTCACGCGCACGTCTGCGGAATTCATTTCTACAGCGGCGATATGAGCCGGCAAGTTATGGCCGACCATTATTGCGCGCATCTGAGCGATGAAGTTCTGCAATGCATCCTCTACGATTCGAACAAGCCGGGGGCCCGGTTGATCGGAGTCGAATACATCGTAAGCGCGAAAATCTTCGAATCGTTGCCAGCTGAAGAGAAAAAACTGTGGCACAGCCATAATTACGAAGTGAAATCGGGCGTCCTGACTGCGCCAGGAATGGCCGATGCCGATGAAAAAGGTCTGATGAAAGTGTTGATCGGCACTTACGGAAAAACCTGGCACACCTGGCAGATCGATCGCGGCGACAAACTCCCGATGGGCATTCCGCAATTAATGATGGCGTTCACAAAGGATGGACAGGCCAAGGCGAACATCGTGGCTGAGCGCGATAAACTTTATGGAGACTCGAGCGCGAAAAAGACCGCTCGGGCCGACATTCCGGATTTCAAAGTCGATCCAGGCGCGGATGGCTGGCAAAAGAGCGCTCCGGTGCAACTCAACCTGAAAACGGTTTCGGCTGCGAAGAAATAACGGCGTTCGCAAGATCGACATCTACCGGTTTGGCTTGACTTTTGGTCAGGCAAATCGCTACAACTTTCGTGTCAACGAAGGTCAACCCGGAGGTCTATATGCGAACTTTTTGTCTCACGATTTCTCTCTTGTTTCTCGGGGCGCGGATTTCTCTTGGCGGAGCGGAGAAAGCGCCGGCGTCGGATTGGTCGATGAACGCGACGGCGATCGAAGCCTGTAGCTGCCCGATGTTTTGCCAGTGTTACTTTAGTACCAAGCCGGCTGCACACAGCGAGCACGCCGGTCACTCACACGGCGAAGGCGGCGAGCACTTCTGCAAATTCAACATGGCTTACAAGGTCAATCACGGAAATTACGGCGCGACCAAACTGGACGGTGCAAAATTCTGGATCGCGGGCGATTTGGGCGGCGATTTTTCCAAAGGCCAAATGGATTGGGCGGTGGTGACTTTTGATCCGTCGGTCACGGCGGAGCAACGTGAAGGAATCAAAACTATTTTGCCCCACGTGTTCCCGGCGAAATGGAATTCGTTCTCGATCGCTCCGGATGCGAACGTGAGTTGGGCCGCGACGCGCGATCACGCCGAAGGAAAATTGGCGGACGGCAAAAGTGGTGAAGTTGTTCTCAATAAATTCAAAGGAATGACCGACGATCCAATTGTGATCAAGAATCTGAAGTATTGGGGCGCGCCAAGAAATGACGGCTTCATCATGATGCCGAACGACGTCGAAGCGTATCGCACCGGCGACAAAGCGTTCGAATTCAAGGGGACGAACGGTTTCATGATCACGATCGACATTAATTCAAAAGACGCCCCGAAGGAAAAGACAGGCGCGTAAGATCGAGATCAACTGTAGCGGCGGTCTCTGACCGCCGGTTGCAAAAATGATTTCGGCGCTCATAGAGCGCCGCTACAGAATGAAGAAAACGGCGACTGTTTACTGGCTGCTGCCGGCGAAACCGGAGCGCGACTTGTTTTGCGAAGTCGCGCGGATTCTGCGCAAAGAATTCCGGGCGCCGAATTTTGAGCTGCACTTAACGCTTTTTTCGACAGCGAAAGATCGACAATCGCCGAAGAAAGTTTTGAAACAGATTGCTCTGCGACGAATTCGGCTGACCACGCGGGGTGTCGGTTTTTCGTCCGAGTTCACACGAACGCTTTTTGTCCGGTTTAAATCGAGCGAGGCGCTGCGAAAACTGGTGGCTGAGCTTAGCCGCGCCGCAAAATCGCCGGCAAAAGCTTCGAGCGATCCGCACGTGAGTTTGCTTTACAAAAAACTGCCGCGGGCGGCGAAGAAGGAACTTGCTGCCGTGATGAAATTGCCTTTTCGCAGCGTTGTTTTCGACTCCATCGCGGCCGTGCGTTGCGCTTCACCTTCGCGAACTAAGGCCGATGTTGAGGCATGGAAAATTCTGGCCAAAAGATCGCTCCGCCGATAGCGGATTGAAATCTTCTCCATCGGTTCGAGCTTTATCTACGGATGGATCCGAAAACGAAAATTTTCGGCGAGCACGACCCGGCCACGATCAAGCAAATCGAGACCTGCGTCGCGACAGGTGGCGAGCGCGCCGTGCTTTGCGCGGACGGCCATAAAGGTTACGCCCAACCGATCGGCGGCGTGGTTGCGTACACGGCCAAGATTTCTCTGAGTGGTGTCGGCTTCGACATCGCCTGCGGCAATCTGGCGATTCGAACTGACGCCAAGCGCCAAGAAATTGCGCCGAAGATCGACAAGATCATGGACGACGTGGTGCGAGAAATCTCGTTCGGGATCGGACGCAAAAGCAAAACGCGGGTCGAACACGAATTGTTCGACGATCCGGCGTGGCAGTTGAAGCCGATCGGCGATTTGAAATCGATCGCGGCCGAGCAGCTCGGCACCGTGGGCGGTGGAAATCATTACGTCGATATTTTCGCGGACGAACAGGACCGGATCTGGGTCGGCGTGCATTTTGGGTCGCGTGGGCTCGGGCACAAAACAGCCACGCATTTTTTGAAAGCGGCCGGCGGAAAAGATGGAATGGATGTGCCGCCGACAGTGGTCGATGAAGAATCAGCAATTGGGCAAGATTATCTCGCAGGAATGCATTTGGCCGGACGTTACGCGTATGCGGGCCGCGAAGCGGTCGCGAGACATGTGACGCAAAATATTTTGGGTGCGCGGATTGTCGATGAAGTGCACAACCATCATAACTTTGCCTGGCGCGAGAAACATGATGGCCAAGAATTTTGGGTCGTGCGCAAAGGCGCGACGCCGGCGTTTCCCGGGCAGAAAGGATTTGTCGGCGGAAGCATGGGTGACGACGCGGTGATTATCGAAGGCGTCGATTCGCCCACTTCGCGCGAAGCGCTTTTTTCAACAATCCACGGCGCAGGGCGAATCATGTCGCGCACAGCGGCTAAAGGAAAATTCGTCAAGGTTGGAAATAAACGAATACGGCAGGACGGGCTCGTTAGGCACGATGACATGATGAAATGGTTGCACGACCGCCGAATTGTTTTGCGCGGCGGGGATTTGGATGAAGCGCCGCAAGCGTATCGACGATTGCCGGATGTGTTGAACGCTCACGCGGGCACGATTCGAATCCTGTACACGCTGCAACCACTTGGCGTGGCGATGGCCGGCCGCGATATTGTCGATCCCTACAAGGACTGAGCGCGATTGCGATTTCAGGGCGTCGCGGTCTCAGAAGACTCCGGAGCTGGCGTCTCGGATGGAGATGTCGATGTTGTGCTCGGTGCCGGAGTTGGAGACGGCGACGGCAATGGAGTTGGAATAGGTGAAACGCCGGCAATTTTCGCCAGTTCATCTTCGAGGAGACGTTTTTCTTCGGCGTAGATCGGACCGCGTTTGGCCACCTGAATGAATTCCTTGGCGCCGTCGGTCTGATTTACATCGAGAAGCAGAACCGCGGCGTAAACCGCGGCATGCGATTCATGCAATGCTTCGGGCGGCAGCTTTTGCAGAATCTCGAGCCCCTCGTTGGTGCGACCCTGCACATAAAGTGAGAATGCATAGGTCACCGCGCTGCTCACGTCATCCGGCGCGCGCTCGTAAGCCTGCTTGGCCAACTGCTGCGCTTGTTTCGTATTCTGATCGATGTTTAACCCAAGTCGCGCGAGATTGGTGATGATTCCGATCTCGTTAGGCGAAGCTTCGTGTAAACGCTGGAGGACATCGTAAAGTTTTTTGAGGTCATTCTTCGCGCGATAAAGACGATAAAGTGAGTCGAGCGCTTCGCGCCGGCTGGGCGGAGTGTGCGATAGTCGCGACCAAAGTTCTTCGCTTTCGATCGGTAAGTTCCATTTGCTGGCCAGACGCGCGAGTCTGATTTCACGATCCGGTCGATCGGCCGCGGCATGGAGAGCCGCGCGCCAGAGCGTGTTGAATTCGGCATCGGCGCTAGATTGGCGTGATTGCCGCGCGGCAAAGCCTTGATACGCGAGCCGGAGATAATCTTCTTCTCCCCAGGATTCGCTGCGGGTCCAACGTCGCAAGCGCGACCAGTTCTTTTGTTCGGCAAAGGCGGCGGCGATAGCGATAGCCGGCGGCGGTTTCGCGGTTGTGGCGGCAGGTAATTTATCCATCCACTTTACAACTTCAGACGCCAGGCCGTTTTCATTCATCCAATCCATCAAGAGCCCGAGGTCACCCGAGTTGCGCGCTGCGACTGGTTTCACCTTTTCGAGAAGCGCGTCGAACTTCTTCGCGTCGAGCTTCCGATAGAAATTGAGGCAGAGAAGATAATCGCCGAAACCCACTTGAGGCGACATCTGCAATTGTTGGGCGAATCGATCGGCGGCTTGGAGATCATTGCGATCGACAGAGTCGTTAAGCAATGCGCGGAGTGCGCCGGTCCGAAACTCCTGGACTTGGGTGAGATGCTCCAGATTGGCGCGGGCCTGTTCACTTTTCTCCGGGTCCTGTGAACGGATCTGGAGCGCAGCGAGATTGAACTTATAAAGATCGTTTTTGGGATCTTTATTTACGGCGATATCGAACTGCTGTTCTTGTTCGGCAAGATTTCCTTCCGCACGCGCCAGCCAGCCGGCGACAATATGGAAAGCCGCTTGGTCCTGTGCCCGCGGCGCGACACGCTCCAATGTCTTGCGCGCGAGATCGATCTGGCCGAACCGGAGCGCGGCCGAGGCAAGGTTAAGTTGACTGTCGATGTTGTCAGGCTGCAAACGCGCGATCTGCGCCCGCCAGGAAACTGTTTCCTCCGAGTTTTGCTTTTCGGTGGCTTCGGCCAGAATGTAAAAAGCGGGAAGTGAATCGTGGTGACGCTCGATGACCTGGCGCGCCAAGCGATTCGCTGTAACGAAATCGTTTTTCTCCAGCATTGCGGTCGCGCGTTTGAGCAAACGTGATTCGTGCCAGCCGCTGTAAAGCTTGGAGCCGTAAGTTCCAAAAACAATAATCAACAACACGACGGCGGTGGCTGCGGCGACGTAAAGCGCAACTCGCACCGGCGGTAAGTGAAGCCGGAAGCTCGGGAACGATTCGACACCGGGTAAAGATCGGCTGCGTCTTTTGCGCCGAACGCGTCTGATTTTTTCCGGCATCTAATCTTTATGCGTTGCGCAGTCCTTGAATGCAACTGGCGCGTGGAGAACAATCCGAGCGGAAGGGCTTAGGTCTGCTCCGCTTCGCGAACAACCGGAACATTCCCAATCTCACCGCGTGCTCGTTCGCGCACGCGAGCTCCCCAAACATATCGCGTGAGGAGCACCTTGATTGTGGCGGTCAACGGGACGGCGAGAATGGGTCCGAGCAAACCGCCAATCAACAATCCCCAAACAAAGATGGAGACGATGACGGTCATTGGATGCAGCCCGACCGATTTCCCGACGATTCGCGGCGCGTAAAACATTCCCTCGAGATTTTGCACGACGATGAATATGACGGTGACGATGAGCGGGTGCGTCCAATCGCCCCATTGAAATGCTGCGATCAGGGCCGCCGGCACCCAGCAAATCACAATACCAATGTACGGAATCATTGTCAGAATCACGACGAGAAGGCCGATTAACGGTGCGAAATTAAGACCGAAAAGCGTAAGGATGCTTCCAATTAGCGTTCCGTCGACCAGGCAAACAAGCAATTGGCCGCGGAAATATGCGATAACGTAGCTGTTAATCTCCGATAGCGCCGCCGCAATCTCGTCCTTTAAAGGGGACGCGCGAAGAGGAAGATAATCTTTCCATCTCTTTTCGATCCGCGGCCGTTCTTTCAAAAGGAAGAAAAGGTAAATCGGGACCATGATCAGACTGAGCAGAAATCCGGTTATGCCCAGAAATCCACCGATGCTTTTTTTGACGATATTCCAAATTTTTTCAGCGAGCGTGGGCAGATAGCGCTCGAGATTCGGAATAATCTTCTCGGCTTTCGATTCAAGTTGCTGCCGCTCGGCCGAACTGATTTTGGCCGGCGTCGCGGAGATCGCTTCAACGGGCGACGCTGTTGTTTCCGGCAGAGGAGTTGGCGCAGCGGCCTGTGTAGGAGAAGGCGGATGCGGAGGTGGCGTTCCGAGTAAGAAATTGACGAGACCCGACGATGCGGATTTCCCGCGGCCGGCAGTGCCGCCGACTACGCGGTTATACTGAACGATAAGATCGACAATGCGGTCGCGTGCTTTTTGTGTGTAACCAGGAAGTTCTCTGGCGAAGTTCGCGCTCTGCATCGAAATAGTCGGCACCACCCACCAGACCAAACCAGTTAAGGCGATGAAGACGCTGGCAAAAATAACACCGATGGCCATGCCGCGGCCCATCTTGCGACGGCAGAGCTCGGTCACGAGCGGATCGAGCAGGTAGGCGAGAATCAGTGCGATCGCGACGGGGATTAATATTGGCTGGAGAAAACTGATGAGATTGGCGCCGACATAAATTACGACGCCGGCGATCACGATCAGCAAAACAACAAAGAACGCGGTGAGCGCAGCCCACATCGTTCTCTGCTGCCAGGGGGTTGGATATGCGCTCATGCCGAAAGGAAATTCATTTCGCGCTGCCGGTTGCAAGCGACAAGCCGGGAATTGAGGCCGGCTTTAATGAATCTGATTTGCATTCGGAGGCTGACCTTTGCTCATTTTTGTTTTCGCATTGTCGATCTTGTCGGCCAGCTTTTTGTTTTGCGGGTCGAGGTTGAGCGCCTTTTGCCACGCGTCTAAAGCTTGTGCAGATTTGTTCAATTTCGCGCAGGCGTCTCCAATGTGTTCAAGCACAACCGGGTCGTCGCGGGTTAACTTCTGCGCGGCGCGGAGAAGATCGCTCAATGCTTGATCGAATTTACCCTGCCGAAACTCGAGCCATCCCAATGTGTCAATGTACGCGCCATTATTTTGGTCGGCCTGCAACGCAAGTTTAATCATTTGCTCGGCTTCATCGAGATGCGTGTTGTGCTCGGCCCACATATAGGCCAGGTAATTGTAAGCGTCAGCGGAATTGGCCGGATCGACGGCAATTGATTTTCTAAAAAGATCCGCCGCTTTGTCGTAAAGACCGGCTTGTTCTGCCGTCGCGCCGTAGTCGAAGTAAAAGCGCGCGTTGGCAATTTCGGCGCCCTCGGCTTCGGCTTCATGCAGAGCCTCTTCAAAAGTGGCGACCGCTTCCTGAAAATGCTTCGCTTCGCGTTGAGCGATGCCCAGGTAGTAAACGATTTCCGGGGTTTGCGGAAAGTGTTGCCGTGCTTCGCTCAGAATTTTGACTGCGCGCTCGTTCTCCTTCAACGGACCAAGGAGCAGCTCGGCCAAATGAAGATATGGACTGGCTCGACCAGGATTGATGATCAAACTCTGCTCGTAATTGGCAGCGGCTTTCGCAAACGTCGCTTTTGCCTGATCACTCTTTTTTTCACGTTCCAACGCCCTGGCGGCGTCATCCAGCAACCCAGCCAACAAATCATAAGGCTGATATTTTTCGGGATGTTCCTTGATGATTGCTTCGAGCATCTCCACGGCCTTATCGCGTTGGTTCGTTAAAACGAAACCGGTGGCGAGTTTCTCTCGCGCATTGGTATCGTCCGGTTCGAGCTCAAGCAGACGCAAGTAGAGCGGGATGGCTTCCTTAACTTGCTGGGTGGAGGCATAATAATCGCCGACATCTTTAAGAACAGCCGGATCGTCGCCGGCATGGTCGGCCGCCTTTTTGAAGACCTCGTTTACCCGCGCTATTTCATCAGGCTTGGGCGGTCGGTCGGGTTTAAAAATAATCGACGCGTAAAGTTTCCCGAGGCGGGCCCAAAACGCAGGGTCGTCATTCCTGATCTCGGCTGCGCGATCAAGGGATTGGAGCGCCTTCTTTTCATCTCCGGCTCCGAGCGCGATTTCGCACAGGCGTTCGTAGGCGTCGATGTTGTGGGGATCGAGCGCAATGGCTCGATTGACATAATCGATGGCTTGATCAGTCCGTCGAAGATATTTTGCATAGATGAATGCGAGCTGCAACAATGGTCCGGAAGCGTTCGGCTTTGCTTTGATGGCGTCTTTCAAAACATCGATCGCCTGCGGAAAATCATCCTGTCGCGTGAGCAGCGCAGCGACTCGGGAGGCTAGATCCGCCTGTCCCGGATCGACATCGAGCACTTTGCGATAGGCGGCCAACGCTTTGTCCATTTCCCCGTTTTCCTCCAGCGACATCCCTTCAACAAAGTGGGCCAAGGCGTCTGCTTTATGCTCGCCTTCGGCACGAAGGACAAGGTCTTTGGCCGGCTTCATAAACACGGAGTCCTCTTGCCGGGCGGATTTTTTCGTCGGCGCCGCGCTGGGAGAAGCCTGAGGATTTGGCGCAACAGAACGCGGTCGAGCCACGAGAGACGTGGCTAAGGCCAGGAAAAATGCTCCGAATACCAGGGGATGGAGAATCCGCTCAAGCCGGCCGTTGGGCTCCATCATGTTGCCAACTGTAGTCGCGTGAAACCTGGCACGCAAACGTTCGAGGAGCGCGGCCTAACGAATGGAAAAGCTAAGTTTTGTATCGCAAGCGTTTCTTGTGGCGGTTCGCCCGCATGCGCTTGCGACGCTTATGTTTTGAAATTTTCGCCTTACGTCTTTTTTTCAGGGAACCCATATAGAGGAATTTGCGCTCCGCCGATGTCGATCCAAACACGAAGCGCTTCCGATTTCAACTGGTTGTTAAGACAAGCAGCGCTTTTCCCAATGGACGATTAGCTTCGGGCGGATTGCCGTTTAATGAAAACTACGCGAGAAACCATGCGCGTAAAATTCAACCGGAACTTGCACTTGCGTAGCTCCGCCGGGCTGGAATTTCCATTGAAAGAACGCCTTCGCCGCCATCTCATTTAAGAGCACGTGACCGGTTGTTTTAAGCACCTTCACTTCTTCCACGTCACCCGTTCTTGGACTTACTTTCAGCAGAAACAAGCCCTTCCCGCTCCAGGCATAACGCGCGAATTTCGCTGGGTACTGAGGATGCACAAACTTGATTACTCCCGGGGGATGTCCGACGTAGACATCAATTTGCACTGCGTGGGCTGAAAACGAGGCCCACTGCAGAATGACAATGATCGTGGCAGCTATTTTAAAGCGGATGTAGGGACTCAATGACATTCCATTTGCAGAATCGGGCGAGCGGCGAAATTCGGCCTTTGGTTGATGCTTTTTTATCGGGCTGGTGGGATTTGAACCCACGGCCTCCTGCACCCGAGGCAGGCGCTCTACCAAGCTGAGCCACAGCCCGAATTTCGCTGCGAGCAATATCTGCAATACCCGCCGCACTACCTCGCGCATTTGGGCACTCATGGCAAGAGACCAAAAGAAGTTTGCTCGGGCAGCGCCGACTCGGGGCGACGACCTGCGCTCGTGGGATTGTTCAAAAAATTATCGCAGAAAATCCTAGGGAAATCACTTTTTCCTCTCAATTATGAGAGAAATCCCGAAATTTCTCATCTGAGTCGAAACTTATCGCAAGGACGAGAAAAAGGCATAATCTCTGCTAGTTTCTATAGCCAATACAAGCAATGAGGCTCCACCCGAAGCAACCGCGTCATCAGTTACGTCGAGCACGTTCGGTGAGCTGCGTCAGGCATGACACTCTCCAACGGAACTAAAAAATGAAACTCAAGGCCTCACAGACGATCGCCGGCTTCACTTTGGTTGAAGTGATTGTCGGCATTGCAGTGATTGGGATCGGAACAGCTTGCGGAGTCGGTGCCTTAACCAGATTCAATTCACTTGCCAGCGCCGCCCGCAATGCCACCGGCGCGTACACGGTCGTCATGAATCAAATCGATTTGATTCAATCAGATGGTCCATTCAATCCGCAAAAGACTAATACAGACGGCACCGCCCAAATTCCCCCGGAATTACAAACCGGCACGCAGACCCAGAATAACGTCCCAATTTATCAAGATCCAAAAACAGGAGTCATCGTGCAGGGAACAATGACGACGACTGTGAGCGACGTCAGTTCAACTTACACGAATGGCTCGGTCACCTTTCCACTCACGATGTACAAAGCTGTTGTCACAGTCTCCTACACTTATCTGAACCGTAACCACTCCTTTTCCATGAGTACAATCCGCACATCCGACATATGAAACTTTGTTCAAAAAATCGAGGCTACACTTTAATAGAACTAGGAGTCTTCTCGACCGTGTTCAGTACAGTGGGGGTCGCGCTCTGTTCGCTCCTAAATGTCAGCATGGTTCTCGGAGCGAAGAACGTGGCCATGAACACGGCCCATCAACAAGCGCGGACCGCTATGATTCAAATGCTGCAGGACCTTCATTCGGCAATCTCGTTGCCATATCTTGTTGATACCAATGGGAATCAAGTAAACGGAGCAGGCCCGGCGGCCGGAATTGCCTTCCAGGAGTGGTCAAGCGGCCCTCACAAGATCGCTCTAGACGCCACTACCAACCAAAACCAGATCGCGCTAACGCTCACTCCACAAGGAGGAGTGACGCCCACCGTTTCCGTCGGCCAGAGATTGATCGTTCCCACTCATCAAATCGAAGATGACATCACGCAAGTCAGTGGCAGCGGCAAGAACATCACTGTAACGCTCGCTCATAATCTCCCGGTGGCGATCAGTGGCACACAGACCTACACAATCGTCTGCCTTGTCACGAGTCGGTGTTCCTACACTGTAGCAAACGGCAATCTGCAATGGCAGGGGTCGATCGCGAAGAAATCATTCGCTGTGCTCGAGAACGGCATCACCAGTGATTTACCTTTTAGTACACCCCAGACACCGGCTGGAGCACTCTACTATCGGTTCGTTTCCGCGATCAATCTTTCAACCGCGGATACCCATTACAGCAATCGGGGATTCAAATCGGCCAATATCTTTCTGAACGGCCAGGTTCCGATAAAAGCGCGCCTTACTACTTATCAATGAGAAACGGCGATTGTAACAAGTCCGGGAGTTCGCTTGTCGTTGTCACCCTGGCGATGGCCACGTTGGCAGTCATCGTCGGAATTACCTTGGACTATACCAGCAATATTAGCCGCCTTGTGCAACGCACGACGACCTTGCAGACGGCTGTGGCCGCCGGAGATGCAACTATTGAGCAGCTGTTTACAAATTGGCGAGCCATTTGTCGCGCGACCCCAAGTATACCATTGGCCACGAGTGCATTCTCAAGCATTCCCCTGCCGACAAATTCGCTAGTGAACCTACCCAGTAGCTCACAACTCGCTAAGGCTGGAACAAACGCGGACTTGAGTGATGAGTACGATCCGACCTATTCGATCTCAGATATCAAGGTAGTTGCAGTTGACGGCACCCTTCAGCCGGTGGGAGGCTCCAACGTTGCGCCTTCTCCAGCAGTTGGAATGTCACAGACCGGAGCCGTTAATACAACTTCCGCGACCTATAATTACATGGCATCGGCGGACGTTACCCTGCCAACATTAAAAGGGAATGTCGTCGCCAAAGTTCGTCGCGTCTTTTCTAAACAGCAACTCTCACCCTGGAACTGGGCGATTTTCTATGTCGATCCACTGGAGATTCACCCTGGAGCGCCGATGACGGTAACCGGCTGGGTCAACACCAATTCTAATCTCTACACCGCCCACAACACGCTTACTTTTGCCGACAAAGTTACTTACACGTCTGATTGGTTCATCAAATTTATGCCTGGTGACCAAAAGCACCCTGAAACTCCAGTTAGTCCGAACTGGCCCAATAATCTTCCGCCGGCTCGAGATATCGCTTTGCAACCGTTCGGCATGGATTCCACTGTGATATTCAGTACGACGGACACCAATCCGAACAACGACAGCTATCAGGAGCTGATTAAGCCGCCCGTCTCTGGCTACTCGGATCCATTTGTTGGTCAGCGTTACTGGGATCAGGCGAACGTTGTCATCAAAATTGACGCAGGCAATAATATCACGATTGGACGTCCGAACTCCGATGGCACCATTACGAATTATAATGTGCCGTCATCAGATCCAAACTACGCGACTTATCATGCGCTCTACACGATGTTCAGCGGAGCAATTACGACCAGTCAGACGATCCAGGATAATCGAGAAACCGCCAGCATCCGCCTTGTTACCTTGGATATCAGTAAGATTGAGAATAATACCACCGGCCTTTCGCCGACCTATAAGTCTTCGGCATTCAATGGCATTCTCTACATCTACGACAGCAGCAACACTTCTACCACACGGCGCGGGGTGCGTTTGTTAAACGGATCGAAAATTCCATCGAGCGGACTTACCGTCGCCAGCCTAAACCCGATCTATATTCAGGGTAACTTCAATACCGGCGGAACTCCGCCTTCAAACGGTAACCCAAGTGACCCAACAAACCCGCAGGTCTCAGGCTACACCCGTGCACCGTGCTCGATCATTGCCGATGCGGTAAACGTTCTGTCCAACGCTTGGAACGACGCGAACTCCTCCGCTGGAACGAGCTCGCGCGTTGCCACTAACACTACCGTCAATACCGCTATTCTGGCCGGCATCGTTCCAACGGCTCCGGTCGGGGGCGATGGATCCTACAGCGGCGGAGCCGAAAATTTCCCGCGTTTTCTCGAAGACTGGTCGCAGGCGATTTTTACCTATTATGGGTCGATGGTGGAACTGTACCCAAGTCAGCAATCGATCGGAGAATGGGGAAAAGCGAATGTTTACGTTCCCCCTACCCGGCATTGGTACTTTGACACAAACTTCAAGGTCAAACCACCTCCCGGGTCGCTTATGGTCTATAGCTACTCGAAAGGCCAATGGGCCCTGCAGTAAGGACAGCACTGGCCATTATTCTTTTGGCCAGCTCGGCCTACGCCGATCTAGACCTGACACCGCGAGAAGAGGAATACCAACTCGACGGTACAAAGCAACGGCAGCTCGTTTTTGCCGACGGTGGACGGCGCGTGACCTACACACCACCGCGTAACTGGCAGCACTCGGGCGGCAGAAATTGCTTTGTGCTCCGGCCCTCCTCCGAATCAAGTGCTGAAGCGACCACCACCGTGAACAAGCTCCCACGGCCCGAGGTTTTTGACGATACTACAACAAAACGTCTGTGCGATGAAGTGCTTGCCTCAGTGCCGAGCGGTGCGACAAAGGTTACCCTCGTTTCTCAGCAGATGAATCCGCTGCGCATCGAAGGCAAGCAAACGTTCCTGGTTATCATAAATTACGATTTGTACGGTGGACCGTATACCAGATCGGCAATGTTCTTGAACCGCCAGAACGAACAGGTCCGTTTCCAACTTACTTGTTATCGCAATTCCTTCCAGAAATTGCAGAAGGCGTTCGAAAGTAGCCATTACTCCTGGCAAAATCTCTAGCATTGGTCGGCAGGCGCAATCGGTGGCACAAGGCATCTTCCTCCCCGGCACAGCTAACAAACAATCTGAAATCCCAGTTGCTGCGCCAAGCGTGATTAACTAATCAGCCAGTGGCGATGTCGCCCGCGCTCGAGGCCGGGCGCCTTTTGGTTCGCAATCAAATTCGGTTGACAACCGCGTCAAGCGCTCGCAATGTCACCGCTCCGTTTTTATGATCGCGTCGCAGCTTACACCCTCCGCTCTCGCCGCCAGCGCGCCGACCATTCTTCAATTCCCGACGGAAGCCAACCGCGCCGTCAGATCCTTGCGCCATATGACGACTCAACTCCTCCAGGAAGCAGCTCAAGTAATTCCCAATCAGCAACTCCTGATCAACGTTGTCTCCAAGCGCGTCCGTCAGCTCGGTCTCGGACACCGGCCAATGGTGGAAACGACGCCGCGCATGTCTCTCACCGATATCGCTCTCAAGGAAATCATCGCCGGTAAGCTCGCGTTCGAGCCTCTCAAAGGTCCGGAGAACGCGTAAGCTGCCATCGCGTTTCACACGCGATCATGCCCGCCGAGTCGATCACTAATCGCAAGGCGCTGCGCGATTTTCACATCCTCGAGCGCTACGAAGCCGGTATCGAGTTGAACGGCAGTGAGGTTAAATCGATTCGTGCCGGCAAAGCCAACATCAGCGACGCTTTCGCGCGGATCGAGAACGGCGAAGCGTTTCTCTACAACGCTGACATTCAGCCCTACGAAAAAGCGAGTCACGAAGTTCCGGCGGCCAAACGTGTCCGCAAACTTTTGCTGCACCGTCAGGAGATCGACAAACTTTACGGCGAAAGCCAGGTCAAAGGTCGAGCGCTGGTCGTGCTCAAGCTTTATTGGAAAAACGGCAAACTCAAGGCCGAGCTCGGTGTCGGACAAGGCAAAGTCGCTCGCGATAAACGTGCTGATTTGAAAAAGCGCGCCGTCGAACGTGAAACAGCGCGTGAAGTCGCCCGCTTCAATCGTAAGCACGGTTAGATCTCTTGCTTCTGCATTCAGTATTGGACGTTCGACGTTTGGCGTTGGACGTTTTCTGAAATGGCTAGCTTTTCATATCGCAACAAAATCGCCCTCATCACCGGCGGCTCGCGCGGTCTTGGTTTGGAAATCGCACGCCAGATTTGTGCGCGCGGAGGCAATGTCGCTCTGATCGCGCGCGACTCCGATGAGCTCGCGGGCGCTAAAACTGACTTGGATCGCTTCGCTACCGAAGTCCTGACGATGCAATGTGATCTGCTCGAGACCGCGCAAATTCAATCCGCCGTCCAGCAAACGCTGCGGCGCTTTGGTAAGATCGACATCTTAATTAACAACGCTGGCACTATCGAAATCGGTCCGGTCGAACATATGCTGCTCAAGGATTTCGATCGCGCCATGCGCCTGCATTTTTGGGCGCCATTTATTTTGTACCTGCTCGTCGCGCCCCAAATGCGCGCCAACGGCGGCCGCATTGTGAATATTTCTTCCATCGGAGGAAGAATCGCTGTGCCGCACATGGCCGCCTACTCCGCCAGTAAGTTTGCGCTCACCGGTTTCTCAGACGCGATCCGTGCGGAACTGGCGCGAGACAATATCTTCGTCACCACGGTCACGCCCGGTTTGATGCGCACCGGTTCACACATCCACGCGAAGTTTAAAGGAGATCATTCTGCCGAATACAAATGGTTCGACTGGTCGCGCAGGTTGCCGTTCGCTTCCATTTCGGTCGAAGGCGCAGCCCGAAAAATCTTGAGCGCGTGCGGGCGCGGTAAACCCAACCTTGTCATGCCCTGGTCAGTCCATTTCATCATCGCCGCGAATGCGTTATTGCCGAACCTAACCGCGCGCGTCATGAAAATCGTGAATCGATCGATGCCGCCGCGGGTCAGTAAAAGCGGCGACGAAGCGCGCTCTG
This sequence comes from Chthoniobacterales bacterium, assembly GCA_035603575.1. Lineage (GTDB taxonomy): Bacteria > Verrucomicrobiota > Verrucomicrobiia > Chthoniobacterales > UBA10450 > AV40. The sequence continues at coordinate 27,092 of DATNKD010000036.1, forward strand.
GCGCGGACGTTCGCGGCAAGACGTGAAACCCAAGCGCCTCTTTGTTGCGATCACCCCGACATCAGTTATCCAGCAATCCCTCGTCGATCTTGACCCGCGCATTCGTGGTGTGCGCTGGACCGCGCGTGATCAAATGCATCTCACGCTCGGTTTCTTTCCTGACGTCTCGGAGCGTGTCGATGTTGCGCTCCGCAAAAAACTGAGCGTAATCGAGTTCCGCGCATTTTTTCTTCCCATTCAAGGCATTGGGACGTTTCCATCGAAAGGCCCGCCGAAAATCATCTGGATCGGCGTCGGAAAAGGTCATCCGCACCTCTTTCAACTTCATAAACGGGTGCAGGATGCAGCACTAGCCATCGGGCTCGAAGCCGATTTGCGCCCCTGGCATCCGCACATCACGCTCGCGCGATGTCACGGTGCCCATGGCGGCGTGCTTCGAAAATTTCTAAAGTCGAATGCCGAACTCGACGTCGGAATGTTTCGCGTCGACGCGTTTCATCTTTATTGCAGCGAACTCACGCCGACTGGTCCAATTCACACTTGTGAGATGTCGATCTTGGCTACTAAAGGCGAGAATGATTAAAGGCAGCGACTCGACAATGGCGCGGCCACATCTTCGAGCGGCCGGCGTTCAGCTGCCACCCCGATCCAAAGTTCAACAATCGCACCAAAAATCATCAGCACGGTTGCGACCAGATATCCGATGAACAACGCATCGCGCGAACCGGTACCAATGATCCATCCGAAGAGTATCGGCGCGCCGACTCCGCCGGCCAGAGTCCCGACGGCATAGAAAATTGCAATGGCGAACGCGCGAATTTCCAGTGGAAAAATTTCGCTGACCGTCAAGTACGCTGAACTCGCCGCTGCCGAAGCAACGAAAAAGATGATCGTCCACGCCAGCGTCTGAGTCTGGGCGGTCAAGAGCCCCGCATGAAAAAGCCACCCAGTAAGCCCGAGCAAAATTCCCGAAAGTCCATAAGTCGCGGCGATCATTTGTTTGCGACCGATGGTGTCGAACAAATGTCCGAGCACTATCGGACCCAGGACATTGCCGAGCGCAAACGGCACGAGATAGACGCCAACGCTGCGTTCAGGCACTCCATAGAACCGTATCATGACGAGCGCATAGGTAAAAAAGATCGCGTTATAGAAGAACGCCTGCGTCAGCATCAGGACGAAACCGAGAAAGGACCGAGGTCGATGTTCGTGTCCGACCGCGTTCCAAATTTCTCGCCAAGGGGTGTGCGTTCGGGTGTGAATTCGCGTCGGCGGCGATGTGTGCGCCGGCAATTTTTTTGGATCAGACACAATCCTGCGCTCAACTTCATCGAGGATCACTTCCGCTTCAGCATTTCGTCCGTGAATCATCAACCAGCGCGGACTTTCCGGAATCCAGCGGCGAAAGAAAATCACGACCAGACCCAGCGTCGCACCGATCCCAAACGCAAAGCGCCAGCCTAACGAGATCGGAAATCGATTCGGATCGAGCAAAATGACAGTCGCGCCTGAACCAACAGCCGCTCCAACCCAATAGGAACCGTTGATCATCAAATCGACGCGACCACGCACCCGCGCCGGAATCAGTTCGTCGATTGCCGAATTGATCGCGGCGTACTCACCGCCAATTCCGGCGCCGGTCAGCGCACGAAAGAAGGCGTAGCTCGCAAAATTCCATGAGAACGCCGACAGCGCAGTTCCAATGAGATAGACCGCCACGGTAATGAAAAACAATTTCTTCCGGCCGAATCGATCTGTTCCGTAGCCAAACAACAATGCACCGATCACCGCCCCAGCGAGATAGCATGTCGCGGTTGCGCCGACTGCGGTATCTGTCAGGCCGAGTGTTTCGGATCGGGTTAAAATTCCGCCTAACGAACCGGCGAGCGTGACTTCGAGGCCATCAAGAATCCAGGTTGCTCCGAGCGAGACAACGATCAACCAATGCCAGCGACTCCACGGCATCCGGTCCAGCCGCGCCGGCACGTACGATTCGATCGTTTCACCGCTCGCCATCGACCAGTCTCTTCGCGGCAAAGACGAAGCGCAAAGTGCAAAGAATGTTTTCTACTTTCTAATTTTTACTTCCTACTTTGCTAGTCTTCGTATGTCGGCAACCCTTTCGCGCGCCGTTTTTCTTTGATGTAATTCACCAAGTCTTCCGACTTTTTGAACTCGTCGGATTTAAATGGCGGCTTCTTCTTTCGACGCAAAACACTGTACCACCAGCGCCAGTAATTTTGCCACGTGTCGTAGCCGGCCTCGGGCTTTTCCTTGGCAATCTCGGCCGCGATCCGCTCATCAACGCGTTCCTTCCAATATTGTTCTTCGGTAACATTCGAAACGTTGACTCCACCGGCCTGGTCGGTGTGATATTCCCGAATCGTGGGACGATGGATTGCGCAGCCCACCAGGAAAGTTGCTACGAGCAGTAGCCCAGTAATGCGTCGCGAATGAATTGTTTGCATGATCAATCGGAAGGGTTTCTAAAATAAAACAAATCTCCGATTTCGAAAGCGAGCACTTTCGAAGTTAGGCGGTGCGGCCGCAGCAGTTCTTGTATTTCTTGCCGCTGCCGCACGGGCACGGTTCGTTTCGGCCGACTTTTGGCAGCGAACGTCGCACTGGCAGATCGATCGACATCTCCCCCGCGCCATCGCCGTCCATCGCGACTCCGGCCATTGCGCCAACCGGCTGCGGTTGACGCGCGCGCGCCGGCGCGTTCGCCGTTGGCGCAGTCGGCGCGTCTTCGCGGAGCAGGAATTGCGGCAGACTCGCGAGAAAATTCTCGAACGCCTGCAAGTTGGATGTGCTCCGGAAAAGATTGTGGAGAACCTCATTTTTAATGTTCGCCATCAGCTCAACGAACATGTCGTAAGCCTCCGTTTTGTATTCGATCAGTGGATCTTTTTGGGCGTAACCGCGGAGATAAACGCCTTCCCGCAGCGCGTCCATTGCGTAGAGATGTTCCTGCCAGAGGCGATCAATCGCATTGAGAATGATGTAGCGCTCGAGACTTTTCACCGCGGTCGGCTCTTCGTGACTCGATTTTCGCTCGTAAGCTTCCTTGACCTTGCCGATCAGGAATTGCGCGTTTTCATCCACACTCCGCGTGTCGAATTGCGCTTTATCTTTCGTTAGGCCGAGCGGGAATGTGGTGTTGACCCAATGAATCAGTCCGCTGTAATTCGGCTCATCGACTTCGAGATATTCTTTCAACTTCGCCGGCACGGCTTCGTCAATTACTTCATAGATCAGCGTCCGCGGATCTTCTGAATCGATCACTTCATTGCGATACGTGTAAACAACTTCGCGCTGCATGTTCATCACGTCGTCGAAATCGAGCGTGCGTTTTCGGATGAGATAATTGCGCTGCTCGACGCGCTTTTGCGCGGTCTCGACCGATTTGTTCAACCAGCGATGCTCCAGCTCCTGGCCTTCTTCAAGCCCGAAGCGTTCCATGATCTTCGTCATTCGATCAGCTGCGCCAAAGTTCCGCATGAGATCGTCCTCGAAGCTGACATAGAATCTCGATGCGCCCGGATCGCCCTGGCGGGCGCAACGTCCGCGAAGCTGTCGATCTATCCGGCGCGCTTCGTGTCGCTCGGTTCCAAGAACGAACAGTCCGCCATTCTCCGGCACGCCGGGACCGAGTTTAATGTCGGTGCCCCGCCCGGCCATGTTCGTTGAAATGGTGACCGTGCCTGGCTGGCCTGCACGAGCCACGATCTCAGCCTCCTGCATGTGAAATTTTGCGTTCAACACGTTGTGCGGAATTTTTTCGCGCTTCAGCATTCGGCTTAGTAACTCAGACGCTTCCACGCTCACGGTGCCGACCAGCACCGGCTGCTGCTTGGTGTGATGCTCCCTGATCTCATTAATGACCGCGTTGTATTTTTCGCGCCGTGTTTTGTAGATCCGATCGTTGTGATCTTTGCGCGCCACCGGCCGATTGGTCGGGATCACGTTCACGTCCAGCTTATAAATGTCGTGAAACTCGGCCGCTTCGGTTTCCGCCGTGCCAGTCATGCCGGCCAGCTTTTGGTAAAGCCTGAAATAATTTTGGATCGTGATCGTTGCCAGCGTTTGCGTCTCGCGGTCGATTTGCACGCCCTCTTTCGCTTCCACCGCTTGATGCAGCCCGTCACTCCAGCGTCGTCCCGGCATTTTGCGGCCGGTGAATTCATCGACAATGACAACCTTGTTTTCCTCGACGACGTACTGGACGTCTTTGTCGAAAACGCAGTAGGCGCGGAGCAAATTCGAAATGTTGTGAATCCGCTCCGCCTGTTCGTCGCAATGCTGTTGTCGCTCCGATTTCTTTTTGTCTTTCTCTTCGTCCGACAAACTCGGATCGAGATCGATCTCGGTGAATTCGTTGATTAGGTCCGGCAACACGAATGCGTTCGGATCGTCCGGGTTCAGAAATGTGCGGCCCTGCTCCGACAAATCCGATTCGTTCGATTTCTCGTCGATCGTGAAAAACAATTCTTCTTTAAGCTGGAACAATTCTTCTTTGCGTGTGTCCTGATAAAACGAGAGCTCGGCTTTATCGATCGCACGCCGCTTGTCCGGATCTTCCATCATTCGCAAAAGCTGCTTATTGCGCGGCTGGCCCAATTTCACTTTGAACATGAGGCGTCCGCCGGTTTCGACATCGCCCTGCTCAAATTTCTCCACCGCCTCGCTCGCCAAGCGATTGCACAACATCGTTTGTTTGCGCACCAATTGCTCGATCAGCGGTTTCCATTTGTCGTATTGATGCGTTGAGATTGTGGCCGGTC
>DATNKD010000037.1:0-18925 GCA_035603575.1 Chthoniobacterales bacterium
TTTTCGTCAACGCAACACATCACCCACAAAGCGGTCGATTTCCGCATCAATCGTTGCCCAAGAGCACATCAGGCGATAAACATCGGGTTCAATGAATTTGTAAAAATGCCAGCCGCGCGAATGCAAATCGTGCGAGCACTGCTCGGGCATGCGAACAAAGAGAGCATTTGCTTCAACAGGAAGCACGATGTCGATCTTTGCCGCCGCGCGAAGACGCTCGGCCAGTTTGGATGCCATGGCGTTGGCGCGCTGCGCGTTCCGGAGCCAAACGTCATTGTTTAGAAGACCGAGCCATTGTGCCGCCAAAAAACGCGTCTTGGACCCGAGCTGGCCAGCTTGCTTCAACCGATAATCGAATTCTAGAGAAAGCTCTTTTTTGAAAAATATCACGAGCTCCGCTGCGACCGCGCCGTTCTTTGTCCCACCAAAGCAAAGAACATCCACGCCGATCTTCCACGTAATCTCTTTCGCCGAGCAACCGAGCGCGGCAATCGCGTTCGCGAATCGTGCGCCGTCCATGTGCAGAAACGTTTCGCGCTTCCGCGCGAGTTCAGCGATGGCGCCGATTTCATCGCGAGTGTAAACCGTGCCGAACTCAGTTGCCTGGGTGATGCTGATCACGCGCGGCTTGTGCGCGTGGACTTCGGGCTGGCGCGCGATGACCGCGTCCGCTTCCTTGATGTCGATCTTGCCGGCTTCACCGCCAACCAGAAGCAACTTCGAGCCGCGCGTGAAAAACTCCGGCGCGCCACACTCATCGGTTTGGATATGGGCGCGATCGTGACAAACGACGCTGTGAAACGGTTGGCACAGTTGCGCCAGAGCGAGCGCATTTGCAGCCGTTCCATTAAAAACCAGATAGGCGTCGCAATCGGTTTGGAAAAGATCCCGGACCAATTCCCGGACCCGACTCGTCCATTCGTCCGCGCCGTAGGATTCTGCCGCGGCATGATTGGCCTCTTCCAACGCGGCCAACACCTCGGGACAAATGCCTGCGGTATTGTCGCTCGCGAATTGGTGATGCTCATCGCGGCCTTGCATGTCGATCTTGCTAACCGAGGTCAGGACGTGCAGCAAACGAGAATCCCTTGAAAAAAGAGAAATTGCCTGACGGGCCCGAGCCCCAGGGCCTGCAGGGCCCGCCAGACAAATCACTCTAATACCCCTGAATCTATTCCGCTTTGGAGCGGCTTTTCACCCCCCACTTCGAAGTTCGCCCTCAAAGTGACCATATCCTCGGGGAATTTTTTTTGGCCGCCCTGAAATTGCTTCGCCTTTACCTCGGATTAACGCGCGATTACTTTTTGGTTATGGGCGCTTTGCAGACGGAAATCGAACGACGCGGCGAACGCATATTCGATTTGGTCGATCAACATCCCGAACCGCTCTTCAGCAAAGCCGGTTTTTATCAGCGGATGATGGCGCTCTCGATGCGGAACGAGCATTTCAAGGTCCAACTGTTCCGCTTCGTCGATGTTTTGGCGTCGCTCCATCGCGGCACCGATATCGTCCAGCATCTTGACGAATATTTCGCGGACATGCGCAACGGTTACGCGCCGTTGATTCGAACTGGAGTTCGCGCGGCGAGAATTGTGCCTTGGATCAGCGGTCAGCTTCTGCGCTGGAACGTCTCCGGCATGGCCCGCCAGTTCATTGCCGGACGAAATCCGGAGGACGTGATGAAAACGCTCCGCAAACGCCGCGCCCAGGGCATCGGATTCACCGTCGATCTTCTCGGCGAAGCGGTTGTCAGTGAACAAGAAGCTGGCGATTACGCCACGCGCTGTCTGGAATTACTCGAGCATCTCGGACGCGAAACGCGCGGCTGGACCGATCCGCTCGGCAAGAGCACGGAGTTATTTCCAGTCGTTAATCTTTCCGTAAAAATCTCCGCGCTTTATTCGCAGATGAATCCGGCCGACCCGGCCGACGCGATCGCGCATCTCGCGCCGAAGCTGCGCCCGATTTTGCGACGCGCGCGTGAGCTCGGCGCGTTTGTGAACTTCGACATGGAAAGTTATACGCACAAAAATGCGACGCTCGCGCTGTTCGAAACGCTCTTTAGCGAGAGCGAGTTTCGCGATTGGCCGCACGTTGGAATTGTAATTCAGGCTTATCTGCGCGATGCCGAAGACGACCTGCGCGATTTACTTGATTGGGGCCGCGCGCGCGGGACCCGCTTCGCCGTTCGTCTGGTCAAGGGCGCGTATTGGGACTTCGAGAAAATCAAGTCGCGGCAGAACGGATGGGCTTGCCCGGTCTTTCTGCAAAAACCGGAGAGCGACCTGAATTTCGAATTGCTCACGCGAATTTTGCTCGAGAACGAATCGACCGTCACGGCCGCGTTCGGGTCGCACAACGTCCGCAGCATCGCGCACGCGCAGGCGTTGGCCGATCAGCTTGGAATCGACCGCAGCCGTTTCGAATTTCAGTTGCTTTACGGCATGGCCGGTCCAGTGAAACGCGCGCTGGTGGAGATGGGTTACCGCGTCCGCGAATACTGTCCGGTTGGCGAGTTGCTTCCCGGCATGTCGTATCTCGTTCGCCGTCTACTCGAGAACACGTCGAACGAAGGTTTCTTGCGCGCCAAGTTCTCTGAAAATGTTTCCGAGGCAGAATTGTTGCGCGATCCGGCCGATCTTGCTGCGCAAAGTCCGAACGGGGCGCGCCACGTCGATGTTATGAGCGACGGCGCTTCCCTCGATACGCCGCCCGGTGATACTTATGAAAATGCGCCACTTGTGAATTTCGTTTACCAACAAAATCAGGACCGAATGCGACAAGCGCTCGAGCATGTGCGCACGCAACTCGGCCAAAAATATCCGCTCGTGATCGACGGCGAACGAGTTTGGACCGACAAAACGATCGCTTCGATCAACCCGAGTTCGCCCAACGACGTCGTCGGCCACGTGGCTGAGGCCGGGATTCCAGAAGCAGAGCGCGCGGTTAACGCAGCGCGCGATGCTTTCGAAAAGTGGAGCCGCACTTCATTTGAAACGCGTTGCCGACTGCTCGAGCGCGCCGCCGATATCATGCACCGCCGGCGTTTCGAGCTTTCGGCGCTGGAAGTTTTCGAAGTCGGTAAAGCCTGGGCAGAGGCAGATGGCGATATTCGCGAGGCAATGGATTTCTGTCGGTTTTACGCGCACCAGATGCGCTTGATCGGGCGACCGCGCCTCACGCAGCACGTGCTTGGCGAAGAAAGCTATCAACACTACTGGCCGCGCGGCGTCGCTCTTATCATCGCGCCCTGGAATTTTCCGATGGCGATCTTGTGCGGCATGACCACCGCCGCGCTCGTTACCGGCAACACCGTGATCATGAAACCCGCCGAACAATCGGCAGTCATCGGCGCGATGTTGATGGAGATTTTTGAGGAAGCGGGCGTTCCGCCCGGAGTGCTGAATTATTTGCCCGGCAAAGGTTCAGTGATGGGCGCGCATCTGGTCGATCACAAAGATGTCGATCTTATCGCGTTCACCGGGTCGCGCGAAGTTGGTTTGCGGATTTGGGAAAGCGCGGGAAAGACGCGAGAAGGTCAACGCGAGCTGAAGCGAGTCATTTGTGAGATGGGCGGCAAGAATGCCGTCATCATCGATGCCGATGCCGACCTCGACGAAGCGATTGTCGACACGATCTATTCCGCATTCGGTTATCAGGGACAAAAATGTTCAGCTTGCTCGCGGCTCATCATTTTAGAGGAAATTTATCCCCGCGCGATGGAGCGCCTGCTCAATGCTGCGGCCAGTTTGCGCGTTGGAAATCCGGAAGAACCCGGAATCACTGTCGGCCCGGTGATCGATGGGACCGCCTACAAACGCATTCTCGAATACATCGACATCGGCAAAAACGAATCGCGGCTCGCGTTCCAACGAGCCGATGTCCCAGCAAAGGGATTTTTTATTCCACCGACCATCTTCACGAATGTCAGTCCGAAGACGCGGATCGCGTGCGAAGAAATTTTCGGTCCGGTCCTCAGCGTCATCAGAGCGCGCGACCTCGATGAAGCGTTCGAGATCGCCAACGGCACCGAATTCGCGCTCACCGCCGGATTTTTCTCACGCAGCCCGGCCAACATCGAGCGCGCGAGAGCGGAAATCGTTGCCGGCAACGTTTACATCAATCGCTCTTGCACCGGCGCAGTCGTCGGCCGGCATCCATTTGGCGGATTCAAAATGAGCGGGGGGGGCACCAAAGCCGGCGGGGCTGATTATCTTTTGCAGTTCGTGGTGCCGCGCGTCGTCACCGAAAACATCACCCGGCACGGCTTCGCGCCCGAAACAACACCCCAATACCGCGACGAATTTCTGCCTCCGCGCTAATTCGGATCTACCGATCCGGCGGTTGGCCTTTGCGAAGCAATTGGACGACCGTGATGATCATGTAAATCACGGGCCAGGCGGCGGCGGCGAGGATGATGGCAAACACGGCCATTTCTTTTGCCCGTTCACGTGCGGCCTCGATTAAATATTCGCGACCCAAGTTGTAACGACGAAACTCGCCATCGTCATTCGGCCAGTCGCCATGCCATCGGCCAGCGCCAGACTGAAAAAACCAGTCGGTGCGCGGGAACTGCTCGTCGTCGAACTGAAAGTTCGGTTTCACAGTGTCCGATACAGCTTGGATCGTTCCACAAGTCAGTGATTCATCCAATCGATGATTTTGTCGTGCGCGTGATTGAGCACGCTGACGTGATCTGCATCCTCGATCGCGAAAAATTCGATAAACGGAAATTCATCGGCGAGCTCGCGCCCCATTCGGACTGGAATGACGTCGTCGTTCGTGCCGTGAAAAATTGCGATGCGCGCATCAGGATTGCGTCTGACGACTTCGGCAAGATTTGCCCGGTTATTGTAACTTTCGATGAGCAATCGCGCGATCCAGCCACCCAAAATCGTGGCTGCTTCTTCTCGCAGCGTGGTAAACGGTGCGATCAACACGACACGGGCAACGCGGTGGTGCGTAGCAAAATCGAGCGCGACCGCTGCACCTAACGAATGGCCAATCGTGCAAAGTGTTAAATGATCTTCGTCGGTGTGAAGCTGCTCAGTCAGCGCCGTAAGCGCGGCGTCCGTTGACGCGCGCGTGCTCGCGATCGTCGCGTAACCACCATTCTTCCCGTAACCGGGGTAATCGATCAACAAGAACGCGTCGCCGTTGTACGGATACTCACGCAAAGTCGTCGTCCAATCGAGCGCGAGCGAGCCATTGCCGCAAAATGCAATCCAAAGACGTTTCGGCAACGGCGCGGTTTCGGGAATGTAATACGCACAATATTTCGCGGTCGCCACCGTATAGTTAATTTCGACGCCGTTCGCCGGAAACGCATACGAATAGCTCTCGTCGTACGGGCGCGGATGATAAACCATCGAGTGCTGTCGAAAGTATAACAGCGTGAGAGCGGCGAGAACGAGAAGGCAAACGCTGACGACCGCCCGAATTATTTTTCGCGCGAACAACGGATTAGGCATCGCGCCGCAAGAACGTGCTCAGAGCGACGCGATGCAAATCCGATTTGGCAGGCTACAGGCCGTATTATCGCCAGTGACCGGGGACCCAAACCCAACCTGCACCTCTGCTCACCCAATGTCCCGGGACCCAAACAGCCGTGGTACGGGGCGGCCTGATCCAAGAGCCAGACACCCAAACGTAATCCCTTCCGGACCATCGCCAGTAGCCGGGTGTCCAAATGTAACCCGGACCTGGCGCGACGGTTTGCGCTTCGATTCGAACGGACGGCGGCGCCTGCGGCACCACAACCTCGCGCGTCACAACCGCGCCGCTCGGAGCTCCCGTCGTCACCTCTTGGGTGGTCGTCGTAGTTGTTGTGGTCACAACTGGCGGCGTTTCGTCGGCGCAGCCGATCATTGCGAACGGTACTAAGGCCAACAGCCAAATGCGTATTCTCATAGTGTTCCCTTCTGTATAATCTTCGTTTCTCGTTAGACGGCTTGGCCTTATCAAATTTACCGCGATGCTTTACGTCGTTGCTACGCCAATAGGAAACCTTGGCGACATCACACTCCGTGCGCTCGAAATTTTGAAAGATGTCGATCTTGTCGCAGCCGAAGACACACGTCACTCCGGAATGCTGCTGAGGCATTATCAAATCGGCAAACCGCTCATCAGTTATCACGAGCACAACGAAGCGATGCGCACCGCACAACTGATTGAACGACTCGTCGCCGGCGAAAAAATCGCGCTCATCACCGACGCGGGAACACCGGGGCTGTCTGATCCCGGTGCGCGATTGATTCGCGAGTGCATTAAACGCGAACTGCCTTTCACAATTGTTCCGGGACCGTCCTCGATTTCGACCGCACTCGTGGGCTCCGGGTTCTCGGCCGAGAAATTTTTCTTCGGCGGATTTCTCCCGGTGAAAAGCGGCCAACGCGAACGCGAGCTGCGCGCCGCCGCCGCGCGCGACGAAACTTCGATTTATTTCGAATCGCCTTACCGGCTCACCAAAACACTCAGGGCCTGCGTTGACATCATGCCAGATCGACAACTCTGCGTCGCGCGCGAGCTGACTAAGAAGTTCGAAGAATTTCGACGGGCCACGGCCGCCGACTTGCTCGCGCATTACGAAGCGCATCCGCCAAAAGGCGAGATCGTGCTGCTTATCTCCGCATTATAGCTTTCCGCTTGTCAAAGCTGGACTTCTGTGTGAATTTGCGCGGCTTTTTCTCCCCGGAAAGCACGTTATGACCTACGCAATCATTAAGACTGGCGGACGGCAGTATCGCGTCGCGGAAGGCGACACGGTCGATGTCGATCTTCTCGATGTCGATGCGGGCAAAACCGCGACGTTCGGCGAAGTGTTGATGTTCGCGGATGGCAAGAACGTCACCCATGGCGATCCGCTCATCTCGGGTGCGAAGGTGACGGCTGAAGTTGTCGAGCAGCGTAAGGACAAAAAGGTCATCGCGTTCAAGTACAGACGGCGCAAAGGTTACCACCGCACGGTTGGGCATCGCCGCAAACTAACGCGGGTGAAAATCAAAAGCATCACCGGCGGCTCAAAATCGAAGAAATCGTAAGTCATGGCTCATAAAAAAGGACAGGGCAGCGTTAAGAACGGCCGCGACAGTGTCAGCAAACGGCTCGGTGTAAAAAGATTCGGCAGCGAGCTGGTCGTCGCCGGCAACATCATCGTCCGCCAGCGCGGCACGAAATTTTTGCCGGGCAAAAATGTCGGTCTTGGCCGCGATTACACAATTTTCGCGCTGGTTGACGGCAACGTCCGCTTTGACCGCGGCGGACGACGGGTCAACATCGATCCGGTCGCTGGGAAATAATCGTTTCCCTTCCCGATTGGCCCGGACTGCGGTATAACGAGTCGCCTTCATGAAATACCGCACATTCATCCTGTTTGGCGCGCCTGGCAGCGGCAAAGGGACCCAGGGCAAAACCCTCGGAACGATTCCGCGCTTCTATCATTGCCCGTGCGGGGACGTGTTTCGCTCCATAGACACACGCACGAAAGTCGGCAAAGCGTTTCTCGAATACTCGAGCAAAGGCCAGCTCGTTCCCGACGACATCACGGTCGAACTTTGGAAAGAAGCGATCGACGCCGCCGTCGATGGTCACAAATTCAAGCCGGACATCGACATTCTCGTGCTCGACGGTATTCCCCGGAATGTGAACCAGGCCAAGATCATGCGAGAGCTGATTGATGTGGAGAAGGTTTTTCATCTCGCTTGTCCCAACCGCGAGACATTGTTCGGGCGATTGAAGAAGCGCGCCCTGAAAGACAATCGACTCGACGACGCGAACGAAGAGGTCATTCAAAAGCGGCTCGACATTTACGAAAAGGAATCAAAACCGGTGCTGAGCCATTATCCAAACGATTGCATCACGGTGATTGACGCCATGCAGCCGCCCGCGAAAGTGTTATTCGATATCTTAGCGAGCGTAAACGGCGTCAAACATGAGTCAGCAGCAGTTTGAAAATTTCACAGCGTCGACCCTTTATTGCGAGAAATGCCGGGCCACGACTCCCGTCCGTGAGAAGCTGCTGCTAGTTCTGCCCGACCGCGAGATCTTCGATTATCTCTGCACCGAGTGCGGGTCGTCGGTCGGACAACGCGAAGTCACTGCCGGCGAAAAAATGATGGCGGAAGCACTCGCCGCTCGAAATCGCAGGAGCATCCCCTTTCAATCGCTTCGATAAACCGCAAATGCGGATCGCATTCATCGGCACGGGCGAAATCGGCGTGCCGACGCTGCGCGCGCTGCAAAAATCCGAGCACGAATTAGTCGGAGTTGTGACGCAACCCGACAAACCCGCCGGCCGCCAACAAGTAATCACTGCGCCACCGATTAAAGCGGCGCTGACCAGAAGCAAGATGTCCGTCCTGCAGCCAACACGAATCAAAGATTCACAATCTGTTGAGCAGATTCGCGCGCTCGTGCCGGACGCAATCGTGGTGATGGCTTATGGCCAGATTTTGCCGCGCGCGGTTCTCGAGATTCCAAGGATCGCATGTTTGAATTTGCACGCGTCGCTTCTCCCGCGCTGGCGCGGCGCAGCTCCAATCCAGGCCGCGATTGCATCCGGCGACCGCGAGACGGGCATTACCGTCATGTACATGGATGAAGGTCTCGATACCGGCGACATCTTGCTACAACGCAAGATCGACATCTCACCGTCCGAGACGGGCGCGACATTGCACGATCGACTCGCAGAGATCGCGCCTGAAGCGTTGCTCGAATCCTTGCGTCTGCTTGCCGTCGGCCAGACGCCACGGATTCCGCAAGACAAATCCATCGCGACCTACGCGCCGAAGTTGAATCGCGAAGCCGGCCGCATCAATTGGAACGAGACAGCTGAAGTCATTGAAAGAGAAATTCGCGCTTACAATCCCTGGCCCGGCGCCTTCACTGACTTCAAAGATCGAAAGCTTAAAATCTTTTCCGCCTCAGTTGTCGATCTTCGCGGAACACCGGGAACAATCTTACGAAAGGACAGTGAACTCGTAATCGCGACGTCGGATCGCGCTTTGTCGCTGACGGAAGTCCAACTCGAAGGGAAAAAAAGAATGACAGCGCCGGAGTTTCTGCGCGGGCTGAAGGTTCGGTAGGGTGACGCTCTGCGAAGCGGTCGATTCACCATTTTGCTTTCAAAATCATGCGACCTCCTGTTTCATTTGCGCTGCCATGAAGACCGAGGCGCCCGCTTACAAACGTGTCGTGCTCAAGTTGAGCGGCGAGGCTCTTCAAGAGCGCGGCTCGCGCGAAAACATTTCGCCGTCTGTTGTGCGCGAGATCGCTGACCGAATCAAGGATGTGCACAGCCTCGGTGTCCAAATTTCGATAGTCATCGGAGGCGGAAATATTTGGCGCGGCTCGTCCGCGGCCGTGCGCGGCATGGATCGAACGACGGCCGATTACATGGGCATGCTGGCAACCGTGATCAACGCGCTCGCGTTGCGCAGCACGCTCACCAAGATCGGCGTCGAAGCGCGGGTGCAAACTGCTATTGAAATGAAAAACGTGGCCGAGCCGTTCATTCTCGGTCGCGCAGTTCGACATCTCGAACTTGGGCGGGTGGTGATTTTCGCAGCCGGCACCGGCAATCCCTATTTTTCGACCGACACCACGGCGGCGTTACGCGCGAGCGAGATCGGCGCCGACGTCATTTTGAAGGCCACGAAAGTGGACGGCGTTTACGATCGCGATCCGAACACCGACCCGAACGCGAAACGTTTTGAGCGGATCACATTTACGGAAGCGTTGACGAAACGATTGCAGGTGATGGACTCAACCGCGTTCAGCCTTTGCATGGACAACAATGTGCCGATCGTCGTTTTCGACATGAATAAGCCGAGCAACATTCGCGACGCTGTCCTTGGACGAAAAGTCGGCACGCTCGTTTGCAGCGAAGCTGAGGCGAAGTAAAAATAAACGCGCATGAGCAGAGACGACATTCTTCTCGAAGCCGAGATGTCGATGGAAAAAAGCGTCGATTATTTGGTGCACGAATTTTCCGGCGTGCGAACCGGCAAAGCGTCGCCCGCGCTGGTGGAGAACATCGACGTCCAAGCCTATGGATCGACGATGAAACTGAAGCAGCTCGCGCTCATCACTACTCCGGAATCGCGCCTGCTTGTCTTGCAACCGTTCGATGCCGGAACCGTCCAGGATATCGAGCGCGCTCTCAAAGAATCGAAGATCGGGATTACGCCGGCGGTTGATGGAAAAATTATTCGTCTGCCGATTCCCGAATTGTCCGAAGAACGGCGCAAGGAATTGGCCAAGGCGTTGAGCAAAATGGCAGAGGAAGCCCGCGTCCGGGTGCGGAGCAATCGGCGCACTGCGCTCGACGAAGCGAAGAAACTCAAAGCCGGCGGCGGAATGAGCGAAGACGAAATGCGGGATTTAGACGACGAGATTCAGAAATTGACCGATCGTTTCGTCAAATCAATCGACGATCATCTCAAGCACAAAGAAACTGAGATCATGAAGGTGTAGGCGATTTTACAGCCGCACGAGATCGAGCAGGAACTGGCACCAGAGATAAATCATCCCGCGCCAGGAATATTTCACGTTGCCTTCGGGCGTTTGCTTCAGGACACCCTTGTGGATGTTGTGGGCAATCTGCTCGCGTAAATCGCGCTCCATCTCTTTCTCGATCTGTTCTTCATCGAGCGAATCGATCGTGTCGATTTGGACATTGTTTTTTCGCAGAAATGCGCGGTGACTTTGATAAAGCTGCCAGAACGATTGGTCGGGCCGCTGCCGATTGATCCGGAATTGCGGCGTCAATTTCAACCCGTAGGAGAGCGGGTAATTCCAGGTCGTCCAAATAATTCCGCTCCTCGCCCGCGATGAGATTCGCAAATAATAAAACGAAAGATCGTGCTGCTCGTTCAGGCAGATGGTGGCCTGCGCGCGATCTTCCGCTTTGTAAAAAAGCCGGAAAAATTGCCGGTAATCTTCCCAATCCCAGCCGGCGTCGTTTACGTGGACGAATCCTTCGTTTTCAATCTCGCGCGTGATTTCGTTGAGGGTCGGGAAAGTATCGCTCGACGGCGGCGACTTCGGGCGGAGCTGTTTCTCTTTCGGCAAACGCAACGTGCGGATGCGAGTAAGAATCTCCACCCACGGCAAAAAGAACCACAGCGCCGCGGCGACTGCCCCAAGGACGTGGCTGTCGGTAACAAAGTAGACCAGCAGGTAGGAAACGATGAGGATTGCGATTGCCCCAGCCTTTTGAGAAAACGAACTTTGAAAACTGCGCAGGGCGACTGCCAGAACTCCTACCCCGAGTAGGATAAAAAGCTTGAAGAGCATTACGGGTTAATTTGATGCTCGCTCAGAAATTTTTCCAGCTGATCAGTGTCGAAATTGGCGATGACATGGTCCCCGGCCACAAATGTCGGAACATACGTTTGCTCGGACAGTTCCTTCATTTCCTCGTAGGCTTGTCGATCCTCGCCGACGTCGATTTCGAGGAACTTGTAGCCGCGCGCTTCCAAATATTCCTTGGCATCGATGCACCACGAACACCATTCGCGGCTGTAGAGCTTTAATTCCCTCAAGAGCGGAAATAAACGACGGCCGCATGCTGCGTCAATAAGATCGAGCCTAGTAAGACTTGGCCCAGACGACGCGGCGCGCGCTCGGTTGGCCGGTGAAAATGCATTTGCCCGCTTCGGATTCTCCGAGCGGAATCACGCGAATAGTCACCTTCAGATCGTTCTTGATTTGTTCTTCCACTTCGCGCGAACCATTCCAATGCGCGAGCGCGAAGCCGCCGTGGATCTCCGGCTTGTTGGCGTTTTTCGCGGTGAAGAAATCGTAAAACTCCTTTTTCGATTCGATTACGCGCGTGTTCTCCTTCTGAAATTTCTTCGCGCGATCGTAAAGATTTTGCTGAATCGACATCAGCATCTCCGGGGCGACGGCGGCGAATTCCTGGATCGACATCGAATCTTTGGACTTGACCGGCTGATCGCGGCGCGAAACTGCCACCGAGCTTGTCTCCAGATCACGGGGCCCGATCTCAACTCGAACCGGCACGCCTTTCTTGATCCATTCCCAGTTTTTCGCTCCGCCGCCGAGATCGCGCCGATCCACCTCAACTTCGATTGGAGAATCGCCGAACTGCTTTCCACGCAGCTGCAGTGCGAGCGCATCGCAAACTTCCAACACTCGCGCGCGAGTCTCTTCTTTCGGCGTAATCGGCAAAATTACAATTTGCGTGGGTGCGATTCGCGGCGGTAAAACCAGGCCGTCATCATCACCGTGCATCATCACAACCGTGCCGACCATCCGCGTGGTCATTCCCCAGCTGGTCGTCCAGCCGAATTCCTGTTTGCCTTCACGATTCTGAAATTGAATCCCACTCGCCCGCGAAAAGTTTTGTCCTAAAAAGTGCGATGTTCCGCCCTGGATCGCTTTCCGGTCCTGCACCATCGCCTCGATCGTCAACGTTTGCACGGCGCCGGGGAAACGTTCGCTGTCCGATTTCTCGCCGCTGAAAACCGGAACTGCCAGATGATCGCGCACGAAAGTTTCGTAAACGTCGAGCATCTGTTTAGTTTCCTCCCGCGCTTCCGTTTCCGTTTCGTGCACCGTGTGACCCTCCTGCCAGAGAAACTCCGTCGTGCGCAAAAACAAACGCGGCCGCATTTCCCAACGCACCACGTTGGCCCATTGATTAATGAGGATTGGAAGATCGCGATACGATTGCACCCACTTCGCATAGCTCGCGCCGATGATGGTCTCCGAAGTTGGCCGAACCACCAGCGGCTCGTTCAACGGGCTCGCCGGTTTCATTTTTCCATCGGCACCGACTTCGAGCCGCGTGTGGGTAACGACAGCGCATTCCTTGGCGAAGCCTTCGACGTGCTCAGCTTCCTTCGCGAAATAACTCAGCGGAATAAAAAGCGGAAAATAAGCATTGCGATGGCCGGTTGCGCGAAGCATGCCATCGAGCTGCCGCTGCATGTTCTCCCAAATGCCGAAACCCCATGGGCGAATCACCATGCAGCCGCGCACGTCCGATGACTCGGCCAACTCAGCCGCGCGTACGACCTGCTGGTACCATTCCGGAAAATCTTCCTCGCGCCGGGGACTGATCGCAGTTTTTTGAGGAGCAGGATTCGACATCGCGACAGGAATAAAGCGTGTGCCAGGGAAATGGCGAGTATCGATTGCGCGATCGATAGCACACGGCGCGAAAATCGCCCGAGAGCGAGAAAAATGAGAGATGCCTTCTACTGATCCGAAGCAGCCTTGGCAATTAACTTGCGATTGGGGCGCCAACCTTTGATTGCGCTCCTCGCCACGGTTTTTGTTTCGTTCCGTTGGTTGATTACAAAGGTGTTGTTGTCCCCAAGTTGCGACCATGGGCCGTGTGGCACTTCAGTGAACTCCACAAATTTCCAGTCGGTCACGTCGGTTTCTTTCAAGCCCAGATAATCACGCACGGCGGGAGAAACATCGAGACCCGCGCCTTTGTTTAGATTTGGTTTTGGGCGGTCGTTGCCGAAGACGTATTGCCAGTGATCAGTCCGGAACGGTCCGGCGTCTTCCCACTGCGCATAAACTACGCGATCACCCTTGCGAATAGCGATCCAGCGCCCCTTGCAGGTCGAGACTCCCCGGCCTCGATAAGCCTCCTTGAACCACGGAATGACATGCGGAGCTTCGCGCCGATGACCGTTCATCGTCTTGTCATTATAGGGAAGCGCGCAGTAAAAAGGATTCTGCCGCGGCGTAAACTTTCTCGGTAGGTAATTGCTTCGATGCGACGGGTTCGGATCGTCGAATCCACCATAACTGCGCCTCCAATTTTTGTCCCATGAACTCGAGCGGTTCGGGACCGGATTGTTTTCACTCGGTGCCTCACCGATCCAAAAGACTGTTGTGACAATATTTGTCTTCCACGAATAACGTTCCGCCCGCCGTCCAAAAGCTCTCTTCAACTGCCACGGCGCGCGCAATTCGGCGGAAGCAATTGGAGCGGCAACTAAGATGAGCGAAACGAAGAGAGCGAGGCGAGTTGTTATAATTTCCATAAAGCAGCACCTCGGGTGCCACTTCCACTTCTCGCTCAGGCAATTTACCGCCCTTACAGCCCCGACCAGACTTGTCGCTTCAGAGGGTTGACACCTCGGCGCATCTCCCGTAGTTTTCGCGCCTCTTTCACCCCGCGATGAAGACGTTTTCCGCCAAAGCAAGTGAAGTCGACCGTAAATGGTGGCTGATCGATGCCAAAGACCAGGTGCTCGGCCACGTCGCCGTCAAGGCGGCCAGGCTTTTGCGCGGCAAAGAGAAAACGATCTTCACTCCGCATGTCGATACCGGCGATTTCGTCGTCGTGATCAACGCGGACAAGGTCCGTGTGTCGGGCAAAAAAGAAGAACAAAAAAGCTTCATGAGTTTTTCCGGCTACGTTGGCGGCCACAAATCAGAAAACGTGCGCGCGCGCCGGGCTCGCCATCCCGAGTTACTAATCGAGCGTGCGGTCCGCGGAATGATTCCGCATAACCGGCTCGGCCGCTCTGTTTATCGAAAGCTCAAGGTCTATCGCGGAGAATCGCATCCGCACAGCGCGCAGCAGCCGCAATCGGTCAAGCTCGCCTAACCAGTTCTTTTATGGCTCAAGCACAGGAATTCATCGCTACTGGTCGTCGAAAAACTTCGGTTGCGCGCATTCGCATGACTCCGGGGAGCGGCAAGATCGACATCAACGGCCGCAATTTCGAAGATTACTTCCCGAGCGTTCCGCTGCAGAACGTAGTGCTTCAACCATTGCAAGCGGCGAAGATGGTCAATACCTACGATCTTTTCATTAATGCCAGCGGCGGCGGCGTTGCCGGTCAGGCCGGAGCAGCGCGTCTCGCCATCTCACGCGCACTCATTCAAGTCGACCCCAATCTGCGCGGCGGATTGAAAAGCCAAGGTTTGCTTCGACGCGATCCACGGATGAAGGAGCGAAAAAAATCCGGTCAGCCCGGCGCGCGCAAACGCTTCCAATTCTCGAAGCGCTAATCTGATTTTTGTAGAGGCGCTTGTGCCAAGCGCCTAACCGACAAATTCCGGCGGCTGACACAGCCGCTAACTCTACAGAATTTATCGCGGCTTCCTTGCTTTTGGAGTCGGCGCAGCCGCGGGGGACAGCGAAGCCGCCGTTGGCGCCGCCAGAAGCGCTGGGGGCTTCGCCGGTACATTGGCAGCAGCAGGCACAGGCTTTGGCTGTTCCGGTGGCTTCAACGAACGCAACTGCCGCATCGCTTCGCCCGCCCAAACTGTTTCCATGCGGTCGTCGCGCGTACCTTCAGCTTGCTGGCCCGGCATCCGATATTTCGTCAGGATCTCCTCACACGCTCGGCGTGCATCCTCGATTCGATTCTTCGCTTTCAGCAATGGCACCTGGGAAATGAGCGCGAGTGGTGCGTTGTAAGTGTTCGGATATTTCGTGGCCACCTGTTGATAAATCGCGAGCGCTTCGTCGTTTTTGCCCATCGATTCCAGATTCGCCGCCATCGCCAGCCGCGCCGTTGGCACAAAATCGTGCTCCGGGTTTTTATCGACAAACATCTGCAAGGTCGCATTCGCCTCAGCGAACTTCTTCTCGTTGCGCTGCGTTTCTGCCAGGAGCAGATAAGCGCTCGCGCCCGCCGGCGTTCCTGGATAACGCGCGATCACTTCCTGGTATTCGTGCGGGTTCTTGGCGTTGCCTAACAACTCAGCCGCCGTGGAATTGCGCCGGCTCGTGTAAAATCGGTAGCCGGCAAATCCGACGATCGCCAGAATGACAATGATTAGTGCGACTGCGATTTCCTTTTGGAATCGCAACCAGAAGACCTGCGCTTCAACTGCGGCGTCGATGGAAGGTGGCGGGGCTGTCGGCATAAGTAATTGTCGATCTTGCGCGGCCGATTCGGCTCGCGCGAGCGTGCTCTTATGCCACGCGAAAGTTTGCCGCGCAAGTCCGCCACCGGACGGACTCGTCCTGTGGCGAGCCCGGCAAAGGTCGAGATACACTCGCCAAGCCTTTTCCAGCCGATAAAATTCTAAATTATGAATGCATTCTGGAATTTCGTCGGACCGCTTCTCGGTTTGGGCTTGGAACCGAAAGATTTAACGTTCGTACAAATCTCGCTTCGTGGGATCATCGTCTTCATCGCCACGCTGGCCATGGTCCGGATCGGACATAAACGTTCGCTCGCGCGCAAGACCGCGTTTGACGCTGTCTTAATCGTCATTCTCGCATCGGTGCTCTCGCGAGCGATCAATGGCAGCGCTGCATTTTTCGCGACCCTCGGCGGCGGTGTCGTGATTGTGCTGGTTCACCGGCTCCTTGCTCTGATCGCCTACTATTCGCACACGTTCGGTTGCCTCATTAAAGGTCAAGCGGAAGCAATCATCGATGATGGCGATCTGATTTTCGGCGCGATGCGACGCAATCACATTTCTCGACACGACGTCGAAGAAGATCTGCGTTTGGCGGCAAAGACCGAAAATCTGAAAAACATCCGCGTCGGTTACGTCGAGCGCAGCGGCGACATCAGTTTCATCGAGAAGTAAGATCGACCTCCGCATCTGCACTCTGGATTGGACGTTGGGCGCCGCCGCGCCGTAACCCTTGCGAAGGCGGGTCGGGCGTTCGACGTTTTGTTGATGCTTCCGCACGACAAGCTTTTCACTCCAGGCCCGGTCGAAGTTTCCGCAAAGACGATGGCCGCGTTCTCCAGCCCGATGATCGGTCATCGTGGCGAAGATTTTAAAAATCTCTACCGCGACATCCATCCCAAGCTGCAAACGCTCTTCGGCACAAAGCAGCCGGTGTTTCTTTCGACCTCATCAGCCTGGGGCGTGATGGAGGCCTCCATCCGCAACCTGGTCGATCGAGGTGTGCTTTGCTGCATGTGCGGCGCGTTCTCCGACAAATGGCTCGATGTCGCCCGTCGCTGCGGCAAAAACGCCGAGCCGCTCCAAGTCGAGTGGGGAAAACATATCGACCAGAAAGAGGTCGATCGTGCGCTGGCGTCCGGGAAATTCGACACCGTCACGCTGATTCACAACGAAACGTCGACCGGCGTAATGAATCCTTTGCCGGAAATCTGCTGCACGCTCGCCAAATATCCCGATGTCGTTCTGGTCGTCGACACGGTCTCGTCCTTTTCAGCGATGAAGATCGACATGGACGCACTCGGCATCGACGTCATGCTCACCGGCGCGCAAAAAGCGCTCGCGCTTCCACCGGGTTTCTCGCTTTTCGCGGTTTCCGAAAAAGCATTTTCCCGCGCCGGAAAACAAAAAGATCGCGGCTATTACTTCGACTTCCTGGAGTTTGGGAAACAACAGTCCGAATGGATGACGCCGAGCACTCCAAGCGTCGGTCACATCTTCGCGCTCCAATCCAAGCTCGAGGAAATTTTTGAGGAAGGTCTGACGAATCGCTATGAACGCCACGCTCGCACCAACGCGCTCGTCCACGATTGGGTGAGAAAATCCGGGTTCGATCTCTTCGCCGAAGAAGGCTTTCGATCAAAGACGCTAACCTGCGTCGAAAACAGCAAAGGCATCGACGTTGTCGATCTTGCGCGGCGGTTGCGTGAGAAACATCATCTCGTCATCGACCCCGGCTACGGCAAACTCCGTGGCAAAACTTTCCGCCTCTCCAACATGGGCGACGAAACCGAAGAAACTGTTTCGCATTTGCTCAGTTGCCTCGACGACGTTCTGTCGGCGCAATTGACGCACGGAAAGGTGAGTTCGTAAACTCGCGCCGGCCATGAAGTTCTTATCGCGCGTGCTGCTCTGGCTGGCGACGATCTGGTCGGCGGTTTGGTTGGGCGGCCAGGTTTTTAACGCGCTCATGGTTGTACCGCATTTCAGTCGCAACCCACCCGACTCGCTGATCGCGTGGGGCGAAATGCGGTTCGATAATCTAGCCGATTTCTTTCTGATTTTTTCGCCGCTTTGGACGTTCATCCTTCTCCTGGTTTGCTTCTTTTTGAGTCGCGGAAAGTTAGGACGCGCTTGGATAATCGCAGCGGCGTGCGCAGCGCTGGCTTCGACCGGGATGTTGCTTTGGCTGGTGCCGATGATTGCCGGATTGGCGAGATCGCCCGGGAACGATGTTCCCGTCATCGTCGCGCGGTTGCATCAATGGACAACCGGGAACTGGATCCGGATCGGGATCGATTTCCTGACATTCCTTACGGCGGTGCGCGCGCTCACCGTTTCGCGGCGCGTGTTGCCAAGACCGCTCGCGATGTCGGAGACGCGGCTGCCGGTCGGAGAGAGATCGATATAGAAGCGAAGGGCGCCCTCGTTTCCGAAAGCGCCCTTCATATTTAGATGGCGGTAAGCCGAATTCTGTCAGCGTGATTGCTCACGCGGATGATCATTTATCTCAACCCGCTTGCGCGAGCCGCCCGAGAACCGCGATCGGCGGTCAGAGACCACCGCTACAGTTTTCGTGATGCGACGACACCCGAGGATCCAACGGACCGGCTGTCCTCCCTCTGTTTTGTCTTGCACCGCATGGGGTTTTTCGTGCCTCGCGAATTACTCCGCGAGCGGTGAGCTCTTACCTCGCCTTTTCACCCTTGCCTGCGCTTCTTTCAAAGAACCGGCGGTGTCTTTTCTGTGACACTTTCCGTCAACGTTCGCTTTCGAGAACGCTGCCCACGTTTTCTACGTGGCATGCTGCCGTATGGTGTTCGGACTTTCCTCCAGTGAACCTTGCGATTCACCAGCGATCATCTGCCATCGGCGGAGAATTTATCACAATAAGGAACGCAGGAAAGCAGGAAGTCGGAACGGAACCTGCCAGAAAAAAATGGGTGCAGCGTCACGCTGCTTTCTTATAGTGAATTTCCCCCGTTAAAACTCAAACCGGAGGACTTACTTATGCCACTCGCAGTAGGAACTAAAGCGCCAGATTTCACCCTCTCGACCA
>DATNKD010000038.1:0-5516 GCA_035603575.1 Chthoniobacterales bacterium
TCGTCCTTACCAAGGACGTGCTCTACCAACTGAGCTACATGGGCCGGTTTGCCTCCCGCGTGTAGAACTAAAAGTCCCAAAGCCGCGTCAAATTGCAACGACCATGGGACCGCCTCGTTCTCGCAAAAAGCGTCCGAAACGCTAACCACGCCCCTACCCGTGTCAAAGCAATTTTCTGGAGCTAGAGCCGCCCCTTTTCAGCGGATTCTGGAGCTGCTTATTTCCTCTGGTTTTCCACGGGTCATCAGCCGGACCACCACCGCGATGATCACCAAAATGACCACCGCAAAAAAGATCTTCGCCGGTGTAAAAATACTTGCCCCGGGCGTTGGTGTCGGCGTTGCCGGTGGCGCATTCTTGGCCGCAACCTGGGCCTGGGCATACTGCATACGCTGGACTGTGTCGTAATCGTCGGGTTTTATCTTGAGGGCGGCTTGATAGTCAGCGATGGCCTTTTCGTACTCCATCATCGCGGCGTAAGTCGCGCCCCGTTTCACCAACGCATCTTCGTTCGTCGGAGTTTTCTGCAGAAGAATGGTGTAATCCTCCACCGCCGCCGGAAAATTCTTCAAATTCCGGTTCGCCCACGCCCGCCGATCATAACTTTGTGGATCGTTCGGGTCTTTTTGGATCGCTGCGGTAAAATCCGCGACCGCTTTGTCCCACTGCGACAAACCAACGTAAGCGAAACCCCGGAACTTGATCGCAAACGGCTCATCGGGTTTCAGCTCAAGGGCCTTGTTCGAATCGGCCAATGCCGCATCATATTGCCGCACTAAATCCTCGGTCTGTGAGCGCTCGACGTAGCCGGCGGCATCCTTTGGAGCCAGTTCGATCTCCTTTGAAAAATCGGTGATCGCCAAGGTGTACTTCGCCGACGCGCCAGCCTGATCTCCGGCCAGTTCTGCCGCCCGCCCCGCAGCGCGATAAGCCGTTCCACGGTCGCGATAAGCTTCGGGGTCGCCCGGCGCCGCGTCCACTTCCTTATTAAACTCCGCAATAGCCTGATCAAATTGCTTTGCGTCGATCAGCTCGACGCCCTTTCGATGGTGACCATCCGAGTCTCCGCCGCCGCGCTTCTTCGCACTAGCAACCGGCGCCGCAAAAAACAGCGCTGACAACAAAATCGATGAACTGAGTGATGTTCGAATTTTCATGTTCTCCTCCGGCCCCAATTTTTGAGCGATTACCGCCGCGCAAGCCAGCAAATTAAACTGCGAAATCGCGACGCCATGCCACAATCAGCCGCATGGAGCGAAACACCCGGCAGCTCTCCAGAGGATACGCCGCGGTGTTCGCCACTGTCGCCATCTGGTCGCTGCCATCGCTTTTTCTATTTTACCTCAACCGTTTCTACGATCCGTGGTCGCAAAATTTTTACCGCTACGCCGTGGCCTGTCTCGCCATCGTCCCGTTTGTTCTGCTTCAATTTCGTCGCGGACCCAAGATCGACATTCGCGCCGTCGGGCTCTGCTTGATTCCGTGTCTGCCGAACGTCGTTCACCAGATAACGCAGGTCGTCGCGCTCTTTTACATGGGACCCGGTGTCTACGCCATCTTTGCACGCACGTCGGTGATTTTCACCGCACTCCTCGCCCTCACGTTTTTTCCTGAAGAACGCTACGTCATCCGGCAATGGCAGTTTCAGCTCGGAACGCTGCTCGGATTGCTCGGCGCATTCGGCGTGATCTGGTTTCAATCGAATGGTGAAGATCGACATATCGCCTGGCAGGGTCTGCTCATCGCATTCGTGGCGATCTTTTGCTGGGCGCTTTACGGCGTTCTGGTTAAACGTCCATCCGCCAAGCTCGGCCCGATCCGCAGTTTCGGCATCATCAGCCTCATCACTTCGGCGTTATTGCTACCGTTGACACTCGCGTTTGGAAAAATCGGGACCCCCCTTCAGGTCACCGCACACGTGAACCTCATTCTCATTATCTCGGCCGTAACCTGCATCACGCTCGCGCACGTTTTGTATTACGTCGCCATTCAAGAAATTGGCGTTGCCTTGGCGCAAACACTTCAGCTCCTCTGTCCGCTCGGCGCGCTCGCGCTTTCCGCCTGGATTTTCCACGAACGCCTCACCCAGACCCAATTGATCAGCGCCGCCATCTTGCTCATCGGCGCATTCCTGGCCATGCGTACCAAACCGATTGCCACCGCTGAAACCGCAGAAAATCTCTAGCGCATCGACCAAATCGACTTCTACAGTGCCATTTGGCAGTGCAATGAATCTGAAATCGTATCTCAAATCCCGTCAGGGGACGATCGATCGGGCGCTGGATCGATATCTGCCGAAGGAGAACGTCAAGCCGGCAACGATCCACAAGGCGATGCGTTACAGTTTGTTCGCCGGTGGAAAACGGTTGCGGCCCATTCTTTGTCTGGGTGCGGCTGAGGCGTGCGGCGGCAGAATCGACCATGCGCTCCCGCTCGCGTGCGCGATGGAATGCATCCACACCTATTCGCTCGTCCACGATGATCTGCCGAGCATGGACAACGACGATTTCCGACGAGGCCGACCGACTTGCCACAAAGTTTTCGGCGACGGCATCGCGGTCCTCGCCGGCGACGCGTTGCTAACGATCGCGTTCGAAATCGTCTCGCACGCGAAGCCGACTTCTCCCTATGACATGTCGATCTTGCTCCGCGAACTCGCGGTCGCGGCCGGCAGCCAAAAGCTGATCGCCGGACAAGTCGCCGATCTTGAAGGCGAAGGACAAAAGATCGACATGTCGGGCTTGCGTTACATTCACGAAAATAAAACCGCCGCGATCCTGACGACGTCGGTCCGACTCGGCGCCATGAGCGCGAATGCGACTCCGAAACAACTCGGCGCGATCACAAAATTTGGACGCGCACTCGGTCTGGCGTTTCAAGTGATCGACGACATTCTCGACGTGACACAGACGAGCGAGAAACTCGGCAAGAGCGCGGGCAAAGATCTCGCCGCGCAAAAAGCGACTTATCCAGCGATCATCGGTTTGGACAAATCGCGCGCGGAAGCGAAACGCCTCACCCGCCAGGCCCACAGCGCGTTGTCGATCTTCGGAAAGAAAGCCGATGCGCTCCACGCGCTCGCGAATTATCTGCTTGAACGAGAATACTAATATTGTAGTGGCCGCCGTCCTCGGCGGCAATGAATGGAAAGTGCCCCTGAGACAGCGACCTCTACAGTTACCCCAGAGCGAGATTCGGGTCGATCTCTTCGGTCACGTTGGAGCTGGCTCCGTTCTCCAGCTTGAGCATCGCAGCAAAGGCGATCATCGCGGCGTTATCGGTGCACAGCCATGGTTCGGCAGTTTTGAATTCAAAGCCGTGGCGTTTGCACGCGTCGCCGAGTTGCCTTCGCAGGTCCCGATTGCAACTCACACCGCCGCTGACCGTGACAAGATCGACATCGTGCTTTCTGGCCGCGTCGATGATCTTCCGAACCAGAACATCGACAATCGCTTGTTGGACCGAGGCGCAAACGTCGGCGAGAAAATCGCCTTTCAATTTTGGCAAAAGATACCGTACCGCCGTTTTCAAACCGCTAAAACTGAAATTCTCCGAGTCCGGCATGCTCCGCGGCAAATCAAAACGGTTCGGATCACCGTTAACCGCACGCTTTTCGATTTCAGGTCCGCCGGGATAACCTAGGCCTAACAACTTCGCGATTTTATCAAACGCTTCGCCAGCGGCATCATCAACAGTGCGTCCGATAACTTCGTAATCGCCGAGACCACGAACGAAGATCGACATCGTATGTCCGCCGCTGACCACGAGCGAAACGTTTGGTTTGATTTTGGCTTCGCCGAAAAATGGCGAGAGCAAATGCCCTTCGAGATGGTTGATGGCGAGATACGGTTTGCCAAAACCGATCGCGAGCCCTTTCGCGATTGATGCACCGATCATCAATGAACTGGCCAAACCGGGACCACTCGTTGCCGCGAAAGCGTCAATTTCGGAGATGTCGATCTTCGCCTCGCGCGCGACGCGCTCAAGCAAACGCGGCGCGTGGACGAGATGATTGCGCGACGCCACTTCCGGAACGACGCCGCCGAATTTTTTGTGCTCTGTAATCTGCGACGCGACCTCACTGGCGAGAAGGTCCGAGCCGAAATGGCGATTGCGACCGCGCAAAATGGCGACCGCCGTTTCGTCGCAGGAGGTTTCAAGCGCCAGTATTACTTTTGAATTCACCACAGGGTTCGCAGAGAACGCGGAGTAAAACTAAACCAAAATAAGACCTCTGCGACCTCTGCGCCCTCAGCGGTAATATCCGCTTACTTCTTGATCGCGCCGGCCTTGGGCGCGTTTTGCTGGGCGTAAATCATCACGCCCTTGAGCGCGTCGATCGCACGCAGCATCTGCGGGTCTGTGCTTTTAATGAAATTCTTGTCCTCGTCCGGTTTGATCGTGTCGCCGCTGCTCCGCGCGGTGAAAAGCTGCCTTTCCTGCTCAACACTCATCGGAACTCGAATGTTTGGCGTGACACCGTTGCCGTGAATGACCTGCCTACTCGGGGTGTAATATTTCGCGGTCGTAAAGCGCAAGGCCGATCCGTCCGGCAACTGCATCACATTTTGGACGGATCCTTTTCCAAAAGTTGTTTCGCCGACGACGATCGCGCGATGCAAATCCTTGAGCGCGCCGCAGACAATTTCCGCACCGCTGGCGCTGCCTTCATTCACCAAAACCGCCATCGGGAAATTCGGCCGCTCCTTGGCCGCGCCGGACGTTGTATACTCGCGCTGTTGCGACGCGACCCGGCCCTGGGTTGAAACGACTTTTGTGTTGGGCGGCAAGAACTGCGCGCAAACATCCACCGCGCTGTTGAGTAAACCGCCGGGATTGTTGCGCAGATCGAGAATCAGGGCCTGCATTCCCTGCCTTTGCAATTCATCGAGGGCTTTCGACAACTCATCGGCGGTCGGTTCGTTGAACTGAATCAACCGCACGTAGGCAATCTTAAATGAGCCGGTCAGATCAGAATCGACCAGTCGCGCGCCTTTGACGCTTTGCACTTTGATCTCGGCGCGCTCGAGCGCGTAATCTTTGACCTCCTTGGTCGACGGACGAATCAACGTCAGCGAAATTTTCTGGCCGGGCGAGCCGCGCAAATGGTTGATTACGTCCTGCAGATCCATTTTTTCGGTCGAAGTCCCGTTGATTTTCAAAATCTGATCGCCGGAAAGAATACCGGCCCTGGCTGCGGGCGTGTCCTCCATCGGAGTCACGACCGTTGGCAAGCCGTTCTTGATTGCGACCTCAATGCCAAGACCGTTGAACCGGCTCCGCGTGTCTTCCTGCATGTCGCGAAAATCGTTCGGGTCCATGAACTGGCTATGCGGATCGAGCGATCCGAGCATGCCTTTGAGCGCCGCCGTGATCAGGTCGTGGTAACTCGTCTTATTTCCATCGACATAATCCTGGCGAATCAACTCGACTGCCTTCGCGAAAATGGCGATTTGGGAATAGCCGCTGTCGTCGTCTTGATCGGCAGCGCGCAAGCTGTGAAAGCCGATGCCGGA
>DATNKD010000039.1:0-14830 GCA_035603575.1 Chthoniobacterales bacterium
TTGGCGCCTGGCGCAGAATTGAGCGCAACGCCGCCGGAAAAGTCATGCCGATTTCCGGATTCACCTGGACCTGATTTATGCCGGTCATCTGATATTCGATCGGTTCCTCGACGGTAATGATCTTGCGATCCGGTTTGTTGACGTAATTCAAACAGGCGTAAAGCGTGCTCGTTTTTCCGGAGCCGGTCGGACCGGTGACAAGAAGGATTCCATCAGGCAATTGAATCAAACGCTCGAATGTTTCCTGGTCGTCACTGAAAAAACCAAGCTCGGGCAGCCCAAGCACTAGACTCGATTTGTCGAGGACGCGCATAACGACGCTCTCACCGTGATTGGTCGGGATGGTGGAGACACGGAGATCGATCGGTTTCCTTTTGATTTTGACTTGAATGCGTCCGTCTTGTGGCAATCGTTTTTCAGCGATGCTCATCGAGCCGGTCATGATTTTGAGCCGGCTGACGATGGCGGATTGCAAACGTTTTGGCGGCGCCTGCGTTTCCTGTAGAACACCATCGATCCGGAATCGGACACGAAATTTCTTGTCGAGCGGTTCGAGATGAATATCGCTCGCGCCGGCGCGATGCGCCTCGATGATCAACATCGAGACCATTCGAATGATCGGCGCATCGGCTTCATCGACTTCGGTGATGGCAGCGCCGTCGCCGAGCTCGAGGCCAAGATCGACATCTTCACCAATTTTTTCTTTTAGGACATCGGCGGCTTCATCGGCTGTGCCGTGATATTTGATCAGCGCTTCGCGAATTTTTTCCGGGCTTGTGCAAACCAGCTCGAGCTCGCGTTGGAGCAAAAAGCTCAGGCTATCGATCGTGTCGATGTCGAGCGGATCGCTTACGGCCACGACGAGACCGGTCTCGCCAAACGCGACTGGAATGACTTTGAAACGCCGCGCGTCTTCGGCCCGGATCTGTTTGATGATCGCCGGTGGAATCACCATCGAGGAGAGATCGATCCAGTCCATGTGCGCCTGGGCTGCAAGCGAGCGGGACACATCGGATTCGCTGACGATTCCGTCCTTAACCAAAAGATCGACAACATTGTTCTGGCCATCCAGGCGCGTACGCGCTGCGTCAATTTGTTTGCGCGACACGAGCGCAACATCTTGCAAGACTTTGAGGACGTAATCTTCGTTCTGCTGCACGGGGGGCGTGAGAACTAACCGCGCTAAAGTTAGCTAAATCCAAGGCCGGCGTGAATCACAATTTCTTTCACAGTGTCTGCGGCAATGAGACAGCGCCGATACTGCGTGGCTAAATCTAAACGCGGCGCGGCTTCATGATAAAAAACCGAGTGCGCTCGAGCTTTAGCCGATCACTCGACCGTCACGCTTTTGGCCAAATTACGCGGTTTATCCACGTCCCGGCCGAGCTCGACGGCAAGATGGTAGGCCAGAAGCTGTAATGGGATGACGGTCAGAACGGGACTGAGACAATCGATCACGCTGGGGATCTCGATGATGTCCGCGGCGAGGTTTTTCAATTGTTTCGCGCCGTTTCCGGAAGTGATGGCGATGATCGGCCCTTTGCGCGCTTTGACTTGCTCGATGTTGTTCAGGTTTTTTGAGAACACGGCGTCGTCCGGCGCGATAAAAATGGAAGGCAAGTCCGGCCTAACGAGCGCAATGATTCCATGTTTGAGCTCAGCGCTGGGATGGCCTTCGGCGAAAAGGTATGTGATCTCCTTCATCTTGAGTGCGCCTTCGAGCGCGATGGGGTAATTGAATTGCCGCCCGAAAAAAAGCATTCCGCTAACACCGGCATATTTTTTGGCGATCGATTTGATCTGGTCACTGAGCTTCAGCACTTCCTCGATCTGGCCCGGCAACGCTTCGAGCGCGTCGATCATTCGTTTTCCTTCCGCGGTGGAGAGTTGGCGCATTCGGCCGAGGAGGAGACCAATCAGGGTTAGAATCACGAGCTGCGAAGTAAACGACTTGGTCGCCGCGACACCAATCTCGGGACCGGCGTGCATATAAACGCCGCCATCGCTCTCGCGCGCAATCGTGCTGGCGACATTGTTACAAATTCCAAGCGTCCGGTAACCTTTGCGGCGGCTCTCGCGCAACGCTCCGAGTGTGTCCGCGGTTTCGCCGCTCTGGCTGATCGCAAAAACGAGCGTGCGTTCGGTCATCGGCGTATTGCGATGCCGGTACTCGCTCGCGAATTCGACTTCAACCGGGATATTAGCGAGTTGCTCGATGATGTATTCACCGACCCGACCCGCATGTAACGCGGTGCCGCAGCCGGTAAGCACGACGCGGGCGACGTCGCGCAATTCCGCCGGATTCATATCCAGACCGCCGAGTTTGGCCGTGCAATCTTCGTAAGTGAGTCGGCCTCGCATCGCATCGCGCACTGTGTCCGGCTGCTCGCAGATTTCCTTGAGCATGTAATGCGGGTAATCGCCCTTCTTAATGTCTTCCGCACTGAACTCGACTTTGCTGACCGGGTGCTGGCCAACAGCGCCCTCGATCGAGCTGATTTCAAATTTGTCCCGCTCGATTGCGACGAGATCGAAATCATTCAGGTAAACCGCGTCCCGCGTGTAAGCGACAATTGCGCTGACGTCACTGGCCAGGAAATTCTCATCTTTCCCAACTCCGAGCACAAGTGGGCTGCCGCGGCGTGCACCAACAATAAAGTTCGGGATATCTGCGTGCACGACGGCGATGCCGTATGTGCCAATGACCTGCTTCAATGCCGCGCGGGTCGCGTTGACGAGTCGCGCTTTCGAATCTTTGCCGTCGAGTTGACGATAAATGTTTCCGATCAAATGCGCCAAAACTTCGGTGTCGGTGTCGGAGCGAAAATTTGTGTCGCCATTCTGGATGAGTTGTTCCTTGAGCGCCTGATAATTTTCAATTACGCCGTTGTGGACGAGAGCGATCTTGTCGGTGGCGTCGAAATGCGGATGGGCGTTCTCATCGTTGACTTTTCCGTGCGTCGCCCAACGAGTGTGACTGATTCCGTAGGATCCGGCGGCCGGTTTTTGCGAGACGAGTTTAGCCAGTGAGGCGATGCGACCGGCGCATTTGCGGGTCTCGACGTGATCGCCATTGACGATGGCGACGCCAGCCGAGTCGTAGCCCCGATATTCGAGGCGACGAAGTCCATCAAGCAAAATGGGCGCAGCTTGCGAGCGTCCGACGTAACCGATGATTCCACACATATTGGAAAGTGAAGGTTGCCACTGGCGGCAGGCCCATGCAACCGGAGTGGATCGAGCAAAAAGGTTGCCGCGACCCGCAAGCACTGAGTTATTGAAGGCGTGCAGACCCATAATCCTGCCGTTCGCGATTCAGTCTCGCGGATGTCCACGCCCGCACTTCCACCGGGCACGACTCAGCGAACGCTCGCCGTCATCATGGGCGGCGGCGCGGGCACCCGTTTGTTCCCGTTAACGAAAGACCGGGCCAAGCCGGCCGTGCCGCTCGGCGGAAAATACCGGATCGTCGATATTCCGATCAGCAATTGCCTGAACTCGGGTCTGCGCTCTATTTACGTGCTGACCCAGTTCAACAGCATGTCGTTACATCGACATATGCAGGCCAGCTACAAGTTCGACAATTTCTCGCGCAGCTTCATCGACATTCTGGCAGCGCAGCAAACTCCGGAAGGTTCGCAATGGTATCAGGGCACCGCTGATGCCGTCCGCCAGAACATGCGCTACTTCCTCGAACGCCCATTCGATTACTATCTCATTCTCAGCGGCGATCAGCTTTACCGGATGGATTTTCGCACGCTGTTGCATCAGCACATTCAAACCGGAGCCGACATCACTCTCGCGACCAAACCGGTCCATCGACATCAGGTCGCCGAGTTCGGCATTATGCAAAGCGGAGTCGATCGCCGGATCGTGCGCTTTGTCGAAAAACCAAAAGACGACTCAATCCTTCAGGAAATGAAGATGAGTCGCGAGCTCCTGGGCGCGGTTGGCTCCAAAGAAGATGAAGAATTGTTCCAGGCATCGATGGGAATTTATCTTTTCAATCGCGATGTTCTTGTGAAATGCCTCGACAACGACCTGTTCGACTTCGGCAAACATATCATTCCGCACTCAATCAAAGATCGACACGTCAGCGCGTTTATTTTCCAGGGTTACTGGGAGGATATCGGAACGGTGCGCGCGTTTTATGAAGCGAACCTCGACCTGACCGATCTCGTTCCAGAGTACAGCTTCTTCGATACCGAGGCCCCGATTTATACGCATCCGAGATTTTTGCCGGGGAGCAAAGTCAATGGCGCGACGTTGCGGCAGGCGATCATTTCCGACGGTTGCATTATTTCCGATGCGCATATCGAACGCAGCGTCATCGGTATTCGCAGCATTATTCAGGGCGGCGCGACGATTCGAAACAGCGTCGTCATGGGCGCGGATTATTTTGAGCAAGATCGACCTGGCGCGGCGGACGTGCCGCCGATCGGAGTAGGGCGCAATTGTGTGGTCGACCGCGCTATCATCGACAAGAATGCACGCATCGCGGATGGCGTTGTGATTACGCCGGAAGGAAAGCCACGCAATCTGGACGCAGAGAATTATTTTATTCGCGACGGCATCGTAGTCGTTCCCAAGAACGCTGTTATCCCAGCGGGATTTTGGATCTGACCGGCGCTATGTCGATCTTGAGAAGATTCAGCGGTGGTCGCTGAAGTTTGCGAATTGGCCGCCGGTCTCCCATTTTTCCTGCTTGTTCCAGGGCAACGCAGATTCCGCTTTCGCATCTGGATCATTGACCAGCGCGACGTGCTCTTTTTGGCTCGCACATGAAACCAACATGCTCGCCGCAGCCAGCAACAGAACTGCCGCTACCTTTCTTTCCTGCTTACGAATTTGTGCCAGCATAAATGACAATGTCTCCAGGTTGCACCTGGACGCCTCGCGCCAGAGTGCTGGTAATGATATCGCCGATAGCGGTCGCCGGTTCAACTGAAGAAATACGAATTTTTCCAATAAAGGTGCCGTCTCGCACGATCAGCATCTCAGAGTGGGCCTCCACGCCGTTGCGACCGCCGAGATTGAGGACGACGAAGTTGTAAGCCTGATTAACCGCGAGCACAGTACCGCGGACACCGACTTTCCCACGCGCCACTGCGCGCCGCTTCTTTTCATCTTCCAGTTGTGAGGAGCGTTCTTTTGCAGATTGCAATTTCTCGGAAAGAAGACTTTTCTCGCGCTCGGCACCGTCCAGCTGCTGGCGAGTGTCATCGAGCTGTGCCTGTAACTCGACGGCCGTGGGTGCTCCAGGATTGACCGAAACCGGATGCTTTTCTTCGATTTGCTTTTGTAATGCCAATATCTCGGCTTCCTTGTCCTGAAGTTTGGCTTCGAGTTGCGTCTTCTCGTTCAGAATTTGTGTCAGTTGGCTCCCGGAAGCTCCGGCCTTTCCTTCGCGTTCGGCGAGCTTCGCTTGCTCTGCGGCAATCGCCGATTCGCGCGCTTTGAGTTCCTTGTCCTGCTTCGCGCGATTACGCTCCGCGGTATCGCGAGCAGTGGCTGCCTCGGCCGCGGTTGAACGCAGGGTCTTCACTTTCGCGACGTTGAGCGCACCGAAAATCGCAGCCGCGAAAAGAAGCAAAGCGGAGGCGCCGATCAGCGTTTTTGGAGTCGGGATGAAATTCTCGGACAGGGGCAGCACAACAAATTGTTTAATTGGAATGCGGGGCAAAATGCAATCCTGGATTTGATCATGTTCCCGAGTCACGTTGCTTGCGCGCACCGTCCTTCCCTCGTATAACAAGTGCGTGGGTCAGCAGCATCGAGTTCGATCGAAACGTAAACGCCGAAAGGCGTACTTAAAGCGCAAAAAAAAGACGATGCGTTCGAAACAGCGCGAATCGTCCAAACCGCGCAGCAAAAAAGAGCCGGCCGCGGCGGAATAGATCAACCTCTCGCTTCCGACAAGCGCGCGATTTACAATATCGAGTGTCTGCGCGGTACCTCATTGTTGACGGTCACAGCATTATTTTCACCTGGCCCGAGTTGCGCAAACTGCATGCTCAACGTCCGTCTCTCGCGCGAGAGGCGTTGATCAAACGACTCCGGCATTATCAAGATTGGACAGACGTGCGGGTCGCTGTCGTTTTTGACGGGCAGGGCGAGCGTGTCAGCGAGGTTTCCGATCCGCACGATGTGCAAATTTTCTATGCCCGCCGCGGTCAATCCGCGGATGCGATTATTGAGCGACTGGCGAGCAAGTATGCGTCGCGGTTCGACGTGACCGTCGCGACCTCCGATTTTCTCGAAATGGAAACGGTGAATGCGAGCGGCGCTGCTTGTCTTTCGCCTGATGGGTTACGCAAACTCTTGGAAGCAGTCGGAAAGCGCTGATTCAGGCAGTCCCGGCCAGCGCCGGCTGCTGACCGTTGAAAGCCACACTTCGTTTACGCTGCTGACACGTAGCAAGAACTCGCGCGAGCACGCAGTAGAGTTGTTCAATCGGAAGGTTCTTGCTGACGTATCCGTTCGCGCCCGCGTGGAGAGCGGCGTGCATTTGCTCTTCGTCGTACCCGACGCCGGTGAAAACAACGATCGGAAGCGTTGGATTCGACTCTCGCATAAAGGAGATGAGAGAAATTCCGTCCACTTTCGGCATCTTAAGATCGACAATGGCTACTTCGCAGTCGTTCTCAGAGAGCCAGGAAGCGGTCTGGAAGCCATCGGTCAGAGCGAAGCAAGTATGGCCACGCTGACGCAGATACGTGACCAGGAACTTAGCGATGCCAGGGTCATCATCGATGATGAGGAACTGGGAGTATTCGCGTTTGGACGGCTTCATCTTATAATTTCCATAACCACTAAAGCACTATCCCTGCCAATCTTGACCCCTCTCGGGCAGCTTCCGCTTCTCGCTCGCGACCTTCTTAGAGACCGAGCTTTTTCTCGATCGCTTTGACTCGATCGAAGAGTTTGCCCAGCCGATGGATCCAGGCAATTTGCCGCTTCGCCTCCGGTAACGGCACAGCTGGCGAGCCAAACCACGCGCCACCAGGAAGGTCCTTCGAGATGCCGCTTTGCGCCGCGATGACGGTGTTGTCGTCGATCGTGAGATGGCCAATGACGCCGACCTGTCCGGCCATCATTACTTTTTCTCCGACGCGCGTGCTGCCCGAGATTCCAGTCTGCGCTGCGATGATGGAATTTTTCCCAATGATGACGTTGTGCGCGATCTGCACGAGGTTGTCGATCTTCACCCCTTCCTGGATCCAGGTTCGACCAAATCGCGCGCGATCAATGGTTGTGTTTGCGCCGATCTCCACGTCGTCGTCAATCTGAACGATTCCGACTTGTGGAATCTTTTGGTAACGCCCCTCGACGAACTCGAACCCGAAACCATCCGCCCCGACCACTGCACCGCTATGAATGATTACGCGCGCGCCGATTCGGGTTCGCTCGCGAATAGTTACATTCGCATAAATCAGGCACGACGCGCCGATAATGGTTTCGTGTCCGACGTAGCTGCCGGCGCCGATCACGGTGTTGTCACCGATTGCTGCACGAGACTCGATGACTGCATGCGGTTGAATCGAGACGCCGTTTCCGATTTTTGCAGTTGGATCGACAACGGCCGTCGGATGAATGCCGGCCGAAAAGGCGATTGGCTTCGGCGCCAGTTTCAGCACAACCTGCTCGAACGCTTTCGAAGGGTCCGCGACGCGGATCTGCGCGGCAGCGGTTTGCTCAGAAAAATCCAGCGGAACAAAAACCGCCGACGCCTCTGTTTTCCGCAGCCGCGACATGTAACGTGGGTCGGCGTAGAATGTGATCTCGCCGGGACCTGCTTCGGAAAGTGAAGCTGCACCGCTAATTTTCTGGGCTGGATCGCCGCGTAATTCTCCGTCGCAAAGGCCCGCAAGCTCCTTAAGAGTAAAACTCACGTGATTTGAGAGAGTGCTGGGAACATCGGCAAGAGCGATGTCGATCTAAGCTTTGACGCTCGCGCGGACTGTGTCCAGTTGGCCGGCGGAACCGAGTTTCTCGTTTTTGTGTGCGATGAAGTTGGCATACTCCTCGACAAAAGTTTTTCCAGGCGGCCGAAAATCGAATTGCTCAGGATGATCGCGGAAGAATTCGCGATGGACGCGCGTCCAAACCAATCGTCCATCCGTGTCGATGTTAACTTTGGTCACGCCGAGCTTGGCTGCCGGCAGATATTCTTCTTCGTTCACGCCCCGAGCGGATGGATCGAGTTTGCCGCCGGCTGCGTTGATGCGTTCAACCTCCGATTTCGGAACGCTCGATGATCCGTGCATGACAATGGGAGTAGGGGGTAACCCTGCTTTCTTTACCTTGTCGCGAATTCCTTCAATCACGTCAAAGTGCAGGGATTGCTGTCCTTTGAACTTGTAGGCGCCATGGCTCGTGCCGATGGCGGCGGCGAGCGAGTCGCATTTCGTTTGTTTAATGAATTCCACCGCCTCATCCGGATTTGTCAGGCAAGCGTGGCCTTCGTCCACCTTGATGTCTTCTTCGACGCCGCCAAGTCTGCCGAGTTCGGCTTCTACGCTGATGCCTTTAGCGTGCGCCTTATCGACGACACGCTGGGTGATGGCGACATTTTGTTCAAACGACTCATGGCTGGCGTCGATCATGACCGAACTATAGAAACCCGATGCGATGCAATCGTAACAGGCTTCTTCGTCGCCATGATCGAGATGGACCGCAAAGATTGCCTCGGGAAACATTCCTTCTGCTGTGCGAATGATCGCTTCCAGCATCCGCTTGTCGGCGTATTTCCGCGCGCCCTTGGAAAGTTGGATAATGAACGGCGCCTTGCTTTGCACGTTGCCGCGGAAAAGCCCAAGGCATTGCTCCATGTTGTTGATGTTGTAGGCGCCGACAGCAAACTTGCTATAGGCCACTTTGTAGAGTTGAGCGGTGGTAACGATCATAAAGGCGGAAATGCGGGTTTGCTTTTGCGAAGACTCAAATCGCAGGCCGCAAATCGCAACTCGAAATTTTGTTAATCCGATCCGGTCGTTGCCGGTAGGAGCACGCTGACCTGTGTTCCTTTTGACGTTGAATCGACTTCGACCCGGCCATGATGATCGAACACGGTCCGTTTCACGATTGGGAGGCCAAGACCCATTCCTCGCGGTTTGGTCGTGCAAAACGGGGAAAAGATTTTCTCTTTTATCTCCGGGGCAATGCCTGTGCCGTTGTCGCGCACAGTCACCACGACGGCAGCGGGATATCGTCCTTCCCGGACTGGTTTTGCCGAAAGGGTGATGCGCGGCTTGTTGCGGTCCGCGCTGGCTTCGGCGGCGTTGGCTAGAAGATGGGCGAACACTTCGGCCAGCGCCGTTTCATCTCCCAAGACCTGCGGCAGATTACTGGGCAATGACGTTTCCAATTCTACTTTGCCGTTAATGCCATAACGCGATCTGGCAATCTCAACGCCCTTCTTGACCGGGGAGCGGACGTCGATTGGCTTAAACACGAGCTCGGGTGGATGCGCGAAGTTGTTGATCTGCGTGATAATTTTATCGAGCCGATCGATTTCCTTCACCACGATCTTATTGAATTCTTTGCGAAAATCCGCGTCGTCGAAACGCTCCGGCAGCAGCTGAGCAAAAGTCTTGATCGCGACGAGCGGATTACGAATTTCGTGAGACATGCTCGCGGCCAAGTCAGTCCAGAACGTCGCTCGATCGAGCAACGCTTGTTTCTCGCGTAAACCTTCCTGGTCGGTCAAATCCTGGATCACCGCGACCGCGCCCAGCGGTGAACCGTTATCGACGATTTGGCGCGTTTCGACAGAAAGCGATCGACGTGTGTTGTTGTCGATCCACTGTTGCGGTGGCAACGGCGTTTTCAATTCCAATGTTTCGCGCAGAAAGCTGGCGAGTTTGTGGCCGACGGCTTCAACCGGCTTATTCAAAGCGTCCGAGCCGGAGAGACCGAGAATTCTTTCGGCTGGCGGATTAAACCAACGAACGGTTGCATCCACGTCGATGGCGACGATGCCCGGCGGAATCGATTTCAGAAGTGTTTCCGCCAGCGTTTTTTGGACGGTCGCTTCTTCATAGAGAAGCGCATTTTCAAGAATCGTCGAAACATGCTCGGCCAGCATCGTCAGACCTTCCAAGTCGCGGTCGGCGAGGAGTTGCCCGGTCACACGGTGGCCGAAGAAAACCCAGCCGATGATGCAGCCACGCGCGTAAAGCGGCACAATCGCTTCGGCGCCGAACATGTCGAGCGTGCGCCTCATGAGGTTTCGCTGTCGCTGATCCTGTGTTCGAAGAAGATTGGCGCGTGAAATGAGATGCGCATGCAGTTCGAACCAGCGCACCAGCGGGTCGCGCTCGCCAAATTCCAATTCTTCGGTCTCGGGTAAGCAATGCAGTCCCGCGCGCAGGCGATACAGATCTCCTTTGCGAGTTCGCAAAAAAAGTCCAACGCGGCTCACGCCGGCCGCATCAGCTAACGCTTCCACCATCGCTGCCACCAGCGTGTCCATGTTGTCCAAACGACGAAGGACTCGAGGGAAGCGGAACAACGGCAATGTCCTTGTCGCGTCGATCGATTGATGTGCAGCTTCACCTTTGCGGGAAACTTCCGGCGTCGGTATCGATGTTTCGCGCAAATCGCGGTTTTCCTGCGAAACTTTCAAATAATCGAAAGCGCGCCTGAGCAGTGCTTGAAAACGGCGTCGTTCCAGGCCGATCTCTTCAGCGGCGTAAATTCCAACCTGCTCGGCTTCGCGCAACGTCTCAGATTGAGCAACACCGAATGCGATGATCAAGACATCGGGCTGCTCATTCTGGATTTGGTCGATTAATTCGCGGCATTCTTTTGATCGCAAATCCATCATTAACACCGACGGACCCGCTTGTTGCAGAACAGGCTCAAGCCGATCGGGGTCGCTCACGTGCCGCACTTGCGACATCGTCCGCAAAAATGCTCTTGTCCGGCGAACAAGCTCGGCATCCTGAGTATATAAGATGCAAACCGGCGCGGGCGTCATGCGGCAGCCACCTTGCTGTCAAACCGCACTAACGGGAGCAAAATGTGAAACGCGGTGCCCTTTTGCGGTTCGCTCTCGACTTCGATCTGCCCGCCATGCTCCTGGATGATTCCGTGCACAACCGATAAGCCTAATCCCGTTCCGTAATCTTTGGTGGTGAAGAACGGATCGAAGACGTGCGGAATATCTTCCGCGCGAATTCCCTCTCCGCTATCGCGAATGGTAATGAGCAATGCCTCGCGCGCCTGCCCATTGGCATTGCTCTCGCCGTTCGCAGAGCCCAGGGTGCTGACCCATTGTTCGTCCGAGCGGATCTCAGTTTTCACCGACAATTCGCCATGGGTTTTCATCGCATCCATCGCGTTTAAAAAGAAGTTGAGAAAAACCTGCTCCAACTGATCGGCATCGCCGTAGATCGTATCTACGTCCGCGCGCCAAGAACGATTCAATTTGATGTCTTTTTGATAGAGTCGGTGACCAACAAGTGTGAGCGCTTTTTCCAGAATCTCATGGGCATGGAGCGGTTTGAGAATCGGTTTGGCTGGTCGCGCAAAACGAAGCAGCTGATTAACGAGCGAGTCAATTCGGTCGATCTCGTGCCCGATTAAATTCGAGAATGTATCTCGAAAATCGGAATCCTGGTAACGCTCGGGCAGCAGTTGGGCGAAGGTTTTAAGGGAGACGAGCGGATTTTTGATCTCGTGCGCCATTCCTGCCGAAAGGGTTCCAAGACTGGCGAGTCGGTCGCTGCGGCGAATCTGCAGTTCGAGACGTTTAATCGCGGTGATGTCCGTTAACACCATTAGCGCGCCCAGTACCTGTCGATCTTGTCCGTGAAAAATCGAGGTGCTGGCGCGGATGATCACCTCACCGGGCTCGAACCGCAGGACTATCTCGCGGTTTTCCTGGCTTGCGCCCGTACGCAAAGTTGTGATTAGCGGTTCTGCCAGTTCGAGCGGAAGAGCGCCTAACGAAGCGTCGAGCATCTCTTGCGAGTTGAGTCCGGTGATTTGACCGGCCTCGTTATTGAAAACCGTCACGAGGTCGTCCGTTCCGGCCGCGATGACACCGCTAGTCAGATTCTCGAGCAAAGTCTCGTTGTAGATCTTGGCGTTTTGGACTGCGGTGAACAGTTCGGCGTTTTCAATCGCGACTGCGAGTTGCCCGCACAAAACCTGAAGTGCACCTTGCTCGGTAGCGCCATAGATGCGGCCGGATTTTCGCGCTCCCAGCAGTAACACTCCAGCCAGGTGATCGCGCGCAAAAATCCCCATGGCAAGTGCAACTTCAAGGGAGTCCAATTGCCGCATTACACGCTGAAGTTGCGGCGTTGGCCGAATTCGCCGCAGCTCGTCCAGCACGATCGGCTCGCGATTCGACTCCAACTCTGCGATCGTCGCCTGATCGTGCGTCAGTTCCAAACGATAACGTGACCCCGGTTCCACAACCGGGTAACGCTGTGAAAAGCCCTGCTTCTCTGGCAGAAGAATGAATACCCGATCGCTACCGACCGCCTCGGCCACAGTATTGGCAAAGCGATCGAGCAGATCGTGCAGCGTCGTAACGGACGCCAGGATTTTGGCGGCTTTGCTGACCGTAGCCCGAAAATCGAGTTGGTGTGACCCGATGAAAAGACGCTCCGCCAGTCGTTGGGAAATGCCGCGTGCGGGTGCCATGGCAAAGGCGATAACGACGGCGGCAGTCACGTGCGCGATGGTATGGGCAGTCGTGACAGAACTTTGCAGTGCTGTTACGACCAGCCACCAGACAAGCGCGTAAAGGGCCAGCAGATATGCAGCCAGCAATGCATACGAAATAAGTCTCCGCAGCAAAATGCCCACCTCCATCATTTTGCGCGTCGCAATTCCGTAGGCGACAACGATACTGAAGAAGACGACCCGGAATGGTGCAAACCAAGAAAGCTGTGACGGCTTAAAAAACCCACCCAGAAGCAGCGAAAGTGGCAACGAGACTACAACCGCGGCAATGCCTCCAATCAATATGAAAGCGATCTCCGTTCGCTCGCTGCCCGTAGTCCGTCTCAGATCGCGCCATGTAGTAATGCCGAGTACCGCAATCGCGCCAACAAAATAGCTAACGTAAATGTACACCCCTTGGCCGTATATTGGGACTGGCGTGGTGTGGCTCCCGACCCAGGACATTCGTACCCCCTGAAGGAAAAATTTTGTCTGGCACAAGACTACGATTGTCGCGGCCACGATCAGCCAAATGCGCGACTCGCCAAGAATACGCCGCCAATCATCGTCGCGGCGGCCGATGGACAAGCGTAAAAGATTTAACATCGCGATAATCAGAATCCCGGCCGAAGAGGCTTCGCGAATTCCAATCTGTGCAGCCTGAAGGGTTGTCGCGGTGAGTATATAATACAGGCTGACCAGCCACGTTGCTGCAGCTAAAGACAAAAGTAAGAATGCCTGATTAGACTTTCGATGCCGGTTGGCTAAAAAGACGGCTGCCCCCAATGCTAACTGAGTTAGCAACGCGATCAAAATTGCGATAGTAGAGCCAATCATCTGTGATTAACTCGCGAGACCACTAGCGAACTCGCGCTGCCTCCCAACCCGCGAACGTTCATCAAGATGCAGTCCAACTTCGCCCTTCGCGCCCGCAGTGGCACGAAATCCAGGTCACACTCGGGATCAGCCAGTTCGCAATTAGCCGTAGGAACGATGATTTGATCGCGTAAGCTCAGAGCGCAGGCCGCCAGTTGCAGCGGGCCTCCGGCCGCGAGCGGATTTCCGGTCACGCCTTTGATTGAACTAATCGGAATTGAATAGGCGCGATCGCGAAAAACTTGCTTGATATACCTTACTTCCGCCGCGTCTAGGACGGGATGGCCGGGTCCATACGCAGAAATGTAATCAACGTCATCTGTGGTTACACCAGCGTTAGCCAGCGCGAGCTTCATAGCGTCGAACAGCCCAGACCCAGGGTCATCGGGCGAATGGTCCCGCTGTCGCGCGTATCCATCAAGCTCCAGGTAAATGTGGGCACCGCGCGCTTGCGCGCGCTCAAAATCTTCAAGGATGAACATTCCGGCGCCTTCTGAAATCACACCGGAATCCCGGTCAATATCAAAAGGGCGGCTTGCTTTTTCCGGCTCCCCATTTCGGCAGGAACTAAGCCCTGTCGCAATGAAGGCTGCGAACGTGTGTTTCGTGATTGGTGCGTCAGCACCTCCTGCGATTGCGAGTTCTGCCTCGCCAGACCGGATCATATTTGCCGCAAGTGCGACGGCATCAAGTCCAGATGGGCAAGCCGAAGAAACAGTCGCCGCATGCGCGCGCGTG
The DNA here is from genome assembly GCA_035603575.1 of Chthoniobacterales bacterium. Classification (GTDB taxonomy): domain Bacteria; phylum Verrucomicrobiota; class Verrucomicrobiia; order Chthoniobacterales; family UBA10450; genus AV40. Next base: position 14,293 of record DATNKD010000039.1, read on the forward strand.
CCAATTCGGTCCGCGATCACATTCGCGGCCGCTTGCGGCGTTAGTGCGCCAACAGCTGTAGGCGACATGCCGTTGGATCCACGCCGGTCAAAATCGCTAATTGAACGTTCTATAATATCCATTGCGCTCGTGCTCACTCCCACCACAACTGGTGTTGGACTCGGTAAATCTGCTTCACTAATTTCGAGGCCCGCATCTTTGAGGGCCATCATGGCCGCGGCATAGGCAAACTGGGTATGTCGCGCCATCCGTTTTGGCTTCAGTTCCGCCTCGATGTAATCGTACGGATCGAAATTTTTTACTTCGCCGGCAATCCGGCTTTTCAAATCGCTCGCGTCAAATAGCGTAATTGGCCCGATGCCGCTACGCCCTGCCAACAGCGAGTCCCAGAATTCTTGCAAGCCGATTCCGTTCGGCGCCAAGATTCCCATTCCCGTGATGACGACGCGATTTCGGTTCATTGTTTTTGGCGACCCTGCGGATGCAAACGGCTCGTGAAGACAGTCCGAGGTATCGCCACCGCGAACTCTGGGGGGCT
>DATNKD010000040.1:0-22283 GCA_035603575.1 Chthoniobacterales bacterium
CAGTGCTCGCACGATTTGCATTCGCGCGGCTGGCATTTTTACAAATTCATTGAACCCGATGTTTATCGCCTGATGTGCTCTTGGGCAACGATTGATGCGGAAATCGACCGCTTTGTGGGTGATGTGTTGCGTTGACGAAAAGTCATCGTATAAAAAGCGCAATGAAGTCGAGCAGCTGCACTATCGCCGCGATTGCGATCATGCTGGTTGCAAGCGGATTGGTTGGTTGCGGGATTGGCCGTGCCCTGACCGCCCCGGTGCGCTACGTTTTTAATGGGCCGGAGCCCACGCCGGCGGCAAATACGTCCGATGTGACAAATCCTGGCCAGCCGGTCGCGATCCCTTCTCCGACTGCCACAGCGCGTGTCGCATCGCGCAAATCAAGACAATCATCGACGGGCGCATCGTCGCGAATTGGCGCTAACAAGCCGTCCGCAAAACCTTCGTCATCGTCGCAGAAGTCTGCGAGCGCTACGCAGTTTCCGGTGGCAAAACCGGTGCCAGGCAGGCCCGGCCTCGTTTTTAATCCATTCAACACGAGCGGGGGATACATTGACGTGAGTGGTTACGCACCGGGGAGTAAAGTAAAGGATCCCGATTCTCAGCAAATCTTTATTGTGCCGTGAGTGTGGCGCTCGCGGCGGGCTAATCCACTGACGACAGCGGGAATGGCGGACCTCGTAGAAAAAAAACGCGACTTCCGGACAGGGTGGGTGTTTCTACGAATTCGCGACGATCGCGGCGTTTTCCGGCGCTACGGCGCACGAATATTGCTTTTCTAGAATACATAGAAATTAGGACGCGCTCCGATTTCCGATCTGATACCCGACTTTGTCGTCGCTCGGTAACCGGCCGCGATATAGTCCTCAACAATGAAGGCGAAGCATAACGAAGAAGCGGCCACAACTAACGCCGCCGCCGAAGCCATGTCGCCGGGTGATTTGAAATTTGCCGTTCAAAGGCAACTCGGCAATCAAGCTGATCAGACAGGTCACCCGGAGAGGTAATTCGCGCTGGCTGTCTTTGACTATTTCGCCACAGCGCATCCGTCTTGTGGCGGATCGATCTTAGCGACGCCCGACCGCGTCCTTCAGATCGTCGTCTTTTCTCTGCTGCTGAATTTTTTGAATGACCGAGTGCGTCGTGTCGAGTGAATGCTTTGCCCAATCATGTTCGTAAGTCTGTCTCGGTGGCGGAACTGGCTGGGCGGAAGTTTCGGCCGGCGCCGTTTTTTGCTCGCTGCTCTTTTGGAGAAAGAACAGCCCACCACCGATTCCGACCACCACTAGAAATGTCACGAGACCTCGCATGCCTTTAATGCAGCATGCGCCGAGCCAGCCTCGTTGCCGCAAAGTTCGGCCAATGGTAGTTATGAGGATGAGTTCGTGGCAGCAATTATGGATTGGGCTTTGCGCGATTTTGCTCGCGCAATCCATTCCTGCTCAAAACTACCAGGGTCGCGAGCTGGTCAAAGCCACGCTCCTCACTGACACATCTGCAATTGTTCCCGGCAAAGCGTTCACGGCGGGATTGCTTTTACGAATGGCGCCGGGCTGGCACACGTATTGGAAATTCTCCGGCGATGCCGGCCTCCCGACTGAGATCAAATGGAATTTGCCACCGGGTTGGAAAGTCGGCGAGATCCAGTGGCCGATTCCGCTCAAGACGAATGACCCCGGCGACATCCAAACCTATGGCTACCAGGACGAGGTCCTGCTCATTCAGCAAATCACGCCACCGGCGAAGATCGACATCTCACCGGTGAAACTATCCGCGGAAGCGAATTGGCTCGTCTGCGAGAAAATATGCATTCCCGGCGGCGCGAATCTTGCGCTCGAGCTGCCGACAGCCTCCTCCGCCGGAGCGGCTACGGCGGCCGGGTCGGCAACGGCCGATCCGAAAAACACCGACCTCTTCGCGCGCTACCGCCGCTTGCTTCCGCAAAATTTTCCGGGTGCAAAAACTGCGGACGCAACCTGGAGCCGCGTCGATCCCGAGCTTCGCCTGAAAATCGTGAACGAGGATCTGGCGAATTATCCGATCGTCGATTTTTATCCGCTGCCCCAAGGCAACACGATTGTCGGTCATCCCAGCGTCGAATCGCGCAAGGCGAACGAAATTGTTTTTCGGATCCCGATTGAATCGCCCGACAAGAATCTATCCGCGATGCCGGGGTTGGTTGTCTTTTCGAAATTTCCCAACGGCAACGATCGCGCTGCCTGGCAACTGGGAACGCCGGCGATCGCTGTTGCCCAAGCGGCGCAACCTTCACGCGGGATCGTCACGTTCCTGCTCTTTGGCTTTGTCGGCGGATTCATTTTGAATCTGATGCCATGCGTTCTGCCGGTGATCTCGCTCAAGATTTTCGGCTTTATTCAACAAGCGGGACAAAGCCGGCAAAAAATTTTCCGGAGCGGGCTGGCTTTTACCGCCGGAATTTTCGCATGGTTCCTCGCGCTTGCGTTGCTGCTGATCGCGCTCAAAGCCGGCGGCCGCGATGTGACCTGGGGCGGGTTTCAATTCACCAACGCCTATTTTGTTCTTGGTCTGAGTGTGATCGTCCTCGTCTTCGCGCTGAATCTTTTCGGCGTCTTCGAGATTTCGCTGCCACAAAGCATGACCCGCGGCTTGCTCGCGAGTTCAGAGCGCAAAGACAATCTCGGTTCATTTTTTCAAGGCGTGTTCGCGACTGTCCTGGCGACGCCCTGCACCGCGCCTTTTCTCGGGACAGCGCTCGGCTTCGCATTCACTCAATCCGTGCCGGTCATCTTGTCGATGTTCGTTGCCATCGCTGCCGGAATGAGCGCACCGTATTTTCTGCTCAGCGCGCAACCAGCTTGGCTCCGATTTCTTCCGCCCCCCGGGCCGTGGATGGTGCACGTAAAACAGTTCATGGGATTCCTTCTGCTCGCGACGCTGCTCTTCCTGCTCTATGTCCTCGGCGCCCAGCGCGGTCTCGACGGCGCGATTTGGGCGAGCTGCTTTTTGCTCATCGTCGCGATCGCCTGTTGGATGAAAGGCGCTTTCATTGTGCCGACTGCATCCGCGACGAAGCAAACGATCTCAGTCGTGATCATGCTCGCGCTCGTCGCTGCGAGCGGTTTTTATTTCATCGGCGACAAATTTTACTCGTCGAAGATTGACCCCGCGGCATCAAATGCGCCCGGCGATTGGCAACCCTTCACGCCCGAGCGTCTGCAAAGCGAGCGCGATCAGGGTCGTGCCGTTTTTATCGATTTTACGGCGGCCTGGTGCTTGACCTGTAAGTTTAACGAGAAAAGCGTGCTTGAGAGTGGGGCGGTCCGCGAAGCATTCCAGCGCCACGGCGTTGTTAAATTGAAAGCCGATTGGACTAACGGCGACCCGGTTATCACGAAATTGCTTCAACAATTTGGCCGGCCAGGTGTCCCATTATACGTGCTTTATCCGGGCAAATCGGAAGAGCCGATTGTTTTTCCGGAATTGCTCACCAAAAGTATCTTACTCGACAAACTAGAAACCATCACACCAGCAGTCGCTTCACAATAAGTTATGAAAACCAAACTACTTCTCACCGCGATCGCCGCATTCATCGGCAGCGCGCTTTACGCGGCCGATGTTCCACCGGTCGGCAGCGCCGCGCCCGAGTTCTCAGCTCCGGATGCCAACGGCAAAACGCATTCGCTTTCCGAATACAAAGGCAAATACGTCGTGCTCGAATGGTTCAATCCGGAATGCCCGTTCGTGAAAAAACATTACGGCAGCGATAACATGCAAAAACTGCAGCGGGAATACACCGGTAAAGGCGTCGTCTGGCTGACAATCGATTCCAACGCGCCCGGCACCGAGGGCAATCTCACGCCCGAGCAAGCTCAGAAAGTCATGGCATCATGGAAAACGAAGCAGACCGCGCTCCTTCTTGATCCTGAAAGCAATGTGGCCAAACTTTACGGCGCCAAAAACACGCCCGACATGGTCGTGATTAGTCCCGAAGGCAAAATTGTTTACGAAGGCGCCATCGACAGCAAAGCATCGCCCAATCCGGCCGACATTCCGAGCTCAACCAACTACGTCAAAGCCGCGCTCGACGAATCACTCGCCGGCAAACCGGTTTCCAACGCGCAAACCAAACCGTACGGCTGCTCGGTCAAATACAAATCCTCATAGCATTGTATCTGCCGATGTCCTCATCGGCAGAATCCAGAGATAATTCAAAGCGGCGGTCTCATTCGACCGCCGTTTTTGTTTGCGATTAACTTCGCTTTGCCCCGAGCCGCCACGCGAGTCGCAAGATCGACATCGGCGTGATGCGGACGAGAAACATCCCGAGTTTCATGAACAAGCCGGGAATGAGCAGTGGACGATCGGCTTCGACCGCGGCGAGCGCGTTGCGCGCTGTTTTCTCTACTGAAACATAGACGAATTCGGGACCGCGCTCGGGTTGACCACCAGGACGCTTGGCGACGTCCCCGAATTCAGTATGGACGGGACCCGGGCAAAGCGCGATCACGCTGATCCCTGTGCCGAGAAGCTCCGCACGCAACGCTTCGGAGAAACTGTTTACGTATGCTTTGCTCGCTGCGTAAACAGCCATTCCGGGGATCGGGAGAAAACCGGCAGATGAGCTCACATTCAAAATCGTACCGCGTTTTCTTGCGACCATTTGCGGAAGCAAACGGCGAGTGAGCGATGTGAGCGCGACGATGTTTACTTCAAGTATCTGATCGTCTCGCTCCGGATTGCTCGTGGCAAACGACCCATAGTCACCGAGCCCGGCGTTGTTGATCAAGAAGTCGATCTCGATTTTGTTCTCCTCGAGCCACCGAACTAGCTGATCGATTTGCGATTTGTCGCAAAGATCGACAACGCGGACATGAACATTCAACTTCGCGTTGCGATTTCGCAGTTCATCGCGCAACTCGTTCAATCGTTGCTCGCGTCGTGCGATGAGCACGAGCGATCGCACACGATCCGCCAATTGCTGCGCAAACTCGCGCCCGATTCCGGCCGAAGCACCGGTGATTAACCCGTTACAACCGTCGAGTTTCATGTTCTTCGCGCTTTCACGAGCAACGCCAACGGTACTCCGCCAATGATTCCACCAATGTGACCGGCCATACTGATATCGGGAAGCAGCGAGACCGCGAAGCCAGCGACTAGCACAGCCCAAACCCGGATTCGCAATCGATCATATGCATTTTGCCGATAGGAAATTATCAATGCTGCGCCTAACAAACCGAAGACCCCGCCGGACGCACCGACCGTGGCGCCTTCTTTCGGATGCCAACTGTGCACCAGTAGAATTACGGCAGCCGAGCAGAGCACGCTGACAAAGTAGATCAGTGCGCCTTGCCCCGTACCGATTTGTTGCTCAACAATTCGACTGATCCAAAACAGCAATCCGACATTCAGAAGGAGGTGCAGCCAATTAAAATGGAGAAACGAATAGGTAGCGGTGCGCCAGAATTCGCCGTGCAATTGGCCGTTGTCCGGCAACGCGCCGAGTTTTAACAGCGCCGCGTCGTTTCCAATGCTGTTCGTGGCGATCTCAATTCCAAAGGTCACGGCAATCGCAAGGATCAACAAAATGGTTCCGCGAATGTTGTCGATCTTCACTTCTGTCATTCCGAGCGGAGTCGAGGAATCTCTAGATATTTCTGGTCAGCCATGGCCTTCCGAATCACGCGCCGCGATCTCAGAAATAATAAGAGATGTCTCCACTTCGGTCGACATGACAAAAGATTTCAGCGATGCGCCTCGATGAATTTGGTCGGATCGAGCCAGCCGCGCGTGTCTGTGCGGTAACCCGGGCCGATGAACGGGGTGAGGAATTCGCGCATTTCAAAATGGAGATGGGCAAAATAGCGGCCGTTCGCTGTCCCGACAGTCGCGATTTGCTGGCCGCGTTTCACGAGGTCGCCGGGATGAACGAGCATGTCTTGCACATGCCCGTAATACGACTGCACATATTTCCGTTCGCCGTTTTCGAGATACGCATGGAGCAAAATGACAATGTTGCCCCAGCCAGGGCCACCGTCGCGCGCGAGCAGCACGCGTCCGTCAGCGATCGCGTAGATCGGATCGCCGAGATCGCTGTTTTCGCCGCCAATTCCGTTCAAGTCATCGCCGAGATGATGGTTCTCGGTGAAATGCTGGGCGTTGTAGGCCATCGCACCATTCTCGTTCCCGAGCGGGAAATCAAAATGCGTCGCCGTCGGGATTGAAGCCAATTCAAGCGGCGACGGAATCCGAAATGCAGGATCGACATATTTCGGCCGTCTTAATTCGGGACCAAGCTTCCACGCAATTGTGACGACAAACGAAATGACAAACACGAGCAAGATCGATAGTGCCAGCCTCATTCCAGCCACAGATTAACACGGATGAAACACAGATAAGAACGGAAGCAACCGCAACTCTGAAATCTGTGTCGATCTGTGTTCATCTGTGGCTAATCTTAAGGGCCAATGAAAATTCTCGTGACCGGCGGTGCTGGATTCATCGGCTCCCATCTGGTCGAAAAACTACTGGCTGACGGACATGACGTCGCCATCCTCGACGATTTTAATGATTTTTATGATCCGCAAATCAAGCGCGACAACATTGCGGCCGTCGCAAACCAGATCGCGGTTCACGATGTCGATCTTCGGAATGGCGAGAAAGTCACGGAGGTATTCAGGCGAGAAAAATTCAATGCGGTCGCCCATTTGGCCGCCCGCGCCGGAGTTCGTCCATCGATTCAACAACCGCAGCTTTACTACGACACGAATGTCGCCGGCACGCTGCATTTGCTCGAAGGAGCACGAACCAGCGGAGTGCAGCGATTCATCTTCGCGTCGAGCTCGTCGGTTTACGGAGCGGCCAAGAAAGTTCCGTTTTCGGAAGAAGAGCATCTCACTCAAACCTTGAGCCCGTACGCGGCCACGAAAATCGGTGGCGAGTTTCTCTGTTCGACCTATTCGCATCTCTACAAACTGCGGATCGTCGCGCTCCGCTACTTCACCGTTTACGGCGCAGGCCAACGTCCCGACCTCGCCATCCATCAGTTCACCAGAAGAATTCACGCTGGGCAACCGATCGACCAGTTCGGTGACGGAACGACGCGCCGCGATTACACTTACATCGACGACATCATCCAGGGCACAATGGCCGCGCTGAAATACGACGGGCCGATGTTCGACGTTTTCAATCTGGGCGAGAGCGAAACGATTCAGCTTAAAGGCCTAATCGCCGCGATTGAGAAAGCGCTTGGTAAGAAAGCAAAGATCAATCGATTGCCGGAACAACCGGGCGACATGCCGTTGACCTGCGCCGATATTTCCAAAGCGCGAAAATTTCTTAATTACAATCCGAAAACGAGATTTGAAGATGGCTTGCCGCGCTTTATTGATTGGTTTCTGAAATCGCGCGCCGCGAAATGACACTGCTGTCATCCCGAACGAACGTGAGGGATCTCACAAAAGCAGATTGATCACGCTAGTTGGATTGTGTGACGCAAACTTCGACTGTGAGATTCCTCGCTCCGCTCGGAATGACAACGTTGGGTGATTGAAGAACTCGCCACGAGGTCGCAGAATGACACTGTCGATGCAAATTCTTCCGTTTGATCAGCGAGCTTGCTTCATCGCCGGCCAGGCGAAATCGGGTACGACGCTGCTGGCCGCGTTGCTCGACAGCCATCGCGAGCTTCTCGTGTTGCCGCAAGAGACCGCCTACTTCCCGACGGTGCTGACGAAATATCGCGATGCCGGCCGGCGTGCGCAGTTTGATTACCTGACTAAGGAATCTTTTTCGCGGGTGCTATTCGGTGGCGAAGCGAAATGGCGCGAACACGAATATACAAATTTTCCGCAGCAAAAATTTCTCGAAACATTCGAGCGCACTGCTTTTGATCGGGCAAATGCAAAGCGCGATTTGCTCGCGCTCATGGCCGAATCTTACGCCGCAACAATCGATATACCGCTCGATCGCATTAAACGTTGGATCGAGAAGACGCCCGCCAATCGAAATCATGTCGATGAAATCGTCGTTCGGTTTCCGCAGGCAAAGTTGCTGGTTACATTGCGCGATCCGCGGGCGATTCTCGCGACGCAAATCGCGCTGGAAAAAACGCGCCAGACGAAGCGCTTCTCGGCTTATTATGTGATCGCGCATTGGCGCGTGGCCGCAAAGTTGGCGCGGCGTGTGCGCAGCGGAGACGTTGAAGGGTTGTTCGTCCAGTTCGAGCAGCTGCTGGGCGAGCCGGTAGCTGTGATGAAAAACGTTTGCGATTATCTCGAGATCACTTTCGATCCCGATGTCCTTTTGAAGCCGACGAAGATTGGCCAGCCGTGGGCCGGCAATTCGGCCGCGCAAATTGCATTTTCAAGAGTAACGGCCGAACCTGCGTCGCGCTGGGAGCGGGAGTTGTCCGAAGACGAGATCGGCTGGGCGGAATGGCACTGCCGCGACTTGATGCCGGAGTTCGGATACGAGCCGCGGCTAGCTGCTCGCTGGTTACGCCATTTTACAAAGCCAATTCACGGAGAGCGACTCCGCGAATATCTGAAGTCACGTGCCTATTCTTTGCGGGACGCCTGGATTCGCCATTAGGATCGACATTTTGTTCCACTTGCAATCGCGAGACGAGCGGGCGATAATCGCCCCGTAGATGTCGGGAATCTAATTCGATCCTCCGAGCATCCGTTTTCAAGCGAGGCTAAAAGTATGAAGCGAGGTTTCTCATCTTCGCGATTTGATTGGCTGACCACGGCGGGTTGCATCTCAAGACGAGTCTATTTTCGGCATGACGAGGCGGAGTTTCCGGCGGCGTCGCAGACTGTTTGCAATTTGTGGACCTCTCGGGGTTCGCGCGCCACGGACCGTGCATCGTTGGATGCGCTCCGCCCACAAAACAATTGGGTCAATATTGAGGATCAACATGAACTCTTATCAACCGGGGAGACGCCAGCGCCACGGGCGCGGTCGTTCTCGACGAAGGGGCGGTCGCGGGCGTTTTCAAGAGCAGCGCGCGCCGGCTCCGAAGCAGAAAACATTCTGGCAACGCATCGCCGCATTTTTTGGAAACGGCGGAGCCGCGAGAAAACCAGCGACGCAATCGCGCAACGGTCAGCAGCAGCAACAACAACAACAACAGCCGCAGCAATCGCGGCCGGCGCGTAAACCTGAACCAGTCGAAGTTACTTCGCCGCGTCTTTACGTCGGCAATTTGTCGTTCGACGCGACCGAGAGCGATCTCTTCGAGCTTTTCAACGGCGTCGGCCACGTCCAAAACGCTGAAGTCGTGAGCTATCGCCACAACCAGCGCTCGAAAGGCTTCGCCTTTGTGCAAATGCAGACAATCGAGGAGGCCAAGCGAGCCGTCGACGAATTGCACGACAAGGAATTCCTCGGTCGCAAGCTCGTGGTCAGTGGCGCGAAATCGAGCGAACACTCGCACGATTAATCGCAGCCTGTGATTTTAGTCGGGAGACGTGGCGCTGATTGAAGCGCGCGTCTCCCGATTTGTTTTTTATGCGCGGCGTCTTTTTCATTGTCGGTCCAACGGCAACGGGAAAGTCGGAGATCGCAGCTGATGTTGCGTCAGAGATCGACGCCGAAGTCATCAGCGCGGACGCGTTTCAAATTTACCGCGGCCTCGATTTACTGACGGCAAAGCCGGACGCCGCAACGTTGGCGAAAGCGCCGCATCATCTCATCCGCGCGATGTCGATCTTGGAAGAAATGAACGCGGCAAAATTTCGAAGGCTTGCGCTGGAAGCAATCGCAGAAATCCAATCGCGGGGGAAACTCACAATCGTTATCGGTGGCAGCGGACTTTACGTCAAAGCTTTGACCCACGGATTGTCGGCTGGCCCCGGATCCGATCCGAAGACGCGCGCAAAGTTAAGTAAATTGAGCATCGATCAATTGCGGCGTCGGCTGGTCGATCTTGATCCGGAAAGCGCACGCAAAATCGACATGAAGAATCGACAACGTGTCATCCGCGCGTTGGAGATTTGCCTGCTTAGCGGAAGGCCCGCCTCGGCGCAGCGTACTGACTGGGCAGGGAATGTTCCAGCGCACGGTGTTTTCGTTTTTAGGGACCGGGATGATCTTTACGAGCGAATCAATCGCCGCGTCGAAGCGATGTTTGATGGCGGCGTAATCGAAGAAGTGCGCGCGGCCGGCGCCATGAGCGAAACGGCGTCGAAAATGATCGGGCTGCGCGAGATCCGCCAGTTGCTCGACGGGAAGATGTCGATCTTACAATGTGTGGCCGCTATTCAGCAAGCGACACGCCGTTACGCCAAAAGGCAGTTGACCTGGTTTAGGCGACAAACTAATTTTCAATCGCTGAATTTATCGCTTCTAAGTCGGAACGAAGCTGTGAAAGAGATTTCGCAACTCGCGAAATCTTTCGGGGTAGCGCAAGGGAATGATTGAAACACGTCCGAAAAAAACTCACGAGCGCGCTCTCTTAATCGGTCTCGAGAAACAAGGCGTCTCGAAATGGGACCTGCAGGATTCGCTCGAAGAATTGGCGGAACTGGCGAATTCCGCCGGCGCCGAAGTGGTCGATACCGTCACCCAGAAATTACAAAAGCCGACCGCGCCGTACTACATCGGCAAAGGCAAAGCCGAATCGATCAAGCATTCGCTCCAAGATCGACAAGTCACCTCGGTTATTTTTGACGACGAACTTTCGCCGGCGCAGGGGCGCAATCTGGAGAACTTACTTGCGCGCAAAGTGCTCGATCGCACCCAACTGATTCTCGACATTTTTGCCCAGCGCGCGCGCAGTCGCGAAGGCCGATTGCAGATTGAGCTGGCTCAATTGCAATATCTGCTGCCGCGATTGACGCGGATGTGGGATCACCTGTCGCGGCAAACCGGCGGAATTGGCACGAGAGGTCCGGGTGAAACGCAGTTGGAAGTGGACCGTCGTCGCGTGCAAGAACGGATCGCGCGACTGGAGCGCGAACTCGAAGCGGTCCGCAAAACGCGCGCGGTCCAGCGGCAAGGACGCAAGCGACATCAATGGCCGGTCGCGGCCGTCGTCGGTTACACCAATGCCGGCAAATCGACGCTGCTGAATTTGCTGACCGGCGCGGATGTTGTGGCCGAGAACAGACTTTTCGCCACACTCGACCCGACCACACGCAGTTTTGTTTTGCCTAACAAACAGCGGGTGTTGCTGACCGACACGGTTGGATTCTTGCGAAAACTGCCGCACACTTTGATCGAATCGTTCAAAGCGACGCTGGAAGAAGTGAGCGAAGCCGATCTGCTCATTCACATCGTCGATCTCAGTCATCCGCGCGTGGACGATCAGATGGAAGCGGTCGAGGGCGTGATCAAGGAACTCGACGCGTTTGGTAAACAGACGCTCATCGTCTTCAACAAGATCGATAATCTGCAAAATCGTGAGCTGGCCGAGACTTATGTGAAAAGATTTCCAGGCAGCGTAGCGATCTCTGCGCGGACTGGCGAAGGCCTGAACAAACTTGTGCAAGCCTTGCAGGACACGCTGAGCGCCTGGCGATTGCGGTCGCGTTTCCGCATTCCGGCGAGCGAATCAGCGCTCATCGCCGAGATTCATCGGGTTGGTCACGTGCTGGAGCTACGTTACGAAGGCGAAGGGGCGCTGATCGTCGCGCACGTTCCGCCGGAGCTCGCGCAGAAACTCGAGCGTTACGCGGAGCAGGCTTAGCCGGTCATCCTGAACGAAGTGAAGGATCTCTCATCAGCTGATTGATCACGCTAATTACGCTTGTGTGTCGCGCACTTCGAGTGGGAGATTTCTCGCTTCGCTCGGAATGACAACGCAAAGCAAAAGCCAATGAATGCGCGTGAGCGGGTAAAAAAATTGATCACGGTTTGGCCAACGGTGTACCCAAACGCGCACACCGAGCTGAATTTCAGGAATCCTCTAGAGCTGCTGATCGCGACGATTCTGTCGGCACAATGCACCGACAAACGTGTGAACATGGTCACGCCGGCGTTGTTCAAGAAATATCGGAGCGCAAAAGATTACGCGGAGGCGCCGCAAACTGAGCTGGAGAACGCGATCAAATCGACCGGATTCTTCCGCAACAAGACCAAGAGCATTCGCGCCGCCACATCGACGATCGCGAAGAAGTTCGGCGGAAAAGTTCCTGATTCGATGGAAAAGCTGCGCGAACTGCCGGGGGTCGGTCGGAAAACGGCAAATGTTGTTTTGGGAAACGCGTTCGGCATAAACGAAGGGATCGTGGTCGACACACACGTGATCCGTTTGTCGCAGCGGCTTAGCCTAACGAAACACAAAGACCCGGAAAAGATCGAGCGCGATTTAATGAAGCTGGTGCCGAAAGAGCATTGGACGAACTGGAGCCATTGGTTGATCTGGCATGGGCGTCGCCGCTGTTTCGCGCGCAAACCCGATTGCGCGAACTGCGAGGTGTTTCGTCTTTGCCCGAGCGGCAAAATCTTTCTGCGGACTGGCGTCGCGCGAAAAGCAGATGATTGACGCAGAAGCTCAGCGCAATCCGGTCGGCTCAGCATGGCGGGACGGTTGAGTACCGTCGCGTTCGGCTTTTTTTCGCACTTGTTTGAATTGCTCTTCTATTTTCTGCAATTCTTCGTCGGAGAGATCTTCCAGATCCACGAGTTCGTTTCGCGCCTTCTTCAGGGCGCGAATGATTTCGTCGAGTTTCAGATGCATCGCCTTGGCGTCGCGGTTCTGCGTGTTTTGAATCAGAAACACCATCAGGAAGGTAACGATGGTAGTTCCGGTGTTGATGATCAGCTGCCAGGTATCGGAAAAATGAAATGTTGGACCGGTGAGAAGCCAGACCAGGATCACGAGCATGGCTCCGGCAAACGCCCACGCGCTTCCGAGCATGATGGAGGAGCGGCGGGCGAAGACGCGAAAGGCGTCGCTCACCACGCATAAGAAGTCTCGTTCCTTTTCGTGCTCTTTTAGTTTTTCAGTTTGGGTATGATTCACAGGTGTCCTCTTATTTTCGCGTGGAACGGGGAAAGCGCGCGCATGGAAGATGTTGACCACGCCGAATCCGTCCTTTGGCGGATCGATCTTGCGATCGCGTAGGTCATAGCCGGGGATTGATTTTCCCGTCAGTTTGCGGAAAATAGAACCCCCGCAGCCCATGCAGCACGTCTCCGCATTCTCGCGTCCGCAAACTGTGCCGCCGGTCCCGACAACCGTGCCGAAGCGCAATGTCTGGATTCTGGACAGCTGGCGCGACCTGATTCTTTACGTCGGGACACCGCTTCTGCTCGTTCCGATGTTCGCGATCGCTCAGGCGCGCTGGAGCGCGCAGGAGATTTATCTTTTCGTCGCGGCGTTTGGCGCAATGGGCCATCACTTGCCGGGGATGATCCGCGCTTATGGCGATCGCGCGTTGTTCGATCGTTTTCGCTGGCGCTTTGTCATCGCGCCAATTTTTCTGCTCGGTACCTGCGTCACATTCTATTGGTGGGACTCCAAAGGCATCGTCCTGATCGTTTTCCTATGGGGCGTGTGGCATGGAATGATGCAGACCTATGGGTTCTGCCGCATTTACGACGCGAAAACTGGATCGTTCGAAACGCTGACGCGCCGGCTTGATTTTGCAGCCTGCGGCATCTGGTTCGCAACGGCCATTGTCCTTTCGCCCCCGCGCATGACGGATGCGTTGGAAGGCTTTTACGCCAGCGGTGTGCCGTTTATTTCACCGACGACGATCCGTCTTCTGCAACAGGGATTACTCGCGGCGGCGATTGCGGTCTCCGTCATCGCAGTCGCCAATTTCGTCTGGATGTGGATTGCGGGAAAACGGCAAAACCCGGTCAAGCTCGCGCTCCTTGTCACCAGCATTGCGTTTTGGTGGTACTGCAACAACGGCGTGGTAAACATCCTCGCAGGAATCGCGTTGTTCGAAGTTTTTCACGACGTGCAATACTTGTCGCTGGTTTGGATTTACAACCGAAACCGGGTCGAGAAAGACAGCTCCATCGGCGGATTTATGCGATTTGTGTTTCGCCGCAGCGGATCTCTCATTGGTCTCTACATCGGGTTGGTTTTTGCTTACGGCTCGATCGGTTATTTGAATTCGCACATCGGGTTGGACACGGTGAACAAAGTTCTCACCGGTGTGGTGGCCGCCTCGGGTCTGCTCCATTTTTATTACGACGGATTCATTTGGAAGGTGCGCGAGAAATCGACCCGCCAATCGCTCGGACTTAGCGGCGGCACGGCCGACGTCAGCTCGGGCGGTTTGGTGCCCGGCTGGATGTTGCACGGTGCAAAATGGGCGGTCGCGTTTGTGATTCCTTTGAGTGCAATGTGGATTGGCCAGATGTGGGCAACCACGCCGGCGGTTACTCGTTCAGGTTGGGTAGTGGCCGATCTGCCCAAGGGCGCGCGTCAGCATTACAATTATGGCACTGCACTCCAGCACGACGGCCGGCTCGACGAAGCAGAGAAGGAATACCAAACGGCGCTGCGGTTCGATCCCGGTTACGTAAAAGTCTACGCGAATTTGGGCCAGCTCTTCATGTCGAAGTCGAAGCTGGATGAAGCGAAGAAATATTATGAGCGCGCGATCCAGCTGGATCCCAACACCGGCGAAGTTCGTTCCGGTTATGCTTACCTTCTCGAACGCCTTGGCCGGGCGGACGAAGCTCGCGCCGAATACGAAAACGCGATCCGTCTCAGTCCGAAATCGGCCCGCTTGTTCTACACCTACGGCGCATTTCTTGATAAACGAGGCGAGCTCGATGCCGCGATCGCACAATATCAGCGCGCTTTGGACGCCGATCCAAATCTGGCGGATGCACATTCTGAGTTGGCGACGGCTCTTTTAACCAAAGGCGATTCGCAAAAAGCTGAAGCGCATTACCTCGAAGCTGCCCGACTCGATCCGAAGCGCGCCGATGTTCACAGCAATCTCGGCAGTTTGCTTCTTCGCGAGGGCAAAACTTCTCAGGCCATTATCCAGTACGAGGAAGCGTTGCGAATCGATCCGACGTTGACCGAGGCCGCAGAAAATCTCCGCATCGCGAAACAAAGCGACACGCGCTTCCAATCGCACACCCCCAAATAATCTCTGAGCCAGGCCCTGCACCTTAATCTCGACGACGCGTGGCGAGATGAACCGTTGAACTTGGCGGCGCTGGATGCGCGCCATTGGGGCCCGGAATTACGTTTTTCGGCATCGCCACCGTTGGTCGAGAGATTCTACAACGAATTCGCTCAGCAAGTTGCGCCGTTCATTCTCTATGGCTCGGGCGATTTCCATTATCTCAGTGCGCTTTGGCTTCGTCGGCTGAATGAACCAATCGTTCTCGTTTCGTTTGATAATCATCCGGACTGGGATGTTCGTCCGCCGAAATGGGGCTGCGGCGGCTGGATCAATCGTGCGCTTGAGCTCGCGCACGTCCAACACATCGCCATTTGGGGCTGCGGAAATTTCGAGTGCTGGTGGCCGCACAATATTTTTGCCAACCGTAGCGGCGAGCGCGTAGGCCGGCTTGAAGTTCATCCCTGGGTTGACCAGCGTCCGATCAAAGATCGACAACGTCGCGGCGCGATCTTACGCGAGAATTGGCGAGATAATTTCGAAGCATTCGCTGCGAATTTCCGCGGCCAAAACGTTTATGTCACGATCGATCTCGATTGTCTGCGCGCGGAGGAGGCGGTGACAAATTGGGAAAGTGGCCGGTTCAAAGTTGCCGATCTCGAATGGGCGCTCGGGAAATTGCGCGAACACGGCCGAATCATTGCTGGCGACATTTGCGGCGCGTTTTCGCCACCGAAGTACGCGCGCCGGAAACAACGCTTCGCTTCCGAGTGGGACCATCCCCAGTTGCCTTTGCCGACACCTCAAGAAACTCGAAGAATTAACTTCGCCGCGCTGGAACGATTGTGCCCAGCACTAACTCATTGAAACGAGCACGACCCCTGCGGTGATCAACAACGTGCCGATGGTTAGTCGCCACGTTAATTTCTCTTTCAAAATCGCCGCCGCCAGCAGCCCGATCATGATGATGCTGAGGCCTTGAAAGGGATAGAGGTAGCTAAGATCGAAACGCTGCAGCAGACCGAGATTCAAAAGAAACGAGATCGTCATCGAAAAGATTCCGGCGCCGAGAAAGGCGATGGTCTTCCGATTGTGGAATCCGGTTACGCTCGACAACTCCATGGCTCGTTTAAAAAAAAGTTGACCAGCCACGAACGTAGCCAGCCAGACTAGAATAAGAACGAGCGACCACCAGGTCATAAACGCTCCTCCAGGCGAGCAGCCGGTCTGGCGACGATCGCCAGTCCAATAATCACCAGGGCGATGCCGCACCATCGTAGCGTGGAGATTTCTTCCTTAAGGATGAGCCAGCAGCTTATCGGGACCAAAACATCAACCACCCGAGACAACGGAAACGCGATGGAGAGCGGGATATATTTTAGGACGTAGAGCCAAATCATTAGGTCGAGAATAATGACGACAATCGCCAACCAGATTAGCGGCGAGGCGAGGCCGGTTATTCCAGTCCACGACCAGGTTTGAGAGAGATCTGCCGTGGCCTTGGCGCCCGTCTTCAACAGCAATTCGTAAAGAACGACACAGATGATGTTCAGCCCAAGCTGCAGCCAAGGGTTGCCAAATCCGGAAGGCCGATCACGCATGATGTCGATTTTGCACGATGTCGATTTTAGGAATCAAAGTTGATGTGCGTTTGGAAATTTTCTCAAAATCGGATCATGCCGCGTCGGCTCGAGGTATTTCACGGCGAAGTGGAAGATCGGATTCAACAGCGCTCGCGTGTGCAGCACGTAAAGATCGAGCGGCGCAAGTTCGTGGCCGAGATGCAGTTTCGGATCGTAATTCAGCGGACCGCTGCAATAGAAGCGCAACTTTTGATCGATCGCCCAACGGATCACGTCGCGCATCGTGTAAAAATAAAGATGGAGATCGAGCGCGACATCGTAATCGAGGCCGAGGCACTCATCGTAAATGGTGTCGCCACAAATAAGGCAAAGACTGAACGCGATGATCCTCTCTGATTCTCTCCAGATGAAAAAGCGCGCCCGTTCCGACATGATTTGCGCAATACGACAAAAAAAATCCTTCGTCAGCGTCTCAAATTTCATCGGCGAGCGCTGGTGCACCTGGAGATAGAGCGGATAAATCGCGTCAATGTGCGGCGAAATATCGTTCATGACTTCCATTTCGATCTTGGCCGCGCGTTCCGTTTTCCGGAACTTTCGGCGCAGACTTTTGCGGCTGACGTAACCGAGTGTTTGCAGGTATTCGTCGAAATTTTGATAGGGCAGCCCGAGCCGCGTCATCGGCATGCTCGGCACGCGCGCGTATCCGTTTTCGGAAAGAGCTGCCAGCGTCGAGCGGTAACTGGCCGGGAAATCTTTTAGGACAACAAGCGAAGCGTTGTTCTCGCGAGCGTACTTGCGCAGCGTCGCGCCTAACGCTTCGGCAGTCCAGCGCTCGTCGTTTGCGTCGCATGCGCCTAACTCGCCGGCGCCCGCCGCGCAGCCGACCATCAAGACGCGCATCGTCAGAAATCGTGGAAATTTTTTTCGGACAAGATCGACAGCTTTACGGAAAGCTCCGCGCATTCCTTCGTCTAAGTTTTGACGGACAAAGAAGACCGGCTGAATGGCACGAATATTTCCCGAGCTGTCCTCGAGCAACGCGTAACGATATTCGAAATCGTTCGCCAGCGTTTGGTCGATCAACTCGTAGTAGCGGTGATCTTTGCATTTGCTCTGAAAGGCGCGCTTCCACGCCCCCAGGTTTCGGACGCGCGAAAGCGTCAGGATTTTGGCCGTTCCTTGAGCGAAAGGAACGACAACGTCATCTCCCATGTCGATCCGCCGCGTCGACGTTCTGCACTTTGAGCACACCGCTGCGGATGTGGAGATCGCGTTGCGGGAACGCGATCTCGATCCCGGCTTTGCGCAGCTTTTCCTCCATCGCGAAATTGAGGTCGCTCCGATAACGGCGTGGTCGATAACTCATCTCGCTGCTCCAAACCACCAACTCAAAATCAATGGAGTTCTCTCCAAATTTTTCCAGGAAAACGCTCGGCGCGGGATCTTTCAGGGTGTTCTGATTTTCGTTGGCGGCGGCGAGTAACGCTTCGCGCACCTTGTTCACGTCGCTGCCGTAGGCTACGCCCACCGGCAAACGAAAACGCACCCGCGGATCGCCATAAGTCCAGTTCGTCACCGGTGAGTCGATGAATTTCGTATTCGGGACGACCATGGTGATGTTGTCGTTAGTCACGATCACCGTGCTGCGAGCGCGAATGTGCTGCACTTGGCCGGCGATCCCCGCTACCTCCACGCGGTCGCCAACTGTGATCGGCCGTTCGGCCAGAATGACGAGACCGCTGATAAAATTGCTCGCGATGTTTTGCAGACCGAAACCGACGCCAACGCCGACCGCGCCGGCAAAAACTGTCAGCGCCCCGAGATGAATCCCGGCATTATCGAGAACAATAAAAATGCCGACGATGAGGACGACATTGCTGACAATCTGCGCGATCGCGTATTGCAACGAACGATCGAGTCCGCTTTTCGCGAGAAATCGATTGAATAGAAAGCGTTTCGTTCGTGATGAAATCCAGAAAACCGCGATCAGCAGCGCGATGAGCAGGAAAATTTGAAAGAGGCTCAGAGTGACGCCTGGTAACGGCGCATTCCAGGACAACGGCACGCCGGCGGCGTTGACTGCGCTTACTGTAAAAAACGCAAGTGCGGCCACGCTCAGGATCGTGGTCAGGATCGCGATCAGGTTGACGTCGATCTTGAAGCGGCTGAAAAAACGCCGGACGACCTCGCTTTGCAGCGCGCGGGCCGCGAACAGGCCAACCGAAAACCAAATGACGAACGCGATGATGCCGAGAAACGACACATCGTGACCAAAGACATGGAACAATGGTTTTTGCAGGAGGCCGAAATCCATTGTCGTTAGTCTGGGCGCGTTGCGCGCTCGCGCAACCGGGAAAGAATCTGGAGAGACGACCTCTGTGTCGTCCCATTATGGACGCGACAGAGCGCGTCCCTCCAATAAATCGTTAGCTCGCGCCGCCGCTCGCTGCGCTGCCGCCCTGTGATTTGGCGCGTTCTTTGATGTAGTTGATGACGTCGCCGACGGTCTGCAATTTCTCAGCGTCTTCGTCCGGCACTTCCACTGAAAATTCTTCTTCGAACGCCATCACCAGTTCCACTATATCGAGCGAATCGGCGCCCAAGTCCTCGATAAATGACGCCTGAGGCGTGACCTGCTCAGGATTTACTCCGAGCTGCTCGACGATGATGTCCTTGACCTTTTCCTCGATCGTTTTCTCAGCCATAAAAAATTTTTGGGTTGGAGCGCAACGCTTACCCCACGCACTGCCGCACCGCAAGTAAAAGAATTGCCCAAAATTGCGCGACCAGATTCGACAACACGCTGGTTTTATTGTCGGCTTGGGGTAGAACACACTCGTGGCTGACGCGCCTGTCGAACTCGACGAATTGGTCGACCTGAAAATGCTTCCGGCGTGGGTGAATGAGCCCGCGCCGACTGAACGCTACGCCCAACATCAAGGAGAAGATCAGCGCGAGCGCCGTGGACGCGGCCGTCGCGACGAGCGCGATCAGAAAAGAAAACGTCCAACGTCCAACTTCCAACGCCCAACGTCGAAGTCAGAAAAGCAGAGGGTTGGACGTGATCGGCCGCCGCGAGATAGATTCGGCCCAAGGAAGCCGGAGCGCAGTCGGCAAGATCGACATCGTAAAGATCGGCATCTACCAGTCGAGCGGCCGTTGCCGCCAATCGCGGTCAAATTCTTGCCGCGCGTGTCTGCTTTCGAGAACGTTGTCGCGCAAATTAAATCCGGCTCGGTCGCGTATTCGTTATTTGCGCTCGCGCGGCTCTTTCTGGAAAAAGCGACCCGTCACGATGTTCAATTAACCGCGCCGCCCGAGTCGCCGGTTTTTCAGCTTGGCGAAAACGGCGCGGTCTCGGTTGATCGACAATTTCTCGATCGCAACGCATTTCGTTTTGCGCAAGCGGACTTTTACAAGATCGACATCACCGAGACCGAGCCGATCAAAGGAAATTTTACCAACATCGCCCGCTGCAAACTGAGTGGGGCACTCCTGGGCCCGACCAATCATCACGATTATCAGCGCCGCCTGCGCAATTTGTACGAACAGCGGTTCAGCCGACGAATGAGTTTTGCCGATTACCAGCGCCAAATCCAAATCGTGACCGACCCGGCGGAGATCGAGAAATGGAAGGAAGACGCGCGCAAGGTGACGACGTTCTCGACGTTGCGCGAGGAAACGCCGACGACATTTTCGTCGGCGACGGAAACGGAGCGGCACTTTCAGCAAAATTATTTACCCGGCCTCGTTCGCCCGGTTTCGGAATTAGTCATCAACGGTCCCGCCAGCCGGCGGTTGCACGATCGCGTGCTGAACCGGCTGATCGAGAGCGAATGGACGCATGAGACGCGCTCGCCGTCGCCGATGATGCAGGAGCTTGCCGCGCACTTTCGTGAAGTTGGTCTTCATGTCTTTCGGCATCGGCGCGGGATGCTCTTTGTCTCCTCGATTTATCCGCGCGCGTTTAAGCACGATGAAACAGGAGTTTCACCACAAATCCGGGCAATTCTGGAGGCGATCGGGACCTCGCCGCGAATTGGCCGGAAAGAACTGGCCGACAAGTCGATTGTCGATCTTACGGCTGACGAAGCGGAGCGCGTGAAAATGGCGCTCGCGTCCGATCTCCGCTGGCTGATCAGCGAAGGCTACGTGATCGAGTTCAATGACGGCTCGCTCGATCTACCGCGCGCGAAAGCGAAAGCAAAAGAAACTGTAGAGGCGACCGTATCGGCCGCAGAAACTCCGGCGACAGATGTTGTAGCGGCAGTTGTGTCAACCGCCGAACCAGAAAAACAGGCGCTTAGCACAAGCGCCTCTACAACTGAAGAAACGGAGATCGGCGGCAGTTAAAGTGCCCCTGCGGCTCGCACCCAGTCCGGCTTGGACCTAGATCGCGCCGGCTTTTTTCAGCGCTTTGTAAGCGCCGTTTTTGTTGATCGTCTTCAGCCCACGCGCGGTCACGCGCACGCGCACGAATTTCTTCAGCTCCGGCACCCAGATCCGGTGCTGGTGCAGGTTCGGCGCGAACAGACGCGGCACCATTTTGGTCACGTGCCGGCCGACGCCGCCCTTCTTCTTGGCCATACCGCGGCGGCGAATGATGCTGCCGCGCATGGGTCTCGAGCCGGTGATGGTGCAAACTTTCGACATGGTGAAGAAATGGGGGCGCAAAAGGTGCCGCGCGTGGCTTGAATGTCAAGCGATTTACTCGCGAAGCCTTTCGGAGTTGTTCAACAGAAAATCCATATAAAGGTCAAAACTTGACTCGCGCAATCGTTAGGCGCAGTGCAAGATCGACATCTGTATTTGAAACATGGCACAAAAAAATAACGGCAAACTGCGAATCGGAATCGTCGGTGCGGGCAATATCGTTCGGACCCGGCATTTGTCCGCGCTGAAAAAGAATCCCGATGCCGAGATTGTCGCCGTCTCGAACTCGACCTACGAAAGCAGCGAACAGTTTTGCAAAGAATATTGTAAAGGCGCGACGCCGATGGCGAATTGGGCCGATCTGTTGGCGGTTCCCGATCTCGATATTATCTGGATCGGCACGCCGCCTTACATGCATTCGGCGGTGACAATTTCCGCGCTCGAGGCCGGCAAACACGTTTTTTGCCAGGCGCGGATGGCGATGGACCTCGCCGAAGCCGAAGAAATGCTGGCGACCACCAAACGTTTTCCTGAGCTGGTGACGATGCTTTGTCCACCGCCGTTCGGGATGCGCGCCGATCTGCTTGTGAAAAAATTGCTCGCCGAAAATTTCATCGGCGCGCCCCACGCCGTGCGCCTCCAAAGTTTCACCGGTGTCTATTTGAATCCGGAAGCGCCAGCGCATTGGCGGCAGAAGATCGAGATCAGCGGATTGAACGTGCTCACGCTCGGGATTTACGTGGAAGTATTGCAGCGCTGGCTCGGCAACATTGCCGGCGTGTTCGCGCGCGGAAAAATTCTGAACGCCGAGCGGCGCGGCTATCACGTGATCGTTCCCGACATGCTCAATGTCCTTTGCGTTTTTGAGAACGGCGCGGAAGGCGTGCTCGAGTTCAGTGGCGTCCATGCCGGCGCGCCGAATGATCGTTTGCGAATTTTCGGCGACCGCGGCGCGTTGCTTTACGATTTCACCAACGAACGGGTTCGCAACGTGAAGTACGGCGGCCGCGAAATGGAAGAT
>DATNKD010000041.1:0-17236 GCA_035603575.1 Chthoniobacterales bacterium
CAGCGCCTGCATCAACTTGTCGCGGGTGACGCCGAGATCTTTCAGGATCTTTGACGCGGGAACATTCGCAGCACTGAGCGCCAGCAGATAATGTTCGGCGCTAGTGTATTCGTCTTTCAGCTTCGACATCTCCTTTTCCGCGCCGTCGAGCACGCTGCGGAGCTCATTCGAAAGACGAAGATCGACAGCGGCACCAATAACTTTGGGACGGCGCTCAAGCTCGCTGGCCAATCTTTCGCGCAACCGGTTCGCCGGCACACCGATTTTCTCGAGCAACGGCTGAGTGATGCCATCGCTTTGATCAAGCAGCGCAGACAGAAAATGCTCGTTACTGATCTCCTGATGATTGAATTGCGAAGCGACATCCTGCGCCGCTTGCAGCGCTTCCTGCATCTTCTGGGTGAACTTGTCGATGCGCATCCTTCAAGATAGTGAACGCGCCTGCGGCGGCAATTGCGCCGGTTTTGTCATCCCGAGCGGAAGCGAAGGATCTCCCACAAGCTCGTTGATTACACAGTTTAAATTGCGTGATCCGGGCTCCGACTGTGGGGTACCTCGCTCTGCTCGGAATGACCGCGAAGAGTGGCGTTCGTCCATTGCAGCGGTGCTTCTTCCCGCTTATGAGTGTTGGCCATGAGCGGCGAGATAAAATTAACAAATCGCAACGCACTTCGTGTTTTGCGGCCGGGTCCGTTCCGCCGTTACATCATCGGCTCGGCGATTTCGGATACCGGAACATGGATGCAAGTAATGACCCAGGGCTGGGTCATGGCCACGCTCACTAGTTCGGCTTTTATGCTTGGATTAGTCCAGCTTTGCGCCGGGTTGCCAATGCTGGCCCTTACGATGATTGGAGGCTCAACGGCTGACAAATTCGATAAGCGCAAGATTTTGTTGATTACACAATACATCCAGATTGCCATCGCGGTTTCGATCGGCTTATTGATTTGGAGCGGGAAAATCGCTATCTGGCAAATTTTCGTTTTCGCTGCGATCCAGGGTGTGTCGAATTCGTTTGAGATGCCGACATTGTCGGCGCTCGTACCGGAGCTGGTGAAGCGAGAAGAAATTCAAAGCGCGATTTCAATCGATCGTTCTGTTTTTCATGGGTCGCGCGTGTTCGGACCTGCCATCGGTGGTTATTTGGTCTCGGCTTGGGGCCTGGCCTCGGCGTTTTTTGCGAATGCGATCTCGTTTATTGCTCTGATCGTCGCCATTTTTTCATTGCCGCCTCGTCTGCAAGGCACCAAGGAGGAAGAAGAAAAACGAATGAGCGGAATCAAAGAAGGATTTCGCTACGTGGCCAGCGACAAGCCCAGTCTCGCCATGATCGTTCTCATTGCCACGCAATCGCTTTGCATCTTTCCGATCATCACCGTGATGATGCCGCTTTACGTCCGGCTCGTACTCCATTTGGGCGCGGACAAACTGGGCACTTTGATGGGCGCGTCCGCCATCGGGTCGGTCGTAGGCTCAATTTTCTTGATCGGGTTGCCGCGTGAAAAACGCGTTCCTTTGATGATGATCTGCGCGACTGCGGTCACACTTGCGGTCACTGGTCTTTCGCGCGCCCCGAGTTTTTATGTGGCGATGGCGCTCCTCATTGTTAATTCGCTGGGTCTGGCGACGAACTTCGGACTTTGCAGCACGATCGTGCAGGAACGTGCGCCCGATTATCTGCGCGGACGCGTGTCGGCTGTGTTCATGTTGAGTTTCGTCGGGCTGATGCCCATCGCCGGATTGGGCGTAACGAGTTTGTCTGACTTAATCGGAATGCCAACCGCGCTAGTGATTGCTGCGATCTGTTACGGCGCGATCACGCTGTTGGTGCTGGTGCGGTTCCGGAAACAATGTTGCGAACCGGCACTAAGTGAATCGCAAGCTGGCGAAACGCCGCCTCCGATCGCCGCGACTATTTGACGTGATCGCGTTTTCGACCTGTTGGAATTCAGGCCGGCACACCGACGGCGCCGAAATGTTGCGCGAGATTGTCGATCTTGGTTTCGATCGCGTGGAGCTTGGCCACGGCATTCGCATTTCGCTCATGCCGGGCATTCAAAAAATGCATGAGTCCGGCAAAGTGAAGTTCAGCAGCCTGCATAATTTTTGTCCGTTGCCGGTCGAAGTGATGGGCGCTTCACCTGATTGCTACCAATTCTCTTCCGCTTACGGAAAAGAACGCGAGCGCGCGGTCAAACAAACTTTCCAGACCATCGATTTCGCCGAGCGCCTCGGCGCGCCATTCATCATCATGCACCTTGGCGAGGTTCCGATGAAACCGGTGACCGATTCGTTGATTAAGCTTGCTCGAAAAGGCGAACTGCTTTCCCGCAAATACGTTCGCGAAAAAATTCGCGCGGTGGAGAAACGCGAAGCCGCTTCGGCGGCCTACCTCGATCGAGTGAAAGATTGTTTGCGTCGCATCGTCGAGTACGCGGCGTCGAAGAAAGTAAAACTTGGAATCGAAGGCCGCCGCGGTTACGAAGAAATTCCGAGCGAACGCGAACTGCCGGCGCTGCTCGATGAACTGAATTCACCCCAAGTCGGTTACTGGCACGACTTCGGTCACATTCAGATCAAAGAAAATCTCGCTTTTCTCGATCATGCGGAATGGCTTCGCCAAATCGGTCCTCGCACCTTTGGCTGTCACGTGCAGGATTGCATCTGGCCGGCACAAGATCATCAGCCGCCGTTCACCGGAGATGTCGATCTTATACAACTGGTGCCGCTGCTGCCGAAAGACTGCGCCTGGGTTTGGGAAATAAGTCCGCGAAAAACCGCCGAAGAAATTCAGCGCTCGGTTAAAATTTGGAAAGAACGCTTGGGCGTATGAAGAAAATTTTCGTTACCCTCATCCAACTGGCGGTCACGGTAACATTGCTGATTTGGGTCTTTCACGATCCGCATCAGCGCGCGCAGATGGCAATCGCGCTGCGCGCCGCGGATTACCGATGGGTTGGCGGCGCCATCATCGCTTATCTGATCGTCGAAATCGCGGCCGCGGTGCGATGGCAAATTCTCCTCCGAGTCCAGAAGATCCGTCTCAACTTCCCGCGCCTGTCCGGTTTGTTTTTGATCGGGATGTTTTATAACCAATTTCTGCCAGGCGGCACCGGTGGGGATATTATTAAGAGTTACCTGTTGCTCAAAGAAACCGCGCAACATAAGGCTGGCGCGTTGCTCGCAGTCGTTTTCGACCGATTGATCGGACTGGTCGCGCTGGTGGCGATCACGGTGACGCTGGTGAGTTTGCGGTTTGATTTGCTCTCGCGAACGCCGGAAACGAGAAATTTGCTCTGGCTCCTGCTCCTTGTCCTCGGGGTTTCGGTCTCGGCCTTGATCGCAAGCTTCATTGTCAGTGGCTTCAATCTCTTTCATCTTTTGCCGCACAAATTTCCCGGCCGGGACAAGTTGATCGAAATCGCGGCGGCTTATCATCTTTACGCGCGGCACTGGGTCGCGACGTTCTTCGCCTTCGCGGCGTCGCTGGTCGCGCATCTGGCTACGTTCACGACTTTTCTTTGCGTCGCTTATGCTTTTCATGCTGGCGTGAAATTGATCGATTTTTTTGCGGTGCTGCCGGTGGAACGCACGCTGACGGCCTTGCCGATTAGTTTTGCGGGCGTTGGTCTGCGCGAACAAATTCTGCAGGTCATGCTCCACAACCTTTGCGACGTGCCGATTGCGGTCGCGAAATTGATCGGAACGATGAGCTTTCTCGTGATCCTGATCTGCTGTGCGCCGGGCGGCATCGTTTACTTTTTCTACAAACCGAGCGGCGTCGCGAAACGCGTGCGGATGCGCGAAATGCAACGCGAAGTGGCGACGATGGAGCATGAAATCCAAGAGCCGCAATGAGTTCAGCAAACGTCCAACGCCCAACGCCCAACGCTCAACACCGAATTCAGACAATTCGAGATTGGATGTTCGATGTTCGGCGGCGTTCGGCGTTTTCTTCGGAATGAGACGCAAGCTCCAACGTCCTTTCGTTTCCGCAACATTCGCCATGACAGTGGACGGAAAAGTCACCACCCGCGATTTCGCGCCCGTCGATTTCACTTCACGCGAAGACAAGCTGCATTTGTTTCGGCAGCGCGCGCTCGCGGACGCGGTGCTGCTCGGCCACAGCACGCTTAAACGCGACAACGTCCGTCTCGGTCTGCCGGACGATTTGAAAACGGCGCGAATTAAACGTGGCCAAACGCCAGGGCCTTTGCGTGTGATCGTTTCCAACGAGGGCAGGATCGACAAGCAGCTGAAGATTTTTCACTCCGATCCGGCGGCTGCCGGACCAATTCTGATTTTCTCGACCAAGCGAATGCCAAAAGAAGTCCGAACCGCCTTGCGCGAGAAGAAGGCGACGCTGCACCTGAGCGAAGCGAAAGATGTCGATCTTGCCGAGATGCTGCGAACTTTGCGCCGCGATTACAAAGTTCGCAGAGTCGCGTGTGAAGGCGGGCCGATTCTGTTTCGTTCGTTGCTTGAACTCGGATTGATCGACGAGCTTAATCTCACCATCGCGCCCTATTTGTTCGGCGGAGCAAACGCGCCGACACTCACGGGCTTGAGCAAAAAATTTCTACCCGCCAGCGTGCATTGCGCGATGACCGATATGCGCGTGGTAGGCGACGAGTGTTTTCTGACTTATCGAATCAAGCGTAAAGCGATGTTGTAGGGCGACGCGCGACAGCGCCTGCTTGGCCTTATCTGCGAGCAAGACTTTCCGTCACCCGCAACGACTGCTAAACTAGCGAGCGATGCGGTTGTGCGAATTCATTTCGTTCAACGCGATTTTCATTTCTCTGTCCGTTTCGGTTTCCGGGCAAGCGGTGGTCGAAGGAAAGGTGGCGCTGCCAAAATTACATTCGGCGCCGGTGATGGCGAAACGCTACGAGATCGTCACGCATGGCGGTATTCTCTCGACGGAACCGCCGCTGGCCGTGGTTTATCTGGAGGGCTCATTTCCAAAGCGAACTTCGCTTCCGATCAAACAGATCACGCAAAGGAATTTTGCTTTTGTTCCGGCATTGTTGCCGGTGCAGGTGGGCACGAGAATAGAATTTCCAAACCTGGACGATACCTATCACAGTATCTTTTCCTACTCGCCCGCAAAACGGTTTGATCTGGGTCGGTATCGCCCGGACGAGAGGCCAATTCCGTCGGAGGTTTTTGATTTGCCGGGCCTGGTAACACTTCGCTGTGATATTCACGAACACATGCGTGGACTGATTCTAGTTCTTAATACTCCGTACTTTGTCGTGACCGATCCCGACGGCCGATTCAGATTAAGCGGACTGCCTTCGGGTCGATACGTCCTTAAAGCCTGGATCAACAGTAAGACCACGCGCGAACAGCCGGTCGAATTGAAAAACGGCGGAACAATCAGCGTTGATTTCCCATGATTTTTGGGGCTAAGGCGAATGAGCGAGAGGTAACCAATTTTCGGACAAAACTGGCAATCGCGATCATGCTTGTGATTTCCGGGGTGACTGGACTTGGGATTTATCTTGGGCAAGCGAGAGTGAACGCAAACGCCGAGCGGGACCTTCGGCAGAAATTTCAAGCCGAACTGTCGGGCCTGGACAAGCTGCAAGAATTGCGAAATGCGGCGCTGGCAGAGCGCTGCCGCGTGCTGGCGGAGAAACCACGCATTCATGCAGCATTGGAGGACAACGCACTCGATTTATTATATCCGAGCGCCAAAGACGAATTGCACGACCTAATCGAGGGAGGCAGCGACTCGCCCGACCCTTCGGTTGGCTTTCTTCACGCGCGGTTCTGTCGCTTTCTCGATGGCAACGGCGCCGTTCTTTCGCCATCGCATCCGAAGGACGTCGGTGAGCTGAGCCTGAAAACGGAAGCGCAACTCGCGCTCAAAACGTTGCCCGAAAAGCAACAGATCGGCTATCTCACGGAAGATGTCGATCTTGCAGACGAGACAGTTGATGAAGTGATCGCAGTTCCGATTTTTTCGACTGAGACTGGCGAAGTTATCTCCGCGCTGGTCGTCGGATTCAAACCGTTCGAGATCGCAAGCAAGCGCGCGGGTGTCGAAGTTAAAAGCGGGATTTGGGCAGGCCGACGATTGCACATGCCGTCGCTTCCGAAAGCGGCACAAACAATTCTCAACAATGAAATCAGCAATGCACTTTCCAAGGCTAAGCGTGCCAAGAACAGCTTCACCGTGACGATACAGGAAGTGCCACAGCTCTTGTTCTACAGGCGACTCAATCCAGGTTCGCTTTTCCCGCCCGCATATGAAATTTGCGTTTACTCACTTGTTGATTCGATCGCGCAGCAGCAGCGATTGCGGTGGCAATTTGGTGGCGTGGGCGCGCTACTTCTGCTCGGCGGCTTCGTGGCCAGCCATTTTGTTGCCGTCCGTTTCGCGAAACCAGTCGAGCAACTGGCGTTGGATTCGGAAAGAAACCGCGCACAGCGAAAACAGGCTGAAGCGGAGCTGATCTCCGCGAGCGAGAAATTGAAACGATCGACACGGTACTCGGCCGACGCTTCGCATCAGTTGAAAAGCCCCCTCACCGTGCTGCGGGCCGGTCTGGAAACATTATTAGCGCACGAAGATTTCAAACCGGAAATCTACGAAGAACTCTCGACCCTTCTTCATCAGACCCACCGGCTAAGTGGCGTAATCGAAGATCTGTTACTTCTGGCGCGTCTGGACGCCGGTCACCTTCAGATTCAGTCGGAGCCTGTGAATCTCAGTCAGCTTGTCGAAGAATGGCTCGATGATCTGAACGCGCTTCCAGATTCGCCCGACGTGGAAATTCAAAAGGAAGTTCCGCCGGACTTATATGTCGCGGGCGCTAAACGATACATTTCGCTAATCGTTCAAAATCTTCTCGAGAATGCGCGAAAGTACAATCGAAAAGGCGGCCGCATTCGAGTTGCCGCCCAGAGGAACGAAAGTGTAATCCGTCTCACCGTTGGCAACGCCGGGCAGCCCATCGCCCGCGATGCGCAGGAACACATCTTCGACAGGTTCCGCCGCGCTGCGACCGGTGCCACGGTGTCCGGTCACGGACTAGGGCTGAATCTGGCACGAGAACTCGCGCGTTTGCACGGCGGTGATTTAAGGTTGGTGCGTTCCGCGGACGATTGGACTGAGTTCGAACTACATCTGCGCGTGGCGCAACCAGTAGTAGAGCACACAAGTTAAAGTTGTATGAAGGCGCTACTGGCCCTCAGCCTTTGCCTGTTGGCCGGCAACGCTCAAGCGTTTGAGATCGATGATTTTTTCGACCGGCTTGACAGCGCGTTGAGCGTCGCGGCATTCCACAACAACCTGCGGGCGCGCTTGAGCGGCACGATTGATTTGGAAGCTTATCACTTCGAACAACCGGCACCCGGCCTTATCGACAGCAAGATCGACAACCTTTTCAATCCGCGCCTAACGCTCTTTCTCGATGCACAATATGGATCTCAGATTTATTTTTTCGCCCAGTCACGGCTCGACCGCGGATTCGATCCGAGCGATCGCGGCGCTCAAGTGCGGCTTGATGAATACGCGCTTCGGATCACGCCGTGGGGTGATGGACGCTTCACTCTGCAAATCGGAAAATTTGCTACCGTGATTGGAAATTGGGTGCCGCGGCATTTGTCATGGGAAAATCCGTTCATCGACGCACCGCTCGTTTATGAAAATGTCACGGCGGTCGGTGACAAATCCGCGCCGGCCTCACCTCAGGGTTTTGTAGGACGGTTTGACCACGGAAAGTATCAATTCAATCCGGTGATTTGGGGACCAAATTACGCAACCGGGGCTGCTGTTTCGGGACGCCTTGGTCAGTTTGATTACGCCGCGGAAATAAAAAACTCGTCACTCTCTTCACGCCCCGAATCGTGGAACGCGACCGATAACGGCTTCGACGACCCGTCGTTCAATGCGCGCGTTGGTTTTCGTCCGAATCAAACATGGAATTTCGGCGTATCAGCCAGCGAAGGCCCGTATTTTCGCCCCGAAGCTGAGCCGACGTTACCGCGCGGGCGCGACATCGATGATTACCGGGAGTTCGTGTTGGGACAAGACATCAGCTTCGCCCTGCATCACCTTCAGATGTGGGCGGAATTCTACGAAGCGCGTTTCGAGGTTCCGCGAGTCGGTGATGCGGAAACATTCGCTTACTATTTAGAGGCGAAATACAAATTCACTCCGCAATTGTTCGGCGCGCTTCGTTGGAACCAGCAAATCTTTTGCAACATCGACAACGGCGCAGGCGCTAGTATTCGGTGGGGCCAGGACCTGGCCAAGATCGACTTCGTAGCGGGCTATCGTTTTACGTCACACACCCAGTTGAAGTTGCAATACAGTTTTCAAGAAGAGACTACCGGTCCCGGCAATGCCAATCACATTTTCGCGGCGCAATTTACTGTGCGCTTTTAATGCTCAAGCCATTCCAAGATTATGCACGTTCTGGTTGTCGAAGATGATGTCCCCTTGACCCGCCAAATCGCGGCGGCCCTAATACAGGCGGGGCATGATCCAGTTGTGATTCATGATGGTGAAGCAGCTTTACACGCAGCGGCCGAGGCTGCTTTCGACTTGCTCGTTCTCGACATCGGCCTTCCCCGAATGGATGGATTCGAACTATTGCGCCGGCTGCGATCGCTTCACGTTAAGAGTCGTGTGCTGATGCTGACCGTTCGTGGCGAAGCCAGAGATCGCGTAGCCGGTTTGCAGCTGGGAGCGGACGATTATTTGGGCAAGCCGTTTTCAATGCCGGAATTAGTTGCCCGCATCAATGCGCTTGGGAGACGTTATCCGGAAGAACCGGTGGTGACGCTGCGCGTGGGCGACCTTTCACTCGATCTGGTCGACCACGAAGTGCATCGCGGAACACGCCGAATCGAACTGTCTGCACGCGAGCTGATGCTGCTAAAAGTGTTAATGCGCGAACCCGGCCGCGCTTTCAGTCGCACCGAACTGTGCCAACGCGTATGGGAGCACGAACACGAGTACGACACGAAGCTGGTTGAGGTTTTCATCGGACGACTTAGGAAGAAAATCGGCGAGCCCCCACTCATCCAGACGATTCGCCACGTCGGCTACACCATTCGCCAACCGTCGTAAGATCGGCAATCTCGCGAGTCTCGCGCGGTAACAGTCGCGTTACCTTTCAGATATAGCGTGCGCTGCAAATCGCGGCGATTCCACACGTGTGAAAACGTCGAAAGAATCTGCAGCAGCAGCATTCACGACTTCAACATTAATCTCAACACAAAGGAAATCTCAGTCATGAACAAAGTCCAAAATCACACGCCGTCGCAGGTTGACAAACCTGCTTCTTCACCGCGGCTCCTTCCCCGCCGATCATTCTTACGCGGCGTCGGCCTTGGCGCAGTTGCGCTGGCTCCCGGTGCTGCACTTCTTGCCTCTGCCGCAAAGACTTTCGGCCAAGAAAGTGAGATCGCAGAAGGCGATGCAGCCATTCTGCGTTTTCTCGCTGCCGCCGAAATCCTCGAGAGCGATCTGTGGGAACAATACTGGGAACTCGGAGGAGTACCTTTCGGGGAACACGTCGACATTCCTCGTGGAGAGTCTTCGCCGAGCTTTAACGGAGGAAACGCAGCTTATATTGCCGCGCTTCAAATTCTTGATGGGGATATGCCTCAATACATTACTGACAACACAGATGACGAGTTCAGCCATCAGGCCTTCATCAGAGCTTTCTTGGTTTCTAAAGGCGCCTCGACGGCAGATATTGATCTGCTTGCTGGTCCTACGTTTCGTACGATCCCTGGCAGCACGGCGACGGGGTCATCCGGAAAGAAACGGCTCACAAACCTCACACAACTCACTATAGATACGAGTTTTTGGGGGCGGTACCGCAGCGACAGCAAAAACCCGGATCTCGATGCCGCAGCCAAATTTGCTCAAGCAGTCCCGACGTTGAATAACGGGCGGCATACAGCAATTCCTAGAACTGATGCCGACGCGAACAACGCCGATCTCATCAACGCGATCGCCTTTACAGCAGGGTTCCACTTTGCCTTTATCGAGCAAGGCGGCAGCAGTCTCTACCCTTCGCTGGCTCAACGGGTAACGAGTCTGGAAGTCCTGCGAATCCTGCTCAGCATTGGTCCCACTGAGACAATGCACTTCCAGACCTGGCAGGATAAGGCGGGCAACGCGAATACAAACCCCAACGGGCCTCCAGGCAACCCACCGTTTACGGTGTTCGACCCAATGAACAACTCAACGGTGACGTTTTCCGATCTCCATTTCGGTCAGCCGGAGACGTTGCAGGCAAACCTGATCATGCCTGAGCCATGCCCATTCCTAAGTAGAAGCTTCCCTAACTGTTCAATTATTCGTCCGACCGAGACAAAGGGGGCAGCGATGGGGGCCGTTAAGGGTCTTAAAGCAGACGGACTCTTCATCGGCCAATCGCAGGCGTTCTTTAACCTAATCAACCGTTTGGCGGAAGAGGCTGACCAAGCACAACGGGAAGATTGACAATCCTTAGTTGAATAGCCAAGGCCCTAAAGGGGCAGACAAATAGAAATCCGCAGGGTTCGACGCCCTGCGGATTTGTTTTTGTGAAATGCGCGCGACATCGACGATTGATGCGGGTTACATTCATCCCAACTTCTTTTCCAGGTGCACAAAACGAATTCAATCGTGATGCGCGCGCCGAAGATGTCGATCTTCGAGACGGCGGCCAATTTGGAGCTGTGGCCGAAAATCTTGCCGCACTACCGCTACATTTGCTATCTCGAGCGAAATCCCAATCGCAACGTAGTGGTGATGGCGGCGCGGCATTCCGGAATTCCGATCAAATGGACCTCCGAGCAAATCATCGATCGCGACCGCGTCGAAATTCACTTTCATCATTTGAAAGCGTTTAGCAAAGGGATGCGAGTGGTCTGGACATTCGATGAAAGGCCGGAGGGGGTTCTGGTAACAATCGTGCATGATCTGCATTTCCGAATTCCAGCCTTGGCGCCGATCGCCGAACCGATCATTGGCGATTTCTTTACCCACAACGTTGCCAATAAAACGCTGCGTTGTATGAAGGACTACGTGGAAACAACGGCAAACCGGGTAGCCGCATGAGTCGAAGGCGCGTCGTCATCACCGGCCTGGGTCCGATCACTTGCATCGGTAAGGGCGTCGATGGGTTTTGGAAAGGCATTCTCGCCGAGAAAACCGGCATCGGTCCAATTTCCGGTTTCGACGTGAGCGCGTTCGGTGTCCGCGTCGCCGGCGAAATTCGCGACTGGGACGCGGAAGAATTTTTCCCGCCGCATCGTTTGAAGCGACTTGATCGCTACGCCCAATTCTCGGTCGCGTCGGCAAAGCTGGCGCTCGATGACGCCGGAATTGAATATTCGCACGACAAACCGCAAGACCGGATAGGCGTCAGCTTCGGCACCGCTCTTGGCGGCGTTTGCAAGGCGGAAGAGCAATACATTCGGTTTTTGAAAAAGGGCGCGCGCGGAGTTCAACCGACGCTGGCGGTGCAGGTTTTCGGCGGCTCGGCCCATTCAAACATCGCAATTGATTTCGGATTTCGCGGCGTCGGCACCACCAATTCAAATAGTTGCGCCAGCGGAACTGTGTCGGTCGGCGAAGCGTTGCGTTACATCCGCGACGATTTTGCCGATGTCGTCGTTGCGGGCGGAGCCGAAGCGCCGCTGACCACGATCACGATCGGCGCGTTCGACATCATCAAAACAATGAGCCGCTGCGAGGATCCGCAGCTTGCGTGTCGACCGTTCGACAAGTTGCGGGATGGATTTGTGATGGGCGAAGGCGCGGCCTCGTTGATTCTGGAAGAACTCGAACACGCGCGGGCGCGCAACGCGAAAATTTACGCCGAAGTTCTCGGTTACAGTTTAAACAACGACGCGTTTCACATGACCACGCCGTTGCCGAGCGGCGAATCCTGTATTCGCGCAATGCGGGACGCGCTCGCCGACGCGCAAATCACGCCGGAACAAATCGATTACGTAAACGCTCACGCCAGCTCGACTCAGCTAAACGACAGCGCCGAGACGATGTCGATCAAAGAAGTCTTGGGTGAGCGGGCCAAAAAAATTCCGGTGAGCGGAACGAAGGGTTATCATGCGCATCCGCTCGGCGCGACCGGCGCGATCGAGGCCGTACTCTGCGCGCTGGCGTTAGATCGACAATGGGTGCCGCCCACGATTAATTATCAAAATGCCGATCCGTCGTGCGATTTGGACGTCGTTCCGAACCACGGCCGCGCCGCCGAATTGAATTACGTGATGAGTAATTCATTCGGCTTCGGCGGGATCAACGCCTGCATCGCGCTCGGCAAAGTTCGTGACTGACCGCGCGCTGTCATCCTGAACGGAGTGAAGGATCTCTCCTACTTCGTGGATCACGCAGTTTAAACAGCGTGTCGCGGACTTCGACTGTGAGATCCCTCGCTTGCGCTCGGGATGACATGCTCATTAGCGGTCCAGCAAATCTGGCCGATTCTTACGCGTGCGCTTCCGCGCTTCCTCTTTCCGCCACTTCGCGATCTCAGCGTGATTGCCGGAAAGCAAAACTTCCGGCGCTTTCCAACCGCGAAACTCAGCGGGTCGCGTGTACTGCGGTCCTTCGAGCAATCCTGCGCTAAAGGAATCATCAACCGCGGAATGTTCGTGACCGAGAACTCCGGGTAACAAACGGACGATTGCATCGACTAGCACGACAGCCGCGATCGCGCCGTTGGTCAGAACATAATCGCCAATCGAAATCTCAAGATCGACAAGGTGCTCGATCACGCGATGATCGACGCCTTCGTAATGACCACAGATGACGATCAGATGCGACTCGTGCGAAAGATCAGTCGCCATCTTTTGATCAAGGCGCCGTCCAGCCGGCGACATCAGGATGATTTTTGATTGCTGCTTTTTGATTGCTGATTGTTTCAGATCCTCGACGGCGGCGAAGATTGGCTCCGGTTTCATCACCATTCCATGCCCGCCGCCAAATGGCGCGTCATCGACGATGTGATGTTTGTCGGTGGTCCAATCGCGCAGATTATGAACGCGAAGATCGACAATCTTATTTTCCTGCGCCCGCTTCATCATGCTCTCGCTCAAGGGCGCGCGGCAGATTTCAGGGAACAACGTAAGGATGTCGATCTTCATCGTTGTAGCGGCGGTCTATGACCGTCGGTCGAATATGCGACGCTCACACAGCGCCGCTACAGAAGAAATTACTCGACGATTTCGAGCGTGGCGCGTTGGCCGTGACGCGACGCGGAACTGTTCAGCATGGCGCGGATCGCGTGAATGGTTTGGCCGTTGCGACCGATGATGCGGCCGACGTCGCTCTGGCGGAGCTGCACTTTAAAAATCGTCATCTTGCCGCTCGGGATTTCCGTCAGCACCATGTCGTCAGGAAATTCCACGAGTTGCCGAATGATGAACTCGAGGAATTCCTTCATGTCGACTCGGGAGAAGGCGGTGGCTCGGCGGGTGGTGGCGGTGGCTCAGGCATAGCCGGCGCTGGCGGAGCTGCTGACTCCGTTACGGCCGGAACCGGACTTGCCGCTGGCTCGGCTGCGGTTGGTGCCTTCTCTGCCTTCGGCGTTGACGCGGCTTTCTTCGCTGCCGCTGCTGCTGCTTTTCTCGCCGCAGCTTCTGGATTCTTAGTTTTCTTAATCAAGCTGCGGACGGTGTCGGAGGGCTGCGCGCCTTTGCTGATCCAATGTTCGATCCGATCCAACTTCAAGGTGCTGTTTTGCCCGGCCTTTTTTGGATCGTAGGTGCCTACAATCTCAATAAATTTCCCATCGCGCGGACTGCGTTTGTCCGTGACCACAACTTTAAAATACGGGCGGTTTAACGCGCCTTCTCTTCGTAATCTGATTGTAACTGACATGTTATTTTTTCATTCGCGCTATTTGCGCCATCATCTTCTTCATTTTGCCGGCGTTCTTCATCAGCTTTTTCATCTGATCGAAGCGGCGGATCAAATCGTTTACCTCCGTCACGGTCGAGCCGCTGCCGCGAGCGATCCGCTGACGACGCCGCGCATTTAAAATTTCCGGGCGCGTCCGCTCCTCGCTGGTCATCGAAAGCACGATGGCTTCGGTGCGCTTGAGCTGCTTCTCGTCAATCGAGAGGCCCTGCACGTTACTCATGCCCGGTAGCATGCCAAGCATATTTTCGAGCGGCCCCATTTTTCGGAGCATCTTGAACTGCCCGAGGAAGTCATTGAAATCGAACGACGCGCTGCGCAGTCTTCGTTCGAGGCGCTCCGCGTCTTCGATCTCGATTGTTTCCGCTGCTTTTTCAACCAGACCAACGACATCGCCCATTCCTAAAATCCGACCGGCGAGACGCTCGGGCACGAACGCTTCGAACTGATCTAACTTTTCACCGGTGCCGACAAATTTGATCGGGCGCTGCGTCACTTCTCGCATCGACAACGCCGCGCCGCCGCGTGCGTCGCCATCGAGCTTAGTCAAAATGATGCCGGTAATTTGGAGCGCGTCGTTGAAATGAGTCGCGACGCTGACTCCTTGCTGGCCGGTCGCTGCATCGACAACCAGCAACGTTTCCTGCGGCTGCAAAATTTCTTTGAGCTGCTTGAGTTCCTCAATCAACGCTGCGTCGATTTCCTGTCGGCCCGCAGTATCGAAGATTGCCTGCCGCGCCGTAGCCCTTGGCTCGACGTAGCCTTGCGAAGGCGGCTCGGCGGAGGCGGGTCGATCTTTCCATTCGAGAGCCGCGGCTGCGGCGCGTTGCACATTTCTCTCGTTCGAATCCGGCGTGAAAACCGGAACGCCGATTTGTTTTCCGAGCGTGGCGAGTTGTTCGATAGCCGCCGGCCGCTGCAAATCGCAGGCGATCAGCGCAGGCCCATGGCCTTGTTTTTTGAGCAATAACGCAAGTTTTGCTGCTGAAGTTGTTTTTCCCGAGCCGTTCAGGCCGACAATGAGAATGCGATGCGGTTCTCCGAGATTTAACGGCACGGCGTCGCCGCCGAGTAAGATCGACAATTCATCGTAAAAAATTTTAACGATCTGCTGACCGGGCGTGATGCTGCGCAGAACGGCTTCGCCGAGCGCCTTGTCTTTTACTCGCGCGATGAATTTTTTGGCGACTTGGAAATCGACATCGGCTTCGAGCAATGCCAGCCGCACTTGGCGGAGCGCGGCGTCGATGTTCGCCTCGCTGATCGTCCCGTGGCCGCGAAGATCCTTAAAGATCTCCTGCAGCCTGTCGCCGAGTTGCGAAAACATTCGCTACCAACAACGCGCGCAAAAGGCGCGGTTACTTCTTCGGTGTCGCAGCAGGAGTTGGCGCTGTGGCGGCGCCGGACTCGTCAATTCCGAACGTCCAATGCGCTTCGACTTTTTTGTCGCCGGATTTCGCCGTCAAAATCACGGTGCAGTTTTTGTCACGCAGTTTTTGCGTTACCTGATACGAAACCACGCCGGTCTTTGGATCGAACGATGCCGGAACAACTCCAAGCCCGCTGATTCGCAATTGCAGACTGGCGGGATCGATCTGCCCGATCGCGCTCAGGTTGGCTTTGACCAGTGGCAGAGCGGTCCGGACGGTTGTGCCGTCGGCCGGTTCGGTCTGCAAATTTTGCGGGCCTACGACCGCAACTGCGGGCGCGCCGGGACCGCCGCTCGAAGTCGCGATCATTTTCACCGCGTCTTCGAAAACTTTCGGCTTGTTCGCTTCGATTGCATAACGACCGAGCGCATCCATGGGCGAGGTGTAGGTAATCGGTTGGCCGTAAACAGTGAACATCGCTTCGTAGCCTGCATTGCGCGCGATTTCTTTCACGTGCTCGTTGTAAGTGCCAAACGGCACAGCGAAGCAGTTGATCTTGATGCCGAGCCGTTGTTCGAGCAATTGCTTGCAGCCGACGACTTCATTCTGAATCCATTGCTCGTACTCTGCCCCGGTCAGTTTCTTTTTGGTCCTTTTTCCGCCGGGTTCCATTACCATGACGGTATGGCCTTCGCGTAAATCCTGGTGCGTAGCGGAGTGCGCTTCGATGTCGATCCCGTTGTCGCGCATGTCGGCGAGCTGTTCCCAAGTGATTGCCTGTCCACCGCCGAGGCTGGCGCCGGCCACGCCTTCCGTATAAATGAACATGGTAAATGTGTAGCCGAATTTTTTCATGATCGGCCACGCGACTTCGTACTGAGATTTCCAGCCGTCATCGAACGTGATTACGGCGCAACGCGGCGGGATGTTTTTTTCTCCGCGCTTCCACGCAAGCAGATCCTGCAAACTGATCACAGTAATGCCGCGATCCTTCAGTTCTTTCATTTGCGCTTCGAACGTTGCCGGCGTGATCTCAGTCCCGGGATACCGGACTTTGTCGACCAAGCGGTGATAGCAGTAAATGATGGTCTGCGCGGTTTGATCGACCACCGGCTTGGAGACGGTTGGCGCAGGTGTGGCGGTCGCGGCCGCTTTCGGAGCGGGGGTCGGTTTTGCCGCGAATGCGACGTTGCAAGTCAGAACTGCCCAGAGGAACGGATACAAGAGGAATCGGGTGCGCATGGTTAGGGTTAACGCCTTTAAATCTGGTCGCACAAAAAACAAGCGGTTTTTGTGCGAGACCACAATTTCCGGCGCAAACTCTGCTGCTTAAAAGGGAATGGCGCCTCTCCAGAAACCTTTGGCGGGGCGGTGTGTTTTAATGTAAGAACCTCCGATGTCTCAATTCAGTTACCGCCTCTCCCTGGTTGTTGTCTCGGGCTTCCTCGCTGCCTGCGCTACGGGACCAGGGCCGTCTGAGACGGGGACAAGTGACACCAGCAAATCTTTCAACACTGTTGTCGTCGATGCTGGACATGGCGGCAAAGACAATGGCGCTTACCGCAAATTTGGCGGCGCAGAGAAAATCGCGACCCTCGATGTCGCCAAACGGCTTTCCCGCAAGCTGCGCGAATCGCAATTGAAAATCGTGATGACCCGTTCAACCGACGTCTTCATTCCGCTTGAGGAACGGGTCGCGATCGAAAACGCGCAGAAAAATTCCATCTTCGTCAGTATTCACTTTAACGATTCGCGGCGGCGCGGTATTCACGGTTTCGAAACCTATTATCACTCGGCGAATTCATTTGATCTGGCCCATCGGATCCAATCGAAACTGATGACCATTCCCCATTCGGCCAATCGCGGCGTGCACACCGCAAATTTCCGCGTCTTACGATTGGCGAGATATCCGGCGGTGCTCGTGGAGTGTGGTTTTCTCAGCAATCGACTCGAGGGCGGCGAAGCA
>DATNKD010000042.1:0-20800 GCA_035603575.1 Chthoniobacterales bacterium
TGATCGACGCGATCAATCTCGCATCAGTCGGGTAGAATCGGCTCCGGGCTTGCAATCGGCGCAAGCGTCTCTGCCCCGTCACGCTTGGGAACTCGAACACGGCGCTTTTTGTTCGCTTCGACCAATGCAAGATCGACATCGAGCTTCGCGCGCATCATTCGATCGAAACAGAAATGTTCGCGGGCGTAGCGGAGACCGTTGTCGGCGCAGCGTGCGGCCAGATTTGCGTCGGAGAGAAAGAGCAGAATTGCCGTCGCCAAAGCGTTGCTGTCGTTCGGTTGAACGATCAAGCCGTTTTCGCCGTGAACGATGATTTCCGGAACATCGCCGACTCGCGTAGCAACGATCGGCCGACCGCTAGCAAACGCTTCGCGTAAAACAATGGGCGACGCTTCCGTATGGCGCGACGCAATCACGACCATGTTCGCAGCGGCAAGAATGTCCGGTATGTCCCAGCGATATCCCATCATTAGGACGTTGCCGTTCAGGCCGGCGCGGTCGATTGCCTTTCGAACCCATTTTTCCCGGCTCCGGCCGCCAGTTGCTTCGCCGACAAAAACAAAATAAGCATCCGGTCGCTGGTGACGCACGATTCGCGCGGCTTCCACTAAATTGAACTGTCCTTTGTCCGGCCGAATCATGCCGATGTTCGCGATGATCGGTGTTTCCGCCGAAAGCCCGACTTCGCGCCGGAATTTCATCGGGTCGCGCGTCGGGGAAAATTTCGTTAGATCGACAGCCGACCCGATCACCTCAATTTTTTCGGGCGCGATGCCATACTGCTCGATGAATTCTTTTTTAATGATTTGGGCGTCGGCGACGATTTTTGCGCAACCGTGCCGGTAGATGAACGCGCGGTTCTTTTTGCCAAGCGGATCGGTGATGCAGCGCGCCCGAGTCACGGGCCAGCCGCAGAGAAAAAGGGGCAGGCAGAGCCAGTGATCTTTTGAGCTGTAGCTTTTGATCAGGTCGACGCGGTTCCGGCGGCAGAAAAGCCAAATGCGAAATGAGACGAGCGGATTGATGCGATGCTTGAGCGACATCGGGATAACCGGAGTGCCGAGCTCGCGCGCTTTGGTAAGCACTTCGCTGGTCGGGTCGCAGATGAGCCAGGCGCGGTGACCGCTCGCATTCAACCAATTGATTTCGAGACAGGTGCGATATTCCTGTCCGCCCCAGCTGCCACTGCTCTCGAGATGAAGTAAATTCACGCGGGATTGTCGATCTTTTCGCCAGTGTGACTGACTTCCCTGCGTTTTTCGAGAATATAATCGTGGATTGTATTGACCGTCCGAAGGGCCTTGCCAGCCACCTCTGAGTTGGGCACACCAACTCCGAACGTTTTTTCCATGCTGACGACCAGCTCGAGGGCGTCGATTGAGTCCAATCCGAGGCCGCCCGGGCCGAAAAGAGGCAGATCGTCGCCGATTTGATCCGGCGTTGTCTGCAGCATCAAATTCTTAACCAGCATCTCTTTGATGCGCGCGCGCAGGTCAAGATCGGACATAAATGAAGCGCGCGAAATTGTCGTAAAGCACGCGGCGGGTCAACCGCGCATTTTGAAAGGTAGGGCTCGATCTCCGAGCGAGCGGACAAATCTGATTAGACCTGGTCGGCCTTGTCCCCGGGGGTAGCGGCCTGGTTCGGATCGGGACGGGCCGCGCTGCTTGCTG
Organism: Chthoniobacterales bacterium; assembly: GCA_035603575.1. Taxonomy (GTDB): domain Bacteria; phylum Verrucomicrobiota; class Verrucomicrobiia; order Chthoniobacterales; family UBA10450; genus AV40. Next base: position 1,674 of record DATNKD010000042.1, read on the forward strand.
AAGCGTCAGTTCGGGCAACGGTCGATGCCGGTGGCAGATTCCCCTTCGCCGCGGTGTCGCTCTGACCGGCCTTGTGCAGTTCGTCACTGAATTCGTCCTTGGCCTTTTGAAATTCCTTGATTGCCTGGCCAAGCCCGCGCGCAAGTTCGGGCAGTTTCTTCGCCCCGAACAGAACGAGAATGATCAGCAAAATGATGATCAAATCGGGGCCGCCCAAGTTCATGAAGCTGGCGAGGAAGCTCATATCCACGTGGTCAACATTCAGACCCGTTGGCCTAACTTGCAAGGCAAATTGGGGAAGCCATCTGGCGAGAGCTCGCCCGGGTCCCGGTGTCTTGTGATTTCGCGCAGCGAGCGTAACTTCGTTGGTGCAACGTTACCGGGCATTTACGTTGATCGAGATCATCATTGCGGTCGCGATCTTGACTGTTTTGCTTTTGATGGCGGTGCCCAGTCTGAGCGGAGTTTTGGCCGACCGGCGACTCCGCGCGTCGTTGGATGGATTTAACAATCTCGTTCGCCAGGCTCAGGAACGAAGCGTCGCCGAGCACCGCGCTTACATCATCATTTGGGGCGACAAAGATTTGATCGTGCAACCGGAGGCGTTCGCCAAAGACGAAGAGAAAAAGGCGGTGGCGACGTTTTCGTTGGAACGGGGAAGCGCAATGACGCTCACTCTACCGGCTGCGCTCACCGCGAAGCCCGCAGGCGAATGGATTTTCTGGCCGACGGGCACATGCGAGCCCGCAATCGTTCGCTTTGCTGGAAGAGCGGGGACCTGGACTGCAAATTATTCGCCGCTTACGGGCCACGGCGAGTTGGCAAACTATGCGGCGAAGTAAAAAAGGTTTCGCCCTTTACGAAGTGCTGATGGGCCTGGCGATTTTCGCGCTCGGCGTGCTCGCGCTCGGTCGCGCAGTAGGAAATTGTCTCAACGCCAGCACCCTCAACGCGGAGGAAGGTCGTGTTCGACAAATTTTATCGAATCGGATGGCCGAGGTCCAAGCCACGCCTGGATTTCCCGATTCGGCAAAGGAATTCAACATCGACACCGGTTACGGCATCGTGAAGGTGGTCCAGAAAAGTGCGCCGGCTGAATTGGAGGAAAATGATGGAACGCAGCTCGCCGGTGTGAATCGGGTCACGCTCACAGCAAAGTGGAAGCGCGGTGGCGCCGAGCAATCGCAGCAAATCGAGTTTTATGTTTATCGTCCCGGTTAATCGCCGACGCGGCTTCACCTTGCTCGAAATCATCATGGCGGTGGCAATTTTGGCCACGATGGCGCTGGCCATCTATCGCTTTGTCCAATCGAACCTGATCGCCATCCGTCTTTCTTCCGAAGCAAATGCAGCCGATGCGCGTTACGACGGTTTGCGTGAAGTGCTCGCGGCGCAGTGGCAGAGCTTGCCCTCCGGAAAAGGAGCGCTCCTCGGCGACGCTTTTAAGTTGAACGATCGCGAGCGGGACGAGATCCGGTGGATCTGCAGTGCGGGCCCGGGTTTGATGACGCGCTATGCCGCGGGCGATTTTGTGGTGGCGCTGCGGTTGCAATCGGAAAAAAAAGACAGCGACCGGCTCGATCTCGGGTTTCTACGAAAGCCGAAAGACGATTCGGCGCTCACGAACGCTAATGAAAGCTGGATTCCGTTAATTGAGAACGTGCGCAGTTTGCAAGTTCGCTATTTTGACGCGCGTTTGAATGTATGGGTGGAACGTTGGAACGACACACAGGCTCTACCGCGGCTCGTGAAAGTGATCGTCGGCCGCCCGGATGCGGTGGCGCCATGGGAGGCGATTATTCCTCTTGGCCGAAGGCCGATGTGACGATGTCAATCTTATGAAGATGTCGATCCAAAAAATTCGCGGCGCTGCGATCATGCTCGCGCTCTGGGCTCTCTTTTTGTTGAGCGCGCTGGTCATTTCATGGGCGCTCGATATCGACTCGCGCTTGTCGTTTTCCAGCGAGGGAACTCGAATGTTGAAAGCCGAGGCGGCAGCCTGTTCCGGGGCGGAAGTGGCCTTGCATCCGATGATCAATCCTGGTTCATCGAATTTAAGCGGCCAAGTCGGTAACGGCGCAACCTACAAGGCGCGTCTGACCGGCGAGGGCGGGCGTTTGGATTTAAACTGGCATACTTCAGCTGCTACAGGTCCGGCAGGTGTGGACGTTTTGCGGAAATATCTGGAAAACAAAGGCATCGATCTGAATGAACGCGATACCATGATCGATTCTCTAATTGATTGGGTGGAACAAAACGTCGGCGTGCATCGATTGAACGCGCCGCCTGAGAGCGCCGATTATCACCCGGCACACGCGCCGCTCACACCAATCGACGAATTGAAAAAAGTTGCGGGTTGGGCCGAGTTCACATCACAGCCGGGCTGGGCCGACGATTTGACAGTGGATAGTCGCAAAGGAGTGGATCTTGCGTGGGCTTCGCGCGATGTGTTGCTCGCCTTGCCTGGTATGACGGCGCAGATTGTCGATCGTTTTTTAGAACTGCGACGCGGTCCAGATGGAATCGACGGCACAGAAGACGACATGATCCAAACTGAGGAACAAGCCCGGGCAGCGCTCGGTCTCAAGGACGACCGCCAGTTTCTTGTGCTGAAGCAACTAGGCGTTTCGTTCAAAGGAGTGCAGATGTTTCGCGTCGTCAGTGTGGGAACAGCGGGTAAAGCGACGCGGACTGTTCAGATGGTGTTTAATAGAGTCGGCGTTGGTGTTTCAGTAATTTCCTGGAAGGAGTTTTAGTCATCGAGCCGACGTCGACACCTGTCTTTATCACGCCGACTGCGCACGGCTGGAATCTTTTGCGCGTGCGTGATGGCGACGGTTCGTGGAATGTGCGCTTGCTTCGAACGCTTGATGAAGCCGTGCCTCTCGTCTCCGCTCAGGACGACGTGGTCTTGAGCTTGCCAGTCGCCGCTGTCCTCGCGCAGCGATTTCGTTTGCCAACTGTCGATCCAACAGAATTTCCGGAAATGGTCCGGATTCAAATCGAGAAAGCGCTTCCATTTTCAGCAGACGAAGTGACGACCGACTTCGAATTGATCGAGCAAAACGAAACTGAGAGCGTCATTTCGGCAGTTGTGGTGAGAAATGAGCGCTTGGCTGAAATCGCCGCGCCGCTGCTCGATAAAGGCATCATACCGCGCCAGGTCACCGTTTACGCTGCGCAACGTGCGACCACGCACGCGCCGGAGGGGCGGGCCCTCTTGATTTATCCGGAAGGAGAAACGCTGGTTTCAGCCGTCACCGAAAATGGCAAGGTCAGTTTTGCCCGCACGCTCGACAGCATCGCGCCGGAACAACTGCGAATGGAACTGCCCCAGCTGGCCATGAGCGCCGAGCTCCAAGGCATCAATTGTTCGTTTCCAAATGTTTTGCTCGATGAAAGTTGTTACGACCTGCGTGACACCGTCCAGGGGATTTTGGCGAGCCCGACCGAGCTCGTGGGAATCGAGACGCCGCCGGCGTCCGTTAAACTCAATCTGTTGCCGGACAGTTGGCGACAACGGCGTGTCCAACTCGTTAAGCGCGGCGAATGGCAGAAGCGACTCATTCTGGCCGGCGGCGCCTACGCCGCGATTTTTCTCCTCTTTCTGGTTTATCTTGGTTACACGCGTTTCGCGATTGCACGACTTGATCGACTGATTGCGCGCGACGCACCGCAAACCCAATTCATTCGCGAGACCGAAGCCAACTGGAAAGCGCTCGCACCGGCGATCGACTCGCGCTTCTACCCCGTTGAGATATTGTTGCACCTTTACGAAAGTTTGCCGTCGGCCGACGTGCGCATCACGGCTTACAATCAGTCCGCGCGTCAGATTTCGGTGGATGGCGAGGCGAACACGGCCGCGCTGGCTTATCAACTCGCAGAAAAAATAAAAAAGCAGCCCGGGTTGCAGAACTTCCGCTTCGACATGGCCGCGCCGCGAATTTTGGCAAGTAATCACGCCCAGTTTCGCCTAGAGGGAAAACCGCGATGATGGCGAAATTGATAGCGGCCTATCAGCGAATGAGCCAGCGCGAGCGCGTGATGACGCTCGCGATCGCCGGCATTTTGCTCCTGCTCATCAACATCTTCATTTGGAGATGGCTTTTGGGAACGACTAGCGGTTCACGGAGTGAGCTGGCCGCGCGCAAAGCCACCCGCTCTGAGCAAACCGTTTATATGAAAGAACGCGAGCTCTGGGCCAAACGCGATCAATGGCTGCAGAAAACTCAGCCCACGCTCAAGGGCGCCGAGGAAGCCTCTACTTTGCTCGACCAACTCAAACAAATCGCCGGCAAATACAACATTGTAATCGAGAACCCGGCGATTGGTTCCGGCGAAACAACCCCGAATCATCAAGCCGTTTTCGCTTCCATCGAAACCAACAGTCATTGGCCCGAGCTTGTTCATTTTCTTTATGACGTTCAACAACCGGACGCCTTCATTGTCTTTGAAAGTGTGAACCTCGCAATTGATGGCAGCGACGCGACGATGATGCGTGGTAAATTCAAGATCGCGCGCTGGTTTGCGCCACCCAACCCAAGAAAAGGTGAGCGATGAAAACTTCTCGAACATGGATGTCGATCTTCGCCTTCATGGCCGCTGTTTCCGCGGTGGCGGCCGACGATTTGCCGCAGCGATTAAATTTCGATCGCTACAAGGGAATGCTGGATCATTCGCCGTTTGCTGTTGCCAGCGCAGTGGTTGCGCCGGCGTCCACGCCGAATTTCGCGAAAGATCTTTACGTCGCGAACGCGGCGAAATCGCCCGATGGCGACATGGTTACGATCGCTTCGACCGGCGACAAAGAGTTTAAGAAATATCTGACAACCAAAAATCCTGTCGATGGGTACGCAATCGCGAACATCGAATGGTCGGACAAAGTGGGCGAAACCAAGGTGACGATCAGCAAAGACGGCCAGTTCGCGACGCTCACTTTCAACCAGGCGGTAATCACTCAACCGTTGCCGAACAGACCGGCGCCGGGTGTTGTCCCGCCACTGCCGCCGCCGCAGCCTGGTTTTCAGAAACCGGGCCTAAATCCCGGAGTGGTCGCGCCGACACCGCATGTGCGCGGCACCATTCAACGAAATCCGCAACTGCAAACACCGCCACCACCAGCCGCACAACCGGAATCTTAAGAAGCGTTATTCGCCCCAGTCGTCGTCGGCCGTGTCCGGCTGACGATCCGGTCCGGCGGAAAAGAGATCGTATTTGTCCGGATGCTTAATTCCAGGGCACCGATAAATGTAAACCGAGCCCCAGGGATCTTTCGGAACTTCCTTGAAGAATTGATACCACCGATTTGGTCTGGGTTCGGTCTCAGCTTGCGTCACGAGCGCCTGCAAGCCTTGCTCGGTGGTCGGATAAAAACCGTTCATCGCTTCGTACTGCATCAATTGGGTGCCGATCGATTGGACATCGGCCCGGACAGCTGTGGTTTTTGCGAACGCCGTTGGGTTGCCCATTTTTGAGATCGCGAGGCCGAGCAGAATCACGATGATGCTGACCACGATCATGATCTCGAGCAGGGTGAAGCCAGATTGATTGGTTCGTTTAATCATTGGTGACTAACACAGAAACGCAGCGGCCGGTTGCGGTTCAATTAATGGTCGGCTTGCAGCAGATAATCCGATTTTTCCCAAAGATATTTTAGTTGCACTTGCGTCCCGCGAATCGCTGATGTCGATGTAGCGGAACCGCTCAGAATGATCACATCGTTGTTGCCGACTTTCAAGTTACTGACGGGAATCAGTTTCTGGGCGCGCAGCCAGCCGGTATATTGAAAGCGCATTTCTTTCAGCAACGATTCCATTTTGCCGCGATAACCGGGATCGGCCAGTTCCGGCAACGTGAGCGTTGCAGGCCCGACGTCTTCACCGTTCACGTAGATTTCCGGTGGGGAATCGATCCGAGGGCTTGCCACTTCGAAGGTTAACAATGCGAGCAACGGCTGCGATTCAATCCCAAATTGAAACACGGCGCCTTGTTGCGGATCGGACCCGACCGGGATCGTTTCGGTGGCCAGTGTCGCGGTAACAGTTCCGAAATTTTCCCGGTCCTGCTCCGGTGAGTGCAACGGAGGCAGCGACGAAAACGGCTCCGGAATGATATCGCGATGTTCGGCATTGAGCGGATGCACAACTTCGCTGCTCGTCATCCAATCGAGATAGGCGCCGCGAATTGTTTTGCCGTCGCCGGGCACTTCGATGTCGAGCGTGGAAATGCCGCTCATCGGAATCATGACCGAATCTGAGCTCGGCAGTCCTACACCCGAACCAAGTTCGCCCGATCGCAAAACTTGCGTGCCCGATTCATCCCACGCGACCAGTTCCGGTCGCGCGTTTGCGTTGTCATCGAAGAAAAGACGGAAAAAGATGACTTGATAATCGCCGGCCGGGCGCCCCACCCGGATGCGGAAGACCGACTTGGGCGTGCCGTCGGCGCCGGTGGCGGAAGTCATATTGACCGCTTCGACCCAGCTGGGCGCACTTTGCGGGCGCGAGTTCGCCGATGGATGCTGACGCAAATCAATCCATGCGTTTCCCGCGGTGCTTTGTGCGATTGCGCCGCTTTCTTTCTGAGGCAAGCCGTCGCTAAAAGCTTCTTGAGCGAGAGCGGAAGACGTTGCGCCGATCAGCCAAATAAGCGCAACGATGCGAACCAGCATTTGGCTGCGAAGATTATCTTAGTGCGGTCGAAACTGCAAGCTATGTGTCGCTTCAAACACCGCCGAAAGAATACTGTAAACAACGAGCCCCACGATCAGCGCAATCACGACAATAATCACGGGCGGGATCAATTGTGAAATGATCGCGACGTTGCGGTCCAGCTCGCGTTCATAAACATCGGCGATCGTTTGCATCGTTTCTCCAAAGCGTCCCGTCTGTTCGCCCACCGCCATCATGTCGGTAAACAAGTCCGGAAAAATATCTTGCGAACTCAACGCGGCAGAGAGCGTCGCTCCGTCAATCACCGCGCGTCGGGCCTCCGCAATTTTTAATTCCAAATAATGATTGCCGGCGATCTCGCTGACCAAATCGAGCGCGCGGAGCAGGGGAATCCCGTTTTGGATAAGCGTCCCGAGCGTGCGCGAGAATTGCGCGTAGTAACGATGGCGAATTACCCGGCCGTAACCAGGGATCGATAATCGAAAACGGTCCCACGTCAGCCGTCCTTCTTCCGTGCGGACGAACGCGCGGAAACCAACACTCGCACCAATAACAATCAGGATCGCCAGCCACCAATAACTGATGATGGCGTGATGAATCTGCATCAGGATGCGCGTCGGCAACGGCAGCGCGCCGCCGATTTGCGCCATGAACCCGGTCAGCTGCGGTACCATGTAAGTGATGAAAATTGTGATCAGAGCCGCGCCGGCCACGGCGAGAAATGCCGGATAGATCAACGCCTGCTGGACGCGATCGCGCAGGTCTTTTGCCTGCGTCAAATGTTTCACCAGCCGCAGCAAAATTTCCGGCAGCGCGCCGCTGGCTTCACCGGCCGCGACCAGATTGACATAGAGCGGCGGAAAAATTCGAGAAAACTCGCGTAGAGCCTGTGAAAAACTTCGGCCGTCAACCAGAGCCTGATGCAACGTGCGCGTCATTTGCTGCACTCGCGGTTGCTTGAGCCGTTTTTCCAGGATCGACAATCCCTCGTCCAGTGTCATCCCGGCTTGAAGCAAATGGGCGAGCTGCTCGGTGAAAATAAGGAGCTGATTGTGCGGAATTTTCAGGTTCTGCGTTTGTGCAGACGGAGCGGCAGCCGATTCTTTCTTGTCAGCACTTACTCGCGGCGCGCCCACCACTTCGATCCGAATCGGGATGCAACGCTTTTGCTCGATCTGGTGAATGGCGACCGCGCGATCGGCGCAGTCTAAAACTCCCTCGACCAATTCGCCCTGGGCGTTGCGCGCTCGATAGGAAAACTGAGGCATCGGACGGGAAACTAATTCGAAATCCGAAATGCGAAAGTGGGCCGCGAGCTCACAAAACATTGGACAACCCGATTTTTGACCATTAGTGTCCGCGCGATTTGAACCTGCTGCGGAGTGGAGTTGTTCCTGAAGTGATCGCAGGTGTTGTCTCGAAATCCAAATCGGATGTAGCGATCTTCCGCTGCAGCGCTCGGCCGTCTCTCGCCTACCCAATTGGCCGGTGGTTCACCCACTGAGCCGAACGTCGCAGAATTAGGAATTTCTATGGCATGAATGATGCAGAGAGAAACAGCAATATGAAGCCGTTTGCCCTCGGCGTCCTGTTGGTTCTTGCACTCGCACTGCAAGCGTTCGCGATCATCCGCCCGCCTTATCCGGCGAAGCCGATGCCGCCGTATCACGGTCGTTTTATCGTGATCGGCGACGATGCGAAACCAGGACAGGTCGTCGTAAAACCTCCAAAGTAAGGCGCGAGTCTGCTGGCGCGAGCTTGTGCACCGATCACCGGTGCCACGGCGGACTTTCTCTCTCCAGACTGCGCTGACGTTGACACAATTGGGTCGCGCGTTACCCTCAACTTCCGCTAATGGCGGGGTAGCCAAGTGGTAAGGCTGCGGTCTGCAAAACCGCTATTCGCGGGTTCGATTCCCGCCCCCGCCTTGAAACCTCGCTCGGGTTTTGTCGACAACGGGGCGTTCTCTTCACACGCCGGTTCGATTGATTCGCTCGCTGCCGCGAGCTAACCCTTGCGGGCTTCGTCTATGTCGCTCGGCTCCCACCGGCTCCATTCCCACCCTGCCTTGAAATCTCGCTCGGCTTTCTGAGATTTAGCGAATTAACGAATTAATGATTATCTTCGGCGCGTGACTCGCCGTTCGTCGAAACTATTTGCCGCCGCTGAGGAGCATATTCCGGGCGGAGTCAATTCGCCGGTGCGGGCGCTCCGCAATGTCGGCGGCGAACCTTTCTTCGTCGAACGCGCCGCGGGCGCGAAAATTTGGGATGTCGATGGGAAAGAGTACGTCGATTACGTTGGCAGTTGGGGACCGGCCATTCTCGGTCACGCCCCGAAAGTTGTGGTCGATGCCGTGCGCGATGCGGCTGCGCTAGGATTGAGTTTCGGAATTCCGAACCCGCTCGAAGTGGAATTAGCCGACCTGATCTGCCAATGGATGCCGTCAATCGAGAAAGTCAGAATGGTCAACAGCGGGACCGAAGCGGCGATGTCGTGCATTCGACTGGCGCGCGGATTCACCGGGCGCGACAAGATTATCAAATTCGATGGCTGTTATCACGGCCATGCCGATTCACTTTTGGTTCAGGCCGGCAGTGGCGCGCTCACTCATGGACGCCCCGATAGCGCAGGCGTTCCGAAATTGTTCGCCGAGCTCACCATTTCTCTCCCGTTCAACGATCTCGATCTTGTCCGAAGAACTTTTGCCGAAAACAAAAGCCAGATCGCCGGCGTCATACTTGAGCCAATCCCCGCGAACGCCGGGCTTTATTTTCCAAAGGAAAATTTTCTCTCGAGCTTGCGGGACGAATGCGCCAAACACGGCGCGCTTCTGATTTTCGATGAAGTAATGACCGGATTCCGCGTTGCGCGCGGCGGCGCTCAGGAGATTTACGGAATCGAGCCCGACCTGACCGTACTTGGTAAAGTGATCGGCGGCGGATTGCCGGTCGGCGCATTTGGCGGACGCGCCGAGATCATGGACCAACTTTCACCGGACGGACCAGTTTATCAGGCTGGAACGCTTTCGGGAAATCCGCTGGCGATGGCGGCGGGATTGGCGCAACTGCGCGAGCTCGAACGGATCGACGGCTGGGAGCTGCTCGAAAAACTCGGCTCCCAATTCGAAAAGCTGACGCGTTTCGCGATCGCCGACCCGAAAATCGACACCACCTTTCACAGGATCGGCTCGATGTTCTGTTTGTTTTTCGCGCGCGGACCGATTGTCGACCTTGCAGGTGCGAAGCGAAGCGACTTGAAAATGTTCGCGAAATTTTTCCACGCCTGTTTGGAACGCGGCGTTTATTTCGCGCCCTCCCAGTTCGAAACCGGTTTCATTTCCACGGCCCACACGCCGAATGAGATCGAACGCACCGCGAAAGTGGTTCGAGAAGCGCTTCGTTCGAGATGATAAATTCCACAAACTCGCGGATTCGCGCTGTTTCGAAGTTCTTTTTCGAAGGCGAACGGAAGTTTTTCATCAAAGGAGCGACTTACGGTCCGTTCAAGCCGGACGCACAAGGGGACACTTTCGGCCGGCCCGAACAGGTGGATGTCGATCTTCGTCTGATGCGCGGGATCGGTTTGAACGTCCTGCGTGTTTATCATCCGCCTCCGGGTTGGTTCCTGGAAAAATGTTTCGCGGCCGGGATGCGTGTCTTGATCACGCTGCCGTGGGAAAAACACATCGAGTTTTTGCGGGACAAAAAAGTTCGCAACGAAATAGTGCGGATGGTGCGCAGCACCGTGCGCAGATACGTCGGCCATTCAGCCGTGCTCGGTTATCTGGTGGGCAATGAAATTGCGAGCACGATGGCGCGCTGGCTCGGTGTGCGGCGTGTGACGGAGTTTGTTGAGTATCTCGTTCGGATCGGACGCGCAGTCGATCCCGATGTCCTCTTTTCCTACGCGACCTATCCGCCGACCGAATATTTGCTGCCACAGAACGTCGATTTCTTCTGCTTCAATGTTTATTTGCACGACCAGCGCGATTTCGAACGCTACCTTTTGCGCCTGCAAAATCTCACCGGCGAGCGCCCGCTCATTCTGGGCGAGTTCGGCATGGACACGATCCGCCATGCGCAGGAGGAGCAGGCGGAAATGCTCGGCTGGCACATCGAGAGCGTGGCCAAATGCGGACTGGCCGGGACAATTCTGTTTTCCTGGACGGACGAATGGTTTACTGGCGGCAACGAAGTAACGGACTGGGCTTTCGGGATCGTCACCCGCGAGCGCGAGCCGAAAAAAGCTTTCTACGTACTGCGCGACAAATTCGGTCAGGACAATTCGACTCTGCCGCATCGCGCTCTCTCGGAGGCGCCGTTTGTTTCGGTAATCGTTTGTTCCTACAACGGCGCGCGAACGTTGGCCGACTGTCTCGATTCGTTAGGCAAACTCAATTATCCAAATTACGAAGTGATCCTGGTTGACGACGGATCGACTGACAGCACCGCGCAAATCGCCGCCCAATTTCCAAACGTCCGTTACATCCATCAGAGCAATCACGGTTTGAGTCAGGCGCGCAACACGGGCGCGGGCGCGGCCAAGGGCGAAGTCTTCGCCTACACCGACTCGGACTGCATGGCCGATCCCGATTGGCTCTATTATTTAGTGGGCACGCTGTTGAGCGGCGATTACGCCGGAGTCGGCGGGCCCAATATGAGCCCGCCGGCGCAAAACGCGATCCAGGCATGCGTGGCGGCCGCGCCCGGTGGACCGAGTCACGTTTTGCTTACCGATACCGAGGCCGAGCACATTCCCGGTTGTAACATGGCGTTTTACCGCTGGGCGTTCGAACAAGTCGGCGGTTTCGATCCCGAGTATCATAAAGCTGGCGACGATGTCGATTTTTGCTGGCGCTTGCAGCAAGCGGGCTTCGTCATCGCCTTTAGTCCCACCGCGATTGTCTGGCATCATCGCCGCTTCACTCTCCGCGCGTTTTTGAAACAGCAGGAAGGTTACGGCGAAGCCGAATCGCTCCTTCGATTCAAACACCTCATTTTCTTCGGTCCGACCGGGACTGCGAAATGGCGCGGTCAAATTTACGGCGCCCCACGGTTCAGTTGGTTTATTGATCGCCCGGTTATTTATCATGGCGTTTTCGGTGAAGGATTTTTCCAGTCGATGTATGCCACGCCGCAATCGGATCTGGCCGCTTACCTCAGCAGCATCGAATGGTTTGCGCTTACGCTTTTCCTTTTCGGTCTTGGAATTTTTCTGCCGACGCTGCGCATTGTTCCCTATTTGATGTTTGGCGGCACCCTCACCGTCGCGCTTTCCTACATGGTCCGGGCGCGGATCGAACCAAAATTCGATACTGTCCCCGCGCGCTTGCTCGTGATGTGTCTGGCTTTTCTGCAACCGCTCGTGCGCGGATTTTCGCGCTACTTCACCTGGCTCCATTTCAAGCGGACACCGCGTGGCGTCATTCGCGCGCACGAACATTTGCCCGCCGACGCCAAACCGGGCCGAGGCCTGCGCCGGCGAATTTTTTGGAGCGAAGAGGGGCGAGATCGCCATCATTTGCTCGGTGCGATTTTCCAATTGCTTGAAGAAGAAGGCTGGCGTTATTCGGTCGACACCGGTTGGAACGAATGGGACATCCAAATCTACGGAAACTTTTGGTGGAGCATTGTTCTGCAGACCGTAACGGAAGATCACGCCGGCGCGAAACGATTGACCCGCGTCCGGCTGCGCAACCGGCTCGTCACCACAACGGTAATCATTAGTCTGGTAGCGCTGAGCGTGGTGATCTACCGGCAGCTCCACGTTTCCCATCTCGACCTTTGGTCGATCATCCCGTATTCCATCTTTCTTGTTTTTCTTGCCGCGCGCGCGCGCGCTTTGAAGTCGCGAGTGGCGGAACTTGTCGATCTTGCCGCTCATTGCGCCGGATTGCAGCGGATCACTGGTCGCCGCGTTGCTGCGCCGCCGGTTTTGCGGGTCCAGGCCATGGAGGCAATGCAGGCCGATTCAGCCCAAACATGAAACACGGTCAGATTATTCGATTCGCCCTCGCGCTGGTACTGGAGCTTATCTTTTTTGCCGTCCTCAATTTATTCGATGATTGGACGCTTGAATCGATGCCGATAAAGTTTGTCGCGTCCGCGTTTCTCAGCGGCGTCGCTTATCTGGCCGCAGTTTCCAATTTTCCGCTAAAGGACGGATTCGTCGCGGCGAATAAGATCGACATCTCGCTGCGAAAACAAGCGATCTTGTTTTGGGGCGTGGCGATAATCTTGCGATTGGTCGCGCTTCCGCTTGCACCCGGTGACGATCTTTTTCGCTACCAATGGGAAGGCAAAATTCAAAACGCCGGATTTAATCCCTATCTCATCGCGCCGGCCGATCCTCAATTAGACCAATTGCGGCACGATTTTCCTCAAGCGGCCAAAATTAATCATCCTGAACTTCGCGCCGTTGATCCGCCGGGCGCGGAGCTGCTTTTCAAAGCTCTCAGCGCCATAACGGATCGACCACTGTGCTATAAAATCATTTTTGCCATTGCAGATCTCGCGGTGGCGGCGTTGCTCTTGCGATTAATTGGCGGCGAACGTCGATATCGCGGCGCGGCGTGGTACGCTTGGAATCCGCTCGTTGTTTACAGCTTTGCCGGCGCCGCGCATTTCGACAGTCTCATGATTCTGTCGATGGTTGGCGGAATTCTCGCGCTGGCTCGATCGACAACTCAAACTGAATCTGAAGCGAAGTGGTCGTGGGCAGTTTTGGCCGCTCTTTTTTTTGGAATTGCCATCTCCCTCAATCTCGTCGCGGCATCGCTCCTTTTGCTTTGCGCGGTTGCTTTGCGCTGGCGCGCGATTGCTCTGGCCCTGACCGCGCTTATTCCGGTGCTCTTTAGTTTTGCATTCGGCTTCCCAAAGATTCGAATCTGGGAATCGTTAGACCAATTCACGCAGCTCTCCCGGCTTAACGATCTTTTTTGGTGGTTGATTGAAGAAACGGTCTGGCCAAATCCGCACCAGCGAAGTTTTCATTACTATCCGATCCTGATTGTCTGCGTGATTGCGGTTTCATTCCTGTTCGTTCGCAATTGGAAACGCGGAATGCTCTGGGTAATCGGAGTCGTGCTGGTGCTCTGCCCGATTTTGCATCCATGGTATTGCGTTTGGATTTTGCCGCTCGCGGCGTGGCGAAGCGCCTATGCCTGGAATGTTCTCTCGGTCACACTTTTTTCTTATTATTTATTCTGGGACGAGCGGCTTTTTGGTCTGCCCTGGCACGCCGAGCCGTGGACGCGTGGCCTCATCATCGCGCCGGTTCTAGCCGCTTTAATTATGTTTGGCGCGCAAAAGAAAACGGCGGTCGCAGAGACTTAACGGCGTTCTCAAAATCGGTCGGCAGCGGAGCTTGGAAACTTTTCCACTCCAGCGTGCGCGGATGTTGAAAGCCCAATTTCCAAGCGTGCAGCATTTGTCGCGGGAAAGTTGTGGCGTGCTTTTTGCCATAAATCTTGTCGCCAAGAACTGGATGGCCAAGATGCTCAAGATGAACGCGCACCTGATGCGTCCGGCCGCTGTGCAATTTACATTCAACGAGACTTATCTCGTCGGACGAACTCAGGACGCGATATTCCGTTTTCGCTTCGCGTCCACGCCGCCGCGAGATCGACATCTTCTGTCGATGGACGGGATGACGTCCGATGTTTTCTTCAATCGCTCCCACATTTTTGCGTAGCCTTCCAGCAACGAGAGCCAGATAAATCTTCTCTACGCTGCGCCCCGCAAACTGCGCAGATAATCCGCGGTGCGCTTCATCGGTTTTTGCCACGACCAGGCAGCCGCTCGTCTCTTTATCAAGTCGATGCACAATTCCCGGTCTTTCTTTGCCGCCGATTCCGGAAAGTTTCGGAAAGTGGTGCAATAATGCATTGACCAATGTGTGCTCGCGGTGACCTGCGCCAGGATGAACGACCAACCCCGCCGGTTTGTTGATCACGATCATGTCTTCATCTTCATAAAGAACGTCGAGCGGGATCGCTTCCGGTTGATTGTCGATCTTCTCCAGTGGCGGTTCGTTTACTTCGACGCGGTCGCCGCTGCGCACGAGATCGCGAGGCCGGGCGGGGGAGCCATTTAGGGTCACGAATTCTTTCCGCACCAGCTGCTGAAGGCGCGATCGCGAATATTTCGGCAGCTCACGCGCCAGAAATTGGTCGAGCCGAAGCCGCGCCGCTTCTTTCGGGACGATGAGCTGAATGGGGTTCGATGCTTCTATCATAATCGAACAACGACTCCTCACCCCAGCCTCTCCCCTTCGCAAGGGGAGAGGAGAAAGGTGAGGGGATGACCTTCATTGCTCTGGAAACCACATTTCGCTCTTGCTAAGCCCGTAGGGTTGTGACCGCGTTTGCGCCGAACGCCGAACCAAAAACAGGCGCTTGGCACAAGCGCCTCTACACCGCAAATGGCGCATTTTCTGCTCGTTAAAGTGCATGCTCCGCTCCGTTTTCTTCCTCTTCGCGCTGCTTCTTCTCTCAGCGCAGGCCGGGCAACTGCCGTTCACCGTCAGCGAGATCGGTCTGATGCTCCGCTCCGGCTATTCGAGCGATTCACTAATGCACGAATTGTCCACGCGACATTTCGCTGACACAGTCGATGAAGCCAAAGAGAAAACGCTGGTCAACGCCGGCGCCTCCGCGGAATTGATCTCCGCTTTGAAAAGCGGAATCTATTCGCTTACGCCGGAAAAAACGGCGGTCGTGCAAGAGGAAATGGCCGCCGCGGAACAACGTCGGGCAGAACAAGCCGAAGCGTCTCGCAAATCCGACGCGGCTTATCAACGGGAAATCGCGCGCGAGCGAACGGCCAAGCAGACTCCAAAACTTGATACCGGCTCGGATGCGGTTTCTCAATTTCTCAAAGGCGATCTTGTGCAATGGCGCAACGGCGGCGTCGTTCATGCCGATGACACCGCTCTCGCGAACAAGAAACTGATCGCATTTTATTTTTCGGCGCATTGGTGCGCACCCTGCCGCAAGTTCACGCCGCAACTTGTCGATTATTACAATCGCGTCGCTGCACAGCATCCGGAATTCGAGATCGTCTTTTACAGTTTCGATAAATCGCCATTCGCATTTGAGACTTACATGCGCGAGGCGAACATGCCCTGGCCGGCGATCGATTACGCGAAACTAAAGGGGAAGGAAGCTCTGGCCAAAAGCGCCGGCGACGGGATTCCCTCTTTGGTCTTGGTCGATTCAAGCGGCAATGTGATCTCGGCCAGCCACGCCGGCGGACAAAACTTCGGTCCGCAGAAAGTCCTCGCCGACCTCGATGCCATCTTTGCCGGCAAAGCACCGGCCCGAGTGGCCTCTGCTCAATAAAGGCAGTTGCCGATTACTCCCGAAGCTCGTCTATTTTGTCGAGCAAATGGCAACCGACTCGGTCGCAACGCGTATGGCAAGGCTCGGCATTCGCGATGTCGATCTTGAGGAGACCTTTGCGCGATCAAGCGGACCGGGCGGCCAGAATGTAAACAAGGTCTCGACTGCGGTGACGCTGCGGCATCAACCGAGCGGCATCAGCGTAACGGTTCAGGATTCGCGTTCGCAGGCGCAGAACCGAAAGCTTGCGCGAGAGCGTTTGCTCGACGCGATCGAAGGAGCGCGCCGCAAGCGTCGTGCCGCCGAAATCGCCGAGCGGGAGAAGGCCAGGCGGCGCAAATCGGCTCGGCCTGCTGCACTCAAACGAAAAATTCTCGAGTCGAAACGAAAACGTAGTGAACTGAAGAAGCAACGAGCGAAGATTCCGCTATAGCCGTCGCCCTCCGCGGCGACTGTGCGCGCGTCGCAGAGCGAAGCGGCTACAACAAAATTCTACGTCTGCCGAAGCGGTTTGGGGCGAACTAATTATGAAACGACGTTTACACTATGAAAAAACTTCTTATTCCTTTGTTTTCGCTCCTGATCGCTGTGTTCCTAAGTTCATGCGCGAGCGAGCCGACGACTCAGACGACCACAACAACGACTCGCGAGACGACTGTGCACCAGCCGACGTCGGCGACGCAGACCACGACGACGCGCTACTGATTGGAAGTTTTCTTCCCGCGACGAGAAAAGGGCACGCGACCGCGTGCCCTTACTTCTTTTAGGCTTTCTCCGGAGTCGGAGCTTCTGCAGTCTGAGCTTCTTCTTCCGCCTGACTGACGACCGGTGCAATCGCCTGTAATTTTTCGCCTTTGCGCAGATCCATTAATTT
This sequence comes from Chthoniobacterales bacterium, assembly GCA_035603575.1. Lineage (GTDB taxonomy): Bacteria > Verrucomicrobiota > Verrucomicrobiia > Chthoniobacterales > UBA10450 > AV40. Next base: position 18,562 of record DATNKD010000042.1, read on the forward strand.
CACGCCCATTGTGTTGCGCCCGGTTTCGCGGATTTCCTTGACCCGAGTTCGAACCATTTGGCCTTTGGTCGTGATCAACATCATCTCGTCCGTTTCACGCACGGTCAAAGCGCCAACGACATCCCCGGTCTTGGCGCCCGTTTTCATCGTGATAATGCCTTTGCCGCCGCGCTTTTGTTTGCGGTAATCGTCGAACGCTGTGCGCTTGCCGATTCCGTTCTCACCGGCCACCAGCAGCATCGCGTTTGGATCGACAATCGCGATCGCGATCACCCGATCTTTCTTGTCGGGACGAATCCCCCATACGCCCACCGTGTTTCGACCCTGATCACGCAACTGCTCCTCATGAAAGCGCAGGCTCATTCCTTCTTTGGTGATTAGAACGAGCTCGTTATTTCCGTTGGTGAGCTTGGCGTCGATCAGGCGATCGCCTTTTTCAATTTGGATGGCGATGATGCCGCCTTTGCGAACGTTCCGGTAATCGGACAGGTTCGATTTTTTGACGATGCCCGATTGGGTCGCGAAAACGATGTGGAGATTTTCATCCCAGGTTTGATCGACCGCGTTCGGGCCGACGCCCGATTTCTTCGATTGGATTCTAATGGTTGCGGCGATTTTTTCTTCCGGCCGCAATTGAAGAATGTTGGCGATCGATCGGCCCTTGGCCGCTCGACCCATCTCCGGGATTTCATAAACTTTTTCCACGTAGGCGCGTCCCGACTCCGTGAAAAACATCAGATAGTCGTGCGTTGTCGCGGTGAAGAGATGTTCAATGAAATCGCCTTCCTCTTCTTCCGTCGCTCCCTCGCGCGTGGTCATGCCGATCACGCCCTTGCCGCCGCGGCGCTGCGCCCGGAACGCGCTTACGGCTGTTCGTTTGATGAAGCCGCCATGGGTGATGCTGATGATGCACCCCTCGTTGGCGATGAGATCCTCCATGTTGATCTCGCCTTCATCCACCGCGAATTGAGTCAGACGCGGCGACCCATGTTTGTCCCGCAGCTCCCGCAGCTCTTTTTTGATGATCGTGAAGACGCGCTGCTCTTTGGCCAGAATGTCGCGCAGGTCCTGGATCGTCTTGATCAGTTCCTTGTATTCATTGTCGATCTTGTCGCGCTCGAGCCCGGTTAATTGATACAAACGGAGATCGAGAATCTGATTCGCCTGGTGCTCGCTAAACGCGTACCGGCCATCCGTCAGGCGCGCGGGATTGCGAACGAGAATGCCGATCTGCTCGACCTGCTTTTTGGTAAATTCGAACGCGAGCAGTTTGATTCGGGCCTCTTCGCGATTGGCCGATCCGCGAATGATGCGGATGAATTCGTCCAGATTCGCGAGCGCGATCAGATAACCTTCGAGCGTCTCGGCGCGTTCTTCGGCCTTGCGCAATTCGAAGCGCGTCCGGCGTAAGACAACTTCGCGGCGATGTTCGATGTAGGCGGCGTTCGCTTCCCTGAGCGAAAGCAGTTTTGGCCGGCCGTGGTCGATCGCCAGCATGATGACCGCGAACGAGCTCTCCATCGCGGTGTGCTTGTAAAGATTGTTGATGACGATCTTCGGGTTCGCATCGCGCTTCAGCTCGATTACCACGCGCGTGTTCTCATCCGACTCGTCGCGGACCGCCGTGATCTCGCTTAGAACTTTCTCGTTCACGAGATCGGCGATGCGCTCGACCAGCGTCGCGCGGTTCACGTTGAACGGAATTTCGGTGATGACGATCTGTTCCTTGCCGCCTTTGATTTCTTCGATGCCGGCTTTGCCGCGCACTTTCATGCTGCCGCGGCCGGTCTCAAGGTATTGGCGAATACCGGCTGTTCCCAAAATCGCGCAGCCGGTCGGGAAATCCGGCCCTTTCACGTGCTTCATCAGGTCATCGAGCGTGATGTCGGGGTCGTCGATTTGCGCGCAAATGCCGTCGATAACTTCGACCAAATTGTGCGGCGGAATGTTCGTCGCCATTCCAACCGCGATGCCGGTGCCGCCGTTGACGAGAAGATTTGGAAACGCCGCCGGGAAAACAGTCGGTTCAGTCCGCGTCTCGTCGTAGTTTGGAACGAAATCGACTGTGTCCTTGTCCATGTCGACCATGAGCGCGGCGCCGAGATGCGTCATGCGCGCTTCGGTGTAACGCATCGCCGCCGGTGGATCGCCTTCGACCGAGCCGAAATTGCCCTGACCATCGACCAGCCTCTCGCGCATCGCCCAGGGCTGCGCCATGTGCACGAGCGTCGGATAGATC
>DATNKD010000043.1:0-9340 GCA_035603575.1 Chthoniobacterales bacterium
TGGTTACGCTTCCTTCGGCGCTGCCGCGATGGATCGTGCGATGCTCGCGAATCACATTTTCGTTTCCAATCGCGACGTAGGTCTTGCGTTCGGAAGAAAAGGAAAGGTCTTGCGGCGCGGTGCCGATAATCGCCCCAGGCCCGATCACGTTGCCTGAGCCAATTGTAACGTCAGGATCGATGACAACGTGCGACTCGATCGTCGATCTTTCACCGATGACGACGCGCGCGCCGATCACTGCGTAGGGTTCGATCGCGACGTCAGCGCCGATCTTCGCCGTTGGATCGACAATCGCCGTCGAATGGATTTTCTCTTTGCTCATTTGAATCTCTATGAGCTCCTCTCCCTTTCAAAGGGAGAGGGGAGGGTCAGGGTTGAATCCAGCGTGAATTTTATACGGCCCCTCACCTCAATCCTCTCCCCGCGTACGGGGAGAGGCGGAAATCTATGCCGTGTTGTTTGTCGAAGCTTCATATTAACTTCGCGTCCCATCTCTTCACAGCACACCTGCTTCTTTGAAGCTGAAATAGCCGGGGCCGTTGTTTGATTGCGCGCCGATAATAATGTGATCGAGCAATTTGATTTGCATCAGCTCAGCCGCTTCAGCAAGACGTCGAGTCAGGCTGTGATCGGCCTGGCTGGGCGACGGATCGCCGGAGGGATGATTGTGCACCACGATCACAGCATACGCCGAAGCGATGACCGCCGGACGGAACACCTCCCGCGGATGCGCGATGCTTTCGTTGACGCTGCCCATCGAGACCTCTTCGATTCGAGTTAAATGGTAACGCGTGTCCAAGAGAATGACTCGCATGGATTCCTGACGCAGCATCCGCATTTCGCCGCCCAGTAATTCGTTTACCAGCTCCGGTGAATCAATCTTCTGTCTCGACAACGCTTCCTGCGTGAGACGAGTTCCGAGCTGAAAGGCTGCTACCAGTTCTTTCGCCTTGGTCGGACCGATGCCTTTTATTTTGGCCAGCTCTTTGAGCGAGCAACGGCTCAAGCCGGTTAGCGATTTGTATTCGTTGAGTAGCTGACGCGCGACTTCGACCACGTTTGTTCCGGGGACTCCTGTCCGCAGCAGGATCGCAATTAATTCGGCGTTCGTGAGAGCGTCGGGTCCACGGGCGGCGAGTTTTTCGCGCGGCCGCTCGTCTTCCGGCATTTCGCGGATCCGCGATTGCGCTCTTGAGGGGAGGTTACGCGGATTCTTCCGCAAATTTGGCCGGCGTGCGATCAACTCCGAAATTGTTCAAGCATTTCGCGCAGAGCATCCGCCAGACAAACGAGCGCGTCGCTGTACTGGTTCGAAGGCGCGCTCTCGATCTCCGCTTGCGCCTCAGAAATCAATGTTTGCCCGGCGTCGATGGAAGCGCCCAGGGCGCCATCACCATGCGATGAATTCAAAAGTCGCGCGATCTCTTCGAAACGGGCATCGAGAATCAATTGAGAAAAATGTTCCTTGTCTGCGCCGTTTCGTCCGCTCAACAGCATTAGCACCGGCATCGTCAATTTTCCTTTGCGCAGATCGCTTCCGAGTGTTTTGCCAGTGAGTCGCTCAGTTCCCGCGATGTCGATGCAATCGTCGTAAATTTGGTAAGCGGTGCCGATTTTTTGTCCAAACGTTCTCAACGAATCCTGCGTTGCTCGATCTGCCTTGCTCAGCATAGCTCCAAGTTGCGCGGCCGCGGCGAAGAGCGAACCGGTTTTCATCTCGATGATGCGAAGATAATCCTCGATCCCAAGATGCAGATCGAACTGTCGTTGCGTCTGAATAATTTCTCCGGTGCAAACCTCGCGCGCCGCCCGTGCAATCGATCTGCTGATTTCGACGTCGTCGAAACCGGCGGACAAGTTCAGCGCGTGGGCGAAAAGCCAGTCGCCCAGCAACACGCTCAGCGAATTTCCCCAGCGCGCATTCAGCGTCGGTTGTGCGCGACGCCATTCCGCTTCATCGACAATGTCATCGTGAACCAAGGTCGCGACGTGGATCAATTCTACGATCACTGCAAGATCGACATGTTCCGACGTGATCGCGCCAACGGCGCCGCCGCTGAGCAGTGCTACCAGCGGACGCAATCGTTTGCCGCGCCCTCCGATCGCGTAACTGACGTAACCTTCGACGGCTGGATCAAAACTCGCGGCCTGGGTGATGATGCGCGCCTCCACGTCGTCAAGTTCCTGGCGCACCACTTCCGTCACTCGGCTCAGCGGTCCATTCGGAACTGTGGGCGCGAACGCCGAGGGTACCGTGGCTTCCACAGCCGCAGAATAGAAGGGCGCTGCAGCGGTTGTCAAAACAACACGTCAACCAAAGCGCACAATTCAGCGCCGGCGCAGCCAGCCGGGCGTGGCATATTTTTGATCGGCAATTTCCTGCGCGCGGAACAAAGTTTGGTTATCGATCGTTTGCTCAAGGCAATTGTCCGATAGCTGCGACGCAAAACTTTTCTCAAAATCCCCGCCAAGATCGACATCCTGGACACTGCCTTGCTGCAGCAGTCCGCGTCGGATGCGGCGCTGAGCTGCGCCAGCCACTTTGTGGCCATTCAACATCACGTCCGCGCGGCCCGGGTTTGCAAAACAGGAATCGGAAATTTTGGACACTCCGCTTGCGGCTAACTCAGCCCGCTGCCCATTCGCGACCAATGCAGCGCGAAGTGCATTGTGGATTTTTTCGTAAATCGACATCGCCGATTCGCTGAAAGCCGGCTCGGTTGCCGGAATCACGATCGAGTAGGTCAAATCGCTGCCGTGGAGAACAATTCCTCCTCCGGTCCAGCGGCGGACGAGCTCACGTTGCGGTGCATGATCTCCCACGTCCGCAAATTTTCCAAAGTATCCGAACGAAAGCGCCGGATGATTCCATTTGTAAAAGCGAATGAGCGGTTCAGTCGCATTTTCCACAAGCGCTTCATCGATTGCCATGTTAAGCGCAGCGGAACGCGACGGGATATCATGATAGACCCTTAGCGACACGAACAGTCTTTTTGTCATGTTGACCGAAGTGGAGACATCTCTTGATGTTTCTGAAATAGTTAGAGATTCCTCGACTTCGCTCGGAATGACAGTCACTAAACTAGTTCCCCCAAAATTCTCTCGACCGCCTCCAGCGGGTTTTTGTGCGCGGTGATCGGGCGGCCAATTACGAGATAATCTGCGCCGGCTTCGATTGCTTCGCGTGGCGTCATGAATCGTTTTTGATCGTCGGGCTCAGACCAACTCGGCCTGACTCCAGGAACAACGATCTTAATTTTGTCGCCAAGTTCGCTCCTCAAGAATCGCGCTTCGAAAGGGCTCGCAACCAGACCATCGATTCCGGCCGCGACACCCAGATTGCCCAGTCTTAAGACATGTCGGTCGAGTTGCTCTTCGATTCCGATCTCATCGAGAGTTTGCTGTGTCGAGCTGGTCAAGACGGTCACGCCCAGGATCGACATTTCCCTTTTTCTTGCCGCCACCGCAGCGCGAACCATTTCGCTTCCACCGCTCAGGTGAATCGTCACCATATGCACACCGAGTTCTGATGCCGACTCGACCGCGCGAGCGACGGTGTTTGGAATGTCGTGCAATTTGAGATCGAGAAAGACTTTTGCGCCGGTCGCGCGAATCGCGCGCACAATCTCGGGACCTTCGGCGGTGTAAAGTTGCAGGCCGATTTTGAAAAACGAAATCTGCTCGCGCAATTGCTCAACGAGAGCGAGCGCCTGCGCTTTGGTCGCTACATCAAGCGCGACGATGATTTGGTCAGCTCCTTTTGTCATTGCGGTGAGACTGGCTTTTCGCTCGGAATGACCGACTAAATTGCAAACGATGCAAGTTCTCGCTCCCGCAAAGATCAATCTCTCCCTGAAGATTCTCGGGCGACGCAACGACGGCTTTCATGAAATTGAGACGTTGATGTCACCGATTTCGCTGGCTGATAAGATCGATATCGAGCGGCAATCGCGTTGGATTGATTTCAGTTGCGACGATCCAACGGTGCCGAGCGGCGACGAAAATTTGGCCGTGCGCGCTACGAAAACATTTTTTGAGAAAACGAAAATCAGCGGCGGCGTCGGAATCAAGCTCCAGAAGAAGATCCCGCACGGCGCTGGACTGGGTGGAGGGAGTAGCGACGCGGCCGCAACGTTGCGCGCCCTTAATCAACTTTTCGAAACGAAGCTCTCGCCCGAAGAATTGGCGAAACTTGGGTCGACAATTGGCTCCGATGTTTCCTTTTTTCTTTTCGAATCGGCCGCTATTTGCAAAGGACGCGGCGAAATCGTTAATCCGACGAAGTTGAAAAAGAAATTGTCGATCCTGCTGTTGAAACCCGGATTCTCTGTTTCGAGCGGGTGGGCTTACTCGCGCTGGCAGGATTCAAAAGAGATTCCCAAAATTTCGTATCAGCCGCAGAATTTCGATGCTCAAAGTTTTGTCAACGATCTGGAGCGACCGGTCTTCGAGAAATTTGTTTTTCTCGCGCAATTGAAAGCATGGCTGCTGAAACAAGCGGAAGTTGGAGTCGCTTTGATGTCAGGATCCGGTTCGACTGTTTTCGCTGTGCTGCGCCCGAACGCAGATGTCGATCTTATGGCTAAGCGCGCGCGGGAAGAGCTCGATCGCAAAATTTGGATCTACGCGTGCGAAACAATCTGATTATTCACCGGCGCTGCGGCGCAAACTGGCTTTCGAATATTCGCGATTTAATTTTGCAATGAAACTCGCGCTGATTTCGGCCGGGCAGACCGCTTCGCATTCGTAAGTGTTGGTGCAATTGCCAAAACCTTCCGCATCCATCGCGCGAACCATGCTCACAACTCGCCTGGTTCGTTCCGGTTCGCCCTGAGGCAAAAGGGCGAGATGAGAAACTTTCGCTGCGGTAAACAACATTGCCGACGCATTCGGGCACGCCGCCGCGCACGCGCCGCATCCAATGCATGCCGCCGCTTCCATCGAGAGATCGGCATCGTGCTTTGGAACTGGAATCGAATTCGCTTCCGGCGCCGAGCCGGCGCGCGCGGAAATGAAGCCGCCGGCTTGGACGATTCGATCGAGCGCGCTGCGATCGATAACCAGATCCTTGATCACCGGAAAACTTTTTACCCTAAACGGCTCGACCACGATGGTGGCGCCGTCGCGGAATTTTCTCATGTAAAGTTCACAAGCAGCGCCGGGATGGTCGGGTCCGTGGGCTTCCCCATTCACCGTCAGCGAACAGGTTCCACAAATTCCTTCGCGACAATCGGAATCGAACGCGATCGGCTCTTCGCCGCGCAGAAGTAGACGCTCGTTCACGATGTCGAGCATTTCGAGCAACGAAGCTTGCGCCGGAATGTCGGACGCGTCGTAATCGACGAGCCTGCCCAGCGACTTCGCGTCGCGTTGCCTCCAGATTCTTAGCTTAAAATTCATCAGAAATATTTAGAGATTCCTCGACTTCGCTCGGAATGACAGGAAGGGCACTCATTTGTAGCTGCGCTGAGTTAAGTGGACGGTTTCGAAGTGAAGCGGCTCGCGGTGCAATTTCGGCGGCGCGATTTGCCCGTTGCCTCGAAATTCCCAGGCAAAAACGTCGGCGAAATTTTCGTCATCGCGCAATGCTTCGCCTTCGGGCGTTTGGTGTTCTTCGCGGAAATGCGCGCCGCACGATTCGTCGCGAGCGAGGGCATCGAGGCACATCAGTTCGGCGAATTCGAGAAAATCGGCAACGCGCCCGGCGCGTTCGAGCGATTGATTGAAATCTTCGCCATCGCCGGGGACGCGAACTTCCCGCCAGAATTTTTCACGCAGCTCCGGAATTTTTCGCAGCGCTTCATCGAGTCCCTGCTTGTTTCGCGCCATTCCGCATTTGTCCCAAAGGAGCGTGCCGAGCTCGCGATGGATCGAATCGAGCGAAACATTTCCATTTATCTTTAGGAGATTGTCGATCTTCGCGCGCACATCGCTGTCTGCTTTTTTGAATTCAGGATGATCGCTGGATGGTCGCTTGCCCATCTGAGCCGCGAGATAATTGGGAAGGGTGTAAGGCAAAACGAAATAACCATCAGCCAGGCCTTGCATGAGCGCGCTCGCGCCAAGCCGGTTCGCGCCGTGGTCGGAAAAATTCGCTTCGCCAATCACGAAAAGGCCCGGGACATTGCTCATTAAATTATAATCAACCCAAAGCCCGCCCATGGTGTAATGGACCGCGGGATAAATCCGCATCGGGACCTGGTAGGCGTTCTCACCGGTGATCTTTCCGTAAACTTCGAATAAATTGCCGTAGCGTTCGCGGATCGTTTCTTCGCCAAGTCGCTTGATCGCATCGGCGAAATCGAGATAAACACCGCGGCCGCCCGGACCGACGCCGCGACTTTCGTCGCAAACTTCTTTGGCCGCGCGGGATGAAATGTCGCGCGGCGCAAGATTGCCGTAGCTCGGATATTTTCGTTCGAGATAATAATCGCGAGCGCTCTCAGGAATTTCGTTCGGCGGTTTGTTGGAGTCTTCCTTTCGCTCCGGGACCCAAACGCGGCCATCGTTGCGCAACGACTCGGACATCAACGTCAGCTTCGACTGATAATCGCCGGAGTGCGGAATGCAGGTGGGATGGATCTGAGTGAAACAAGGATTGGCGAAGAGCGCGCCTTTTTTGTAGGCGCGATAGGTCGCGGTCACGTTGCAGCCGCGCGCGTTGGTTGAAAGGTAAAAAACATTTCCATAACCGCCGGTCGCGAGCACGACCGCGTCGGCAGCGACGTTGTCGATCTTACCAGTCCGCAAGTTTCGAGTGACGATTCCCTTGGCGTGTCCATCGACGAGAACGACGTCGAGCATTTCGGTTTGGGGAAACATTTGCACGCTGCCGGCGGCGATTTGCCGGCAAAGCGCTTGATAACAGCCGAGCAAAAGTTGCTGGCCGGTTTGGCCGCGTGCATAAAACGTTCGCGAAACCTGCGCGCCGCCGAACGAGCGATTGGCAAGCAAGCCGCCGTACTCGCGCGCAAACGGAACGCCTTGCGCGACGCATTGGTCGATGATGTTGGAACTAACTTCGGCGAGCCGATAAACGTTGGCTTCGCGCGAGCGAAAATCGCCGCCCTTGATCGTGTCATAGAACAACCGATAAACGCTGTCGCCGTCGTTCTGATAATTTTTCGCGGCGTTGATTCCGCCTTGCGCGGCGATGGAATGCGCGCGCCTTGGCGAATCCTGATAACAGAAACATTTCACGCGGTAGCCGAGCTCGCCCAGAGTCGCCGCGGCCGAACCGCCGGCGAGGCCGCTTCCGACTATGATGATTTCAAATTTGCGTCGATTGTTTGGACTAACGAGACGCGAATGGTCCTTGTGACTCGTCCACTTTTTATCCAATGGACCGGACGGAGTGCGCGCGTCGAAATTGCCGATCATAATTGTTGCGCCGGCTTGATGAATCCGAGCAAGACAGCAACAGGAATCGAGGTATAGCCGATGAAAAGCAGCCAGGCGAAAATTCGCCCGCCGATCGCGAGCCGCGGCGTCAGCCTCTGATTAGTTAGACCGAGCGATTGAAAGAAGCTGGATGACCCGTGAGTCAGGTGGATTGTGAGGAGAAAGAGACCGACAATGTAAAAGCTCGACACGTAGACGTTTTGAAATCCGTAAACCATCATCGAATAAACGTCGTAGCGATTGAGCGGATCGAGTTTCAGGAGCGGGAATTGCGGATTGAATTTACGGGCGGTGAAATGGAGCAGATGGAAAACGATGAACGCGAGCACGACCAATCCGCTAACGACCATGTGACGCGACGCCCAACTTGCCTTCACATATTGTCTGTCGATGTACGGCTCGGGACGCGCGCGGCGATTTTCGATCGCGAGCAGAATCGTGAAATAGATATGCAAAATCACCGTGATCAGCAGGAAAATGCGGATGAGCCAGAGCAACGGACCCAAATCGCGAAGGTGCTGCGAGTAGGCGTTGATCCATTCCGGCCCGAGAAAAATTTGCAGATTGCCTAACAGGTGGCCGATGACAAAAAGAATCAGAATTACGCCCGTCACAGCGACGATTATCTTTCTGCCAACCGATGAATGACAAAAATCGGAAATGAATCCGCGAGCTTTCGTTCGAACCGTCGCGGCAGCGGCTAATTGCGGTTCCAACTTTTGATCGATCATTTGCTTCCGGGTTTTACGGCGGGGATTTTGGCGAGATCAGCTGGCAATTTATCTGCCGCAAAATTTTCCACGTTCATTTCGACCAAACTGACGAATGGACAACCGAAATCCGGTTTGGTTTTGTCGCTACGGTCGACGATGACGCCGACAGCGACGACAATTCCGCCGTGCGCGCGGACGATGTCGATCGTCTCCTGAACGCGGCCACCGCGAGTAACGACATCTTCTACCACGATGAATTTTTCGCCGTTGTCGATCTTGAATCCGCGACGCAACGCCAATTTGCCGTCCTCTTTTTCAGTGAAGATGTGGCGTTTGCCTAACGAGCGCCCTACTTCTTGTCCCACGATAATCCCGCCGAGGGCAGGGGAGATCACCGAATCGGAATCAAAGCCGCGCAATTTTTCGCCAAGCATGCTGCAGACACGCGTTGCGATGTCGGTGTGCTGAAGAAGAATTGCGCACTGAAAGTACTTGCGGCTGTGCAATCCGGAGCGCAAAACAAAATGGCCGTCGAGAAGAGCGCCAGTTTTTCGAAACAAGGCGAGCAGGTCTTGGCTCATTCTCTTTTTTCTGTCGCGGCACTCTATGAGTGTCTCATCTTTTCTTCCATTCGATTCGAGCGACGGTCATAGACCGTCGCTACAGTTAAATCTTACCCGGAAGTGTCGGCGGCAACTTCAGATGACGAACTGCCGTTGCCGGCAACCGCGATCACTTCGATTTCCACGCGCGCGCCTTTTGGCAATGCAGCCACCTGCACAGTCGAACGCGCCGGCGGAGCTTGATTGAAATAGGAACCGTAAATCTCGTTCACGGTTTGGAAATCGGCGAGGTCGATCAGGAAAATGGTTGTCTTCGCAATATTTTCAAAAGTCAGCCCCTCGGCTTTCAAAACCGCCGTGATGTTGTCGAGGACGCGTCGTGTTTGCGCGTCGATACCGCCGGCGACGATCTGTCCGCTCTTTGGGTCGAGGGGAATTTGCCCGGCGCAGTAAATTGTCGATCCAACGCGCACCGCCTGAGAATACGGCCCGAGGGCAGCCGGTGCGTCGGAAGTGGAGATAATTTTCTTCATAATTTCAGCTTAGCGACTGCCCCGCAGAATGACAAATGACCGAATCTCGTCGATAATGGAAATGAAATGGTTGGTTGGATTTTAAAGAAGATAGTCGGTTCGAAAAACCAGCGTGAGCTAAGGCGATTGG
>DATNKD010000044.1:0-14831 GCA_035603575.1 Chthoniobacterales bacterium
GAAATCGTGTCGTTGTTCGGGCTCGGCAACCAGTACATCGCACGGACGACTTTCAGGTAATAATAAAAGCCGCAGGCTACGGTTACGATTCCAACCGCGACGAGCGCGGTTTGTTTTTGCGCGATTGCACTTACAAAAATGAAGAACTTGCCGAAGAAGCCGGCGGTGAATGGAACGCCAGCGAGCGACACCATTGCAATGAGCATCGCGAACGCGAGAAAGGGCGCGCGTTTTGCCAATCCATCGAAACTGGAAATCTCTTCACCCGTCTGTTGCGCGACAATGATCAAGATCGCAAAGCTCAAAAGTGTCATCAGCAGATAAGCGACGAGATAAAAGACTACGGCGCGTCCATCGAAGCAGGCGACGCCGATGAGCAAATAACCAGCGTGCGCGATGCTCGAGTAACCGAGCAATCGCTTGAGGTTATTTTGCGGCAGCGCTGCGAGGTTGCCGTAAACAACAGTCAGCAGCGCGATTAACACGACAAGGCGTTGCATGTTCGGCAGCATCAGAAACGGCTGGAGCACGCGCAAAAGAACGACGAAACCGGCGGCTTTGGATCCAACCGAAAGAAATGCCGTGATCGGTGTCGGGGCACCTTGATAAACATCCGGCACCCACATTTGAAACGGGACCGCCGCAATCTTAAAACCGAGACCGACCAGCACCAACACCGCCCCGAACGTGGCTGCGTGATTGTCGATCTTCCCACTGGCAAACGCCGCGGTGATTCGCTCCAGATTGGTTTCGCCAGTGACACCGAAAATCCAGGTGATCCCGTAAACGAGAAACGCGGTCGAGAGCGCGCCGAGGATGAGGTATTTCACGCCCGCTTCGAGCGCGATCGGATTTCTTCTCGGAAAACTAACGAGCACGAAAAACGAAATGGTGACGAGCTCGAGCGAAACGAAGATGAAAATGAAATCGATCGCCGAAACCAAATACATCAGGCCCGCGCAAGTGAGAAGCGGCAGGGAAAAAAATTCACCAAGATTCGCGGAGGTGCTTTCGTCAGCTTTGCGCAAGGCCGGCGCGTAATCGACCATCATAACGAGCACGATGATCGTGGTGACGAGCGTGAATCGTTTGAAGAAGATTGACAACGCGTCGGCGGTGTAAAAATTCCAGAAGCCGCCTGCCTGCTGCGTCGAAGATTCCGGCGAAATAAAAAAACTGGCGAGAAGCACGGCCGTCAGCCCGAGAATGCCGGCATAGGCAAAGATTTTCTTCGCGATGTTCGCCGCAAATGTCTCCAGCAGCAGGATGGTGATGCCGAAGACGAGCACCGCGATCTCGAGATATGACGCGGGGATCGCGATCATTTGGTCGCGGTGAAGTAGGTTCGAAACGTCGGCGTGACCATTCGCACGAGCGTTTGCGGGAAGAATCCGAACCAGATCAAACCCGCGATCAGCAACGCGGCGGAAACTCGCAGGCCTGCACCAAGATCGACAAGCTTTCCCCATCGCTCATTCATTGTGCCCATGAACGCCGAGCGGTAAGCGCGTAACATGTAAACGGTCGAGATGACGACGCCCCAGAGCGCGAGCACCGTCGCGATTTGAAAAATGTGGAAGCGTTGCAACTCCCAGCCGTTGCGAATCGCGCCGAAAAAAATCATGATCTCGGCCGCGAAATTGGCCAAGCCAGGGAGTCCAATTGCGGCGAACGCTGCGAAGCCGAATGTGAGGCCGGCGAACGGCATCACTTTGCCAAGCCCGCCGAGGTCGTCGAAGAGCAAAGTGCCGGTGCGGTTTCGAATTTGGCCGGCGATCGCAAACAGCAGGGCGATCGAAAGTCCGTGCGCAAACATGAGCGCGGCGGCACCGGTCGCTCCAAGAATGTTGGCGCTCGCGATTCCTAGAAAGATGTAGCCCATGTGCATCACGCTTGAATAACCAAGCATCCAATCGAGCTGCTTCTGCGCGATGGTGACGAGCCCGATGTAGATGATATTGCCGAGCAAAAGAATGACGAGCAGATACATCCAGTAATGAGCGCCGTCCGGCAGCATCGGGATCGCCAATCGCAGCAGACCGTAGAGTCCGAACTTTTTTAAAACGCCGGCGTGGAGCATCGCAGCTGGCGCAGGCGCGGATGCATAAGCTTCGGGCGCCCACGAGTGAAACGGAAAGAGCGAGATGAGAACGCCGAAGCCGATCAAGAGCAAAAGATAAATGTGGCGCTGTGCCGGAGCCGCGATTGGATGCGCGGTAATCGCGGCTTGCAATTCTCGAATGTCGAACGTTCGCGCCGTCGCCGGTAAACTTTGATAAAGCAGAATCAGTCCGATCAGCAGAACAAAACTGCCGAGCGTGAGATAAATCGTGATCTTCCACGCCGCCGCGTTGCGATTGCCCGTTCCCCAAATTCCGATAAGAAGAAACGTTGGAATCAGGGCGAGCTCGTGAAAGGCATAAAAGAAAAATAAATCGATCGACGCGAAAGCGCCGATTGCGCCGGCAGAAATGAAAAGCAGGCAGGCGTAAAACGCGCGCTCGTAGTTCTCAACGTTACCCGCGAACCAAACGGCGGCGACGGTGACACTGGTTGCGAGGAGAAGCATGAGCAGACTCAAGCCGTCGATGCCGAGCGCGAAATGAATGCGCCAGTCTGCGGAGGCAACAAATGAACTGACAAATTGAAAACCGGCTGCGACTTGATCGAAGCGGCTGAGAAGAATGAGCGCTACAAAGAGATTCGAAATTGCCGCGATCAGCGCGGTAAGTCGCGCGGGCGCGCCGGCGATGATCAGAATCGCAGCGATGATTGGGCAGAAAACGAGAAAGAGAAGCATCAGCGGAAAATGGTGAAGTAAATGAGCGTCACGATCCCCAACCCAAATAGAAATGCGTAGGCTTGGAGATTGCCGACCTGAAACAAACGCAGGAGCGCTCCCAGCCCGAATGTGCCGCCGCTTGCACCGCGGACAACCCCGGCATCAATGATCCAGCGATCGAAGAACGCGGCCACGCGCGCCAGGAGTTCCTGAGTGCGGTTGATCAGCCATTCGTAGAATTCGTCGAAGTAAAAGCGGCACCGGATAAGATCGACATGCAACGGGTCCCGCTCACGGTTGCGATAGATCAAGACGGCGAGGCCAGCGCCTAAAATCAACGCGGCTATCGCGAGGGCCGGCACGGTAAAAATCGTTTCCTTTTCGTGCGGCACGACGAGAAAATTTTGCGCGACGCTCTCCCATCCGGCGATGAGCACAAAAAATGCGAGGACGAGCAGTGGAACAATCATCAAACGCGGTGATTCTGTGCCCGCGCGAGCAACCTCGCTGCGCGGTTTTCCAAGAAAAACAACGACCACCGCGCGCGAAACATAGAATGCCGTCAGAAATGCAGTCGTCAGACCAATGACAAAGATCGGCGTGTTGCGTTGATAGGCGAGCGCAAGGATTGCGTCTTTGCTAAAAAATCCGCTAAATGGCGGACAGCCGATCAACGCGAGCGCGCCGACCGCGAATGTGGCGAACGTGATTCTCAGTTTTTGGGCGAGGCCGCCCATTCTCCAAATGTTTTGTTCGTGGTGCAGGCTGACGATGATGGAGCCGGCGGCGAGGAACAGGAGCGCTTTGAAAAAGGCGTGCGTGAAAAGATGAAACATGGCCGCTTCGTTTGAGGTGAGTCCGACTGCCATGACCATGTATCCGAGTTGGGAAATCGTTGAGTACGCGAGAATTCGTTTGATATCGGATTGCTGTGTCGCCATCAACGCGCCGAGCAACGCCGTGATCGTTCCGGTCCAGGCGATGACAAGGAGCGCCGTTTGCGATGCCTGGATGAGGAACCCGACGCGGACAAGCAGATAAACTCCGGCTGCGACCATCGTCGCAGCGTGGATCAATGCCGACACCGGGGTGGGACCTTCCATCGCGTCGGGCAACCAAACATGAAGCGGAAACTGCGCGGATTTGCCGACCGCGCCGCAAAAAATCAAAATCGCGACGATGGTGAGATAACCGGGGTTACTCGTGATTTTCGAGAGATGCGCAACGATGTCGTCGAACACGACCGAGCCGGTGGCCATCCAAACCATCAGGATTCCGATCATGAATCCGAAATCGCCGACACGCGTTGTAAGAAACGCTTTCTTCGCCGCATCGGCGGCAGCGTCGCGTTCGAACCAGTGACCGATCAGCACATAAGAAGTGAAGCCGACCAGTTCCCAGAAAATGAACAGCATCACGAAATTATTCGCGAGAACGATCCCGAGCATTGCGAACATGAAGAGGGAGAGAGCGGCGAAGTAGCGCGATTTGCCTTCGTCGTCGCGCATATAGCCTAACGAGTAGATGTGAATCAGCGCTCCGACCCCGGAAACGACGAGCAGCATCAATCTGCTCAGATCATCGAGGACAAATGCGAATGGAACAGTGAACACCCCGCGAATGTCGATCCAGGTGAACTCGGGTGCCGAGATGTCGACCTTGACGAAGATTGCGCAACTGCAGACGAAACTTCCGAGAACGGCCGCGATCGAGATGGCACTGCTGATATCCTTCCAGCGGCGCGTGAACAAGGTGATGACAGCAGCCGAACCAAGCGGCAGGAGCAAGGCTGGCCAGGGAAGCAAGCTGTTAGTGGTGAAGGTCATTGGTTCAAAGTAACGATTCGCCCGCGAATCACGCGAATGGACACGAATGTTCAGAAGGAAACATCGGTGGAATCACCTTTCTTCTTCGGGAGCTGTGTTTTGGCGATGCGCTCGTATTCCAATTTCGGATAATGGCCGAAGTTGACGAGCAGACCGAATTCGAATCCGGTGGCATTCAAATAGTTGAGCAATTGCGCGCGATGTTCATCGCATAATGCTGATACAGCTTTTAGCTCAACGATGATTTTTTGATAGCAGACAAAATCCAGCTGATAGGTTTGAGTTAGAACTCGGTCCCGATAGCTAAGCGTAAGCAATGGCTTCGGGGTTGCCGGGATGTTTTGGAAATTGAACTCGATGGCAAGACACTCTTGATAGACCGGTTCGAGAAATCCGCACCCTTTGTTGTTGTAGACCTCGAAACAGGCGCCGACGATCGCGTAACTTTCCTCTTTGCAGATAATTTCCGTCATTCTCAATTCGCGTTTATTCGCGTGATTAGCGGGCTCAGAATTTCAAACTGCTGATGTCTTCAACATTCGTTGTCCGCCGGAGGCGGAACAGTGCGACCACGATCGCAAGTCCGACCGAGACTTCGGCCGCGGCCACAGTGATAATGAAGAAGACAAAAACCTGCGCGTTGTAATTCGGCACGCCGCTTGGATCGACGTGAAAGCGCGAGAATGCGACCAGGGACAAGTTGGCGGCGTTCAACATCAATTCGAGGGCCATCAAAATGATGATGATGTTGCGTCGCAGCATTACGCCGGCGAATCCAATCGCGAACAAAATACCGCTGACAATGAGGTAATCGCCAAGCGTGATCACGTTAGCGGGTTTCGCGTCGACTCAGTATCACCACGCCGATGGTTGCCACCAAAATGACGATGCCAATGATTTGAAAAGGCAGATTGTAGTTTCCGAAAAGCAAAAACCCAATTCGGTGGACATCGTCCGATGTCGATCTTGCCAGCGGCGGAAAAGGTTGCTTCGCGACTTGGAAACTACCGACGACCGAAAAAATTTGGACGGTTAACGCGAGCGCGACTGCCACGCCGCCGGCCGACGCGACCCAGTTAATTTTTCTCAATTCTTCGGCGCGCAAATCGAGCAACATGATGATGAAAAGAAACAGCACCATGATCGCGCCGGCATAAACAAGGACTTGAATGATCCCAACGAAATAGGCATCGAGTGAGATAAACAGTGCCGCCAGCGCCAAAAACGAAACGACCAGACTGAGCGCGCTCGCCACCGGATTGCGGTTGATGATGACGGCCACGCCGAAGATCAGCATCATCAAAGCGAAAATCCAAAATAAAAACGGAGACATTCTTTTAGGCCACGGATGAACACAGATAAAACACAGATGTAAAATCGGAATCTGAAAAATCTGTGACCATCCGTGTCAATCTGTGGCTTTTATTTTTTTTCGTTCCATTTCAAAACGACTCCGTGCATCACGCCGCCGATCTCGAGCAGTTTATCTTTGCGATGCATCATGTCTTCGCGAGTGAATCCGGTGATGGCGTAATCTTTTCGCAAATAAATCGCCTGCTCCGGGCAGACCTCTTCGCACATCCCGCAAAAAATGCAGCGGACCATGTCGATATCGAATTCCTCGGGATACTTTTCGACTTTGGCAAAACGATCGTTCTTTGAAATTTCGCCCGGAATAATTTTGATCGCGCGCGGCGGACAAATGAATTCGCAAAGCTGACAGGCGACACAGCGGACGCGGCCGTCAGTGTCGCGCACAAGCGCCGGCGCGCCACGGTAATGCTCGGGCAAGTTGGAGTCCCACTTTTCCTCCGGATATTGCATCGTCACTTTTGTCCTCCGGAAAATCATGTTCTTGAAATGTTTCAGCGTAATCAATAAGCCGGCCACGATCGCGGGGAGAAACATTCGCTCGCGCCAGTTCAGGTTCGGTCGTGGAACGGTGATCGCCATTAGAAATGGAAGTACATGAGAATGATCGCGACGATGAAGATATTAACGAGCGCGATTTCAAAAAAGAAAAGCCAGCCCAGACGCATGAGCTGGTCCCAGCGAAAGCGCGGCAACGTCCAGCGTACCCACATCATGAAAAAGATTAGAGCGGCGACTTTAGCGAAGAAAACCGCGATGTTGATCAAACCGAAAATCCAGCCGCGCGATCCATCAGGAATTCCGGGAAAATGCCAACCGCCCAGGAATAATGTGACCACAATCGCAGAGCCGCTAATCATTGCTGCGTATTCTCCGAGGAAAAAAAGCGCGAACTTCATCGAAGAATATTCAGTGTGATAACCGCCGGCCAGTTCTTGCTCGGCTTCGGGCAAATCGAACGGAAGGCGATTCGTCTCAGCGAAGACGGCAACCATGAACACGGCGAAAGAGACGATCATCGGAATTGCGAGCAGCCATTTTCCGAGATTGCTCCAATCGCCGATAAACGGCGCGATCAGCCAACCGTGCTCGATTTGATATTGCACGACACTCGTCAGGCGAAGATTTCCGACGAGCAGGAAAACCGGAATGACCGCGAGAGCGAGCGAAAGCTCGTAAGAAATCATTTGCGAACTCGAGCGCACGCCGCCCAGGAAAGGATATTTGGAATTGGAAGCCCAACCGCCAAGGACGATTCCGTAAACGCCTAACGACGCAATCGCGAAGACATACAGGATTCCGACATTGATGTCGGCAATGACCATCGGCACGCCGAATAATGTGCTGCCAAACGGAACGACCGCGATTGTCATGATCGCCGGAATCATCGCGAGACATGGCGCCAGCCAGTAATAAAACGTGTTCACCGTCGCGGGCGTGAAATCTTCCTTCAGCAAAAATTTGGCGGCATCGGCGATCGGCTGAAAAAGACCGGCCGGGCCGACGCGATTCGGTCCGAGACGATCCTGAATGAGGGCGCTGATGCGGCGCTCAGCGTAAACCGCGTAGGAGACCATGGGCAAAATCACAATGAAAATCATTCCGATAATTTTCAGGAGTGACGTGCCGATGAAAAAGTAATCCATTGTCGATCTTGGGTTATCGCCCGGCCGGGCGAGTCTTCTCCGCTTGTTCGATATCTTTTGCCTTTGGATCGACTGGCGCTCGAGGCGACTCGAGCGCCTTCATCACGTGCACACCGAGATCGCCAATCTTGCTCAAAGTGAGTTTAGCAAACTGCGGAACTTCTGCGCTCATTTGCCGGAACACATCTTCGATCGTGTAAATTCCGTTGCTGCCGTCGAGCGCCTGCAGCAGGTCGCGCAAAATTTCCCAATCGTCGCGCGCGTTTCCGGGAGGGCGCACCGCGCGATTCAACCGTTGCACTCGACCTTTGCCATTGATCATCGAGCCGCGTTTTTCGGCGAACCCTGAAGCCGGCAAGAGAACCGTCGCGTGTTCGTTGGCAGCGTTCGATAAAATGTCCATCGCAACGAACGCGGACATGTTGGCTAACTGTTCGCCCGAAATGCCGAGCTTCATCGGATTTTCACCGAGCACGAGCAGCGCTCTGATTTCTCCGGATTTCACCGATTGGGCGATGATGGAGAGTTTCGCGCCCGGCTCGTGGTCCAATCTCAGAATCAAACGCGCGCCAGCCGTGTTCGGATTTCGATCTTCACTCAGCAAAATGTCGTCGCCCTCGCCGCGGCGCGGCACAATGTCGGTGTAACGAGCGCCGAGCAGGTCCGCGATTTTACGCACGAGCCAAAGTTCTTCATTGGTCATCCGGCCGGACGCAATGATCGCGACGTTTGCGCCGCTGAATTGTCTGAGCTGGAGCGCCGCGTGCGCGATCGCGCTCTTCCAATCGCTCGGCACGAGTTCTTTTCCGTTGGAAATCTGCGGCTCGAGCAACCGATTCTCCGACTCGAGGTAGTTAAAGTTGAGCCGGCCGTAGTCGCACATCCAGCAGGAATTCACGTGATCGTTCTCGCGCGGTGTTTGCCGATAAACAATGTCCTCGCGCGTGCCAACGAGTGTGTTGCAACCGGTCGCACAGCTGGTGCAGATGCTTTTCGTCTCCTTTAAAAACCAAACCCGCATCTTGAAGCGGAAATCGGTGGAAGTGAGGGCGCCGACCGGACAAAGATCGACCGTGTTCAGTGAATAATTATTTTCGAGACGCTTGCCCGGATGCGCGGTCAGCACGGTGTGACTTCCGCGATCGACAAATCCGAGCACATCGTCGTTAGCAATTTCGTTGCAAAATCGAACGCAGCGCGAACAAAGGATGCAGCGTTCATCATCGAGCGTGACGCGCGGTCCGAGTTGCACCGCCTTCGGCTTCTTGACCTTGTTTTCGAGAAAGCGCGAGCCGGCCGCGCCGTATTCGACGCTGAATTCTTGCAGCTCGCATTCGCCTGCTTGGTCGCAGATCGGGCAATCGAGCGGATGATTGATGAGCAGAAATTCCATTACGCCGCGGCGACACTCCTCAACCATCGGCGAACCGGTGCGGACCCCCATCCCTTCGGCGACATCCTGCGCGCAACAAATTTGCGGACGCGCCATCCAGTTAATGATCGGTTTGCCGTCGGCGCCGAGCTCCGGTTTGCGATCGGGACCGATCCGCGGCATTCCCATCTCGATCAAACACATCCGGCAATTGCCGGGTGAACTGAGTTTTTTGTGATAGCAATAGCGCGGGACATAAACGCCGGCTTGCGTGCACGCTTCGATCACGCGGGTGCCTTTCGGAAATTGATGCCACACTCCGTCGATCTGGACGTTGAACAGTGGAACAGTTGGATCAGACATCTCTAAGGAAAGCAGTACGAAATTTACGAATCAGGGAAGCAGGAAAGCAGGAAATTCATTGATGCAAATCCACGTCGGAGTCAGCCCGCGAACGCTCACGGCAGAACCGTTTGATCTGAGTTCGACGACAATTTTCCCTTCGACGAGAAAATCGAGCCGATGTTCGCCAATCTGATGATCGCGATAGAATAGCGGCACCGGATGCTGCCGAATAAATTGGATTCCGCTCAAAGCAAATTCAACTGCGAGCGCTTCTTCGTATATCGATTCGAGAAAGCCGGGGCCTAGCTCGCGATGCACTCGGATTCCAGCAGCAATGACCTGTTCGGTAACTTCTGAGTGCCTCAGAAGTTTTCCTGCGTTCGCGCTTTCCTCAGACATATTAGATTACCGCATCGGCGCCGGCTTTTTCCCAGCCGGGATCGTGGGCGAGGGGACTGGTTGGAATTATTTCGTGCTCGACAAGCTCTGTTGGTGTTTGCTCCGGCGGCAACGGCGGCGGGATTGATTTGCGCGCGTGAGCGGCAAATTCGTCGGGAAATTTTTCAACGAAGCTTTGCGTAGGCCAGGCGCATGCTTCGCCGAACGCGCAGATGGTTCGGCCGGCGATATTGTCGCCGATCGTTTTCAGTGTGTGCGGATCTTCCGTCACTCCTCCTCCGTTCAGCATGCGTTCGGTAATTTTTTTCATCCAAAGCGAACCTTCGCGGCAGGGCGTGCACTGACCGCACGATTCGTGTGCGTAAAACTCGTTGATGTTATTGAGCACCCAGACCATGTCGCGCGAATCGTCGAGCACCATTACGCCGCCGGATCCCGCCATCGATCCAGCCGCCGCAAGCGAATCAAAATCCATCGGCAACTCGTCGATCGACATCTCGACTTCGATTGTCGATCCATCAGGCTGTTTCTGTTTGATTTTGAATCGCTCATCGGCGCGCAGAACTTTGGCCGAGCTGCCACCCGGAATGACCGCTTTCAATCGCCGGCCCCATTTTATTCCACCGGCCATTTCGTAGATCAGTTGGCCCATTGTCACTTTGCCGACTTCGATTTCGAAATAGGCGGGACGTTCCACGTCCCCGCTCACGCAAACGATGCGCGTTCCAGTGTTGTTCGGCCGGCCGAGCTGCGCGTATTTCCCTCCGCCCATCGCGATGATGTGTTTCACCGCGCACAGGGTCTCGACGTTATTCACGATTGTCGGACACATGTAGAGTCCGAGCACGGCCGGAAAGTAAGGCGGCTTGATCCGGGGATACGCGCGTTTGCCTTCGAGCGATTCGATCAGGCCGGTTTCTTCGCCGCAAATGTACGCACCGGCCCCGCGGTGAATGTGAACATCGACATCGAACCCGGAGCCGAGAATGTTTTTGCCGAGAAATTTATGCTCCCGCGCTTCTTCGATTGCGCGCTCGAGGATCTTGGCGCCTTCGGGGAATTCGCCTCTTATATATATGTACGCCGTCCGGGCATTGAGCGCGAAGCAGGAAATGGCGATCCCTTCCAGCAACTGGTGCGGGTCCTCATGGATGATGTAGCGGTCCTTAAACGTGCCGGGCTCGGATTCGTCCGCGTTGCAAATCAAGTAGACCGGCTTCTTCTCGTCGGGCTTGATAAAACTCCATTTCACGCCGCAGGGAAATCCCGCGCCGCCGCGCCCGCGCAGACCGGATGTTTTCACTTCGTTCACGATGTCAGTGCGCGATATCTTGACGGCTTTGCGCAAATCTTCGTAACCGCCTTCATCCAAATAGGTCTTGATGTCGGTCTTCCAATTTCTGCGTCCGATATTTTTGAAAATGATCCGGTGCTCGAGCGGGTGCGGCGGATGCACGGCCGGTCTTTCCGCAGGTTGCGATAAGATCGACACCGCGTTGTCGGGCTGCACGTTTTCATGCAGATCGTCATTCACCATGCAAACCGGCGCGGTGCCGCAACTGGCCAGACATTCGACGAACTCGATGCTGTAATTCTCGTCAGGGCTCACCGAAATCGGCGTGTGCATTCCGTCACCACCGGTCTTCCGCTGAATCCCGGTCGCCGCGCAGAGGTTTTCCATCACCTGATAACTCCCGGCCATCGCACAACTGAGCGTGCGGCAAACACGGATGTGTGTTTCGCCGGTCCGTTTCTCGCGCAGCATCGGATAAAACGTGACCAGCTCGAGAATGTTGATCGGTTGCAACCCGAGCTTGGTCGCAATCCACGTCACCGCATCGTCGTTAATTAATCCAAAATGTTCCTGCCAAAGATGCAGCAGCGGCAATGCAGCGCTTCGTTTCTGATCGGGCGGGTAATGCCCGATCGCTTCATCCATTTTTCGCTCCAACTCGGCGGGAACGCGGAAGTCCACGGGCGAAAAGGCTAGTCGGTTAACGTACTCTGCTTTTCAGTGACCTTGTCGTCTTTGAAAACGACCGTCACCGTGTCTTTGCCTTGCCGGTAGACGTAAGTCGTCTTCTTCATTATGACGAAATCCTTGTTATCGAGCTCGGTCGGTGGTCCAAGAATCGATTCCACCTGTTTCTTCGACATTCCTTCGGCCACTTCATCGACGTTGGCTTTGGTGATGCGCCGGCCGACGCAGGAAATCGAGAGCAAGATCACGACTACAAGAAGAAGACGGGAAAACTTTTGCAAGATCGACCCGCTGCGCGCCAAAGGCAGCCGATTGCGACAATCAGCTGGGTCGCCCAGCTCCTTCTGTTTTGAATTTTCGCGCATTTCTTCGTTTCGACTGAAGGAGCTGCTTTGTTTCCCAAAGTTCGGCGACATATTCATCTGTCGCATTCGCCCATGACAAAGTCCAGACTTCCGAGCACTGCGGGAACGTCGCTCACCATGCAGCCGGGAAGCAGCTCCGGCAAAATGCTCAGATTCACAAACGACGGCGCGCGGATCTTGAGGCGATGCGGAACGCCGCCGCCTTTGCTGTTGATGTAGAAACCGAGCTCGCCTTTTGGATTTTCAGCCGCGAAATAAATTTCTCCCGGCGGCGCGTCGAGGCCTTCGGTCACGACGATGAAGTGGTGAATCAGTTCCTCCATTTTTGTCATCACGTGCGATTTCGGCGGCGTCATATTTTTCCAATCGGCCACGTTAATCGGGCCGGTCGGCATTCTGTCGATCACCTGCCGCAGAATTTTTGCGCTCTGGCGCATTTCCTCGACCCGCACCAGATAGCGATCGTAACAATCGCCCGCGCTGCCGATCACGACTTCGAAATCGTACTGTTCGTAATCGAGATAGGGATGTTTGCGCCGCAAGTCGTGTTCGACGCTGCTGCCGCGCAAATTTGGACCCGACAGCGCG
This sequence comes from Chthoniobacterales bacterium, assembly GCA_035603575.1. GTDB lineage: Bacteria > Verrucomicrobiota > Verrucomicrobiia > Chthoniobacterales > UBA10450 > AV40. The sequence continues at coordinate 12,676 of DATNKD010000044.1, forward strand.
TAAGCGATCGCGCGCTCTTTTGAAATGACGCCGACATCTTTGGTTCGATCAACAAAGATTCGATTGCGCGTCAGCAATTTGTCCATCTCCTCCAGCGCCGGCCCGAATTGATCGAGAAATTCGCACAGCATCGGAATAAATTTTTCGGGGAGGTCGCGAATCTGTCCGCCGACCCGCGTGTAGGAGGTGGTGAAGCGCGCGCCGCTGAGCAACTCGCTCAGATCGTAAATTTTTTCGCGTTGCGTGAATGAATAGAGAAACACCGTCATCGCGCCGAGATCGAGCGCCATCGCGCCGAGCCCCATCAGATGCGATGAAATCCGGGAAAGCTCGCAGCAAATGACGCGAATGGCTTTTCCGCGCGGCGGAATTTCCCAGCCCATTAATTTTTCCACCGCCAGCGCATAAGCCACGTTGTTCGAAAGCGGCGCGAGGTAATCGAGCCGATCGGTGTACGGGACGAATTGGTTATATTGCATGTTCTCAGCAATTTTTTCATCGCCACGATGCAGAAATCCGACGTCGGGCATCGCTTTGGTGATGGTCTCGCCATCCAATTCGAGGACGAGTCGCAACACGCCATGCGTCGCCGGATGCGACGGGCCCATGTTGAGAATCATTTTCTCGCCGATGTCGTGATCGGCTTCGCGCAGCTTCGCTTCTTCGGCGGCGACTCGCGCTACCGGATCGGGCGATTCAATTTCGCGGACGGTGAATGCCATAGATCAACAATTGGGTTTATGCTCGCGAGTTAAACTGCGCGCGCAAGAAAGAATGAGTCTGTCATCCTGAACGAAGTGAAGGATCTCACATAAGCTGCCTGATCACGCTTAGCAGTCTGTGCATTCCGCGCTTCGACTGCGGGATCCGTCGCTCGGGGTGAGAGAATCGCTACGGTGACGGCGAAGTTTCGAGAGTCGGCGGAACGTAAGGAGTTGAAATAGGTGCTGGTGTCGGCGCACTTTCAGATCTTGTCGTAGTGTCCATTTTCGGCGCCGTCTCAACTTTCGCCGCCGTCTTTGTGGTTTTCGATTTTGGGCGCGGCTTTTCTGCAGAGCTGGAGGTTGTCGATCGCTTCGACATCTTTGTTTTGGATGTTGGCACCAAGTGCACGGACACCGGATTTGGATAAAGCGAATTGTAGGCGCCGGTCCCGGCATCAACTCCCATTCCGATGGCTCCGCCAATGAGAACATTTCCCGCCATCGCGCTCACTCCGGTGCCGCCCGCTTTGCTTACTACCGTTACAGTCTGAGTGGCAAAGCCGGGCTTACTGATTGTTACCGTCAACGCATCGCGCCGGCGCTTTTCGACGAAGGTGGCTGGAGTAATTCCTTTCTCACCCGTGGAAAGGACAACGTTGGCGCCGGACGGATCGCTAACCACTTTCAATTTTTCATGGACGCCGCGCGTGATGGTTGCGCAAGACGTAAAAAACAAAAGTGGCAGGCACAACAGGCTGTAAGTTTTCATTGAGGGATAGCTCGTTAGGCTGCAACGATCTGTTTCTTCTTTATCGTATCGAGAGGCGTTGGCGGCCGTAAAAAATCAACGCTCGCGCCGAGTCCATAACGCGATTAACAAGAGAACGAAATGAAAAAAGTCGCGCTTTTATTTGCCGGACAGGGTGCGCAGGTCGTCGGAATGGGAAAAGATCTGGCCGATCAGTTTCCGGTCGCGGCGGAATTGTTTCGGCGGGCCGACGAAATTCTCGGCCGCAAATTGAGCGACATCGCCTGGAACGGTCCGATCGAGGAGTTGACCAAGACTTCGAATTGTCAGCCCGCATTGTTTGTTCATGGGCTCGCGTGTTTGTCGATCTTGCGCGAGCTCGCCGGTAATTTTCCGATCGGCGGCGCGGCCGGTCTGTCGTTAGGCGAAATGACCGCTCACGCAGCCGCTGGCACATTCGACTTCGAGAATGGTCTGAAGGTTGTCCAAAGACGCGGCGAGTTCATGGACGAGGCTTGCGCGACGACCGTCGGCGGAATGGCGGCAATGATCGGCGGATTGGAAAACGATGTGCGGCGGCTGGCAGCCGACGAGGATGTCGATATTGCCAACATTAACGCATCTGGCCAGATCGTCATTTCCGGCGAGCTGGCGAAAGTGGAAGCGGCGGTTGGTGTCGCGAAGGAGTACGGGATTCGCCGCGC
>DATNKD010000045.1:0-20068 GCA_035603575.1 Chthoniobacterales bacterium
AGCCTGGCAGTTCGACCCGCATGATTGCACGAATCGCTTCCGGCGTAACATCGCGCGGTCCAATTCCTGTGCCGCCAGTCGTCAGAATCAAGCCGCATCCTTGTTTTGAAAAAGAGCGGATCGTTTCCTGAATTTTCGTAGCATCGTCCGGAATCACGGCTTCGCACAGCACTTGCCACTCATTCTTCTGGGCGACTTCCTTGAGCGCGGGTCCGCCAAGATCTTTGTAATCGCCCGCGCTCGCGCGATCCGAAATAGTAATAATCCCGACAACGATATTCATGCTGTCATCCTGAACGAAGTGAAGGATCTCTCACAAACTCATTGATCACGCTAATTAATTTGTGTGGTCGAGACTTCGCGAGGAAGATCCCTCGCTCCGCTCGGGATGACACCACTGGCAGTTCAGCGGCGACTGCGAGTCCCTTCAGCCTTTGTTTTCTTAATCAAACGCACGTCTGCGATCTGCATCTTCTTATCAACTGCTTTGCACATGTCGTAGATCGTGAGCAAAGCGATCGAGACGCCGGTCAGTGCTTCCATTTCGACGCCGGTCTGGGCAATTGTGCGCGCGGTGCAGGTGACCTCGGCGCCGTCGCGCGCGCCGAAGATGTCGATCTTCACATCGCTTAACGGCAGCGTGTGACAAAGCGGAATCAGGTTTGCAGTCTGTTTCGCGGCTTGAATTCCAGCGAGGCGCGCAGTCGCGAAAACGTTTCCTTTGGCGATTCGATCCTTTGAAATCAAATCAAGCGTCTTGCGCTGGAGTTTGATCTTTCCTTTCGCGACGGCGGTACGAGTGCTCATCGGTTTCGCTGAGACGTCAACCATTTGGGCGCGGCCGTCGGCGCCGATGTGAGACAGTCGATCCATCGCTCAACCGCCGATGGCGATCATCTTGCGGTCCGGCTGATAATTATTCCGGAAATCGTGTTGCTCCGGCTTGCGGTCGACCACATCGATGAAAAACCGGCGCAATTCGTCATCGCTCGCGCCCGCGCGAAGCGGCTTCATGATGTCGAACTCGAGATAACTGCCGAGACACGGCCGCAATTTGCCGTCGCAAGTCAGGCGAAGTTTGTTGCAGCTTTCACAGAAATGAAGGTTCGTCATCGCCCCAATGAATCCGATCCGTTGTTCGCGGCCGCGGATTTGGTAATAGGTGGCCGGGCCATTTGTGCGAAATGACGTTGCGGGAATCAAATTGCCGAAGCGTTTTTCGATCGTCCGCTTCGCTTCGGCGATCGGAAGAAAATTTTCGTCGCTCAACACCTCGGTGGTGCTGACCGGCATCATCTCGATGAAGCGAAGGATCAAATTGCGGCCAGCGGCAAATTCGATTAGCGGAACCAATTGGTCGTCGTTGCGACCGCGCATCAGGACCGTGTTCAGTTTGATTTGGTCGAATCCGACCTGGATGGCCGCTTCGATTCCTTCCAGGACCTGCGTGTGGAAATCACGGCCGGTGATCTGCGAATAAAGATGCCGATCCAACGTGTCGAGCGAGATGTTGATCGATTGCGCACCTGCGCCCCGCAATGCCGCCGCCATTGTTTGTCCCGGCGCAATTTCACGCGTCAGCAACGTCCCGTTCGTCGAAATCCCGAGGCTGGCGATACCGGGAATTTTTGGAATTTCCCGAACGAAATCGACAACATTGCGGCGAGTGAGCGGTTCGCCGCCGGTGACGCGCACCTTTGTTACGCCCAAATCGGCAGCGATCCGGATAAGGCGCACCGTTTCTTCGTAGCTGAGAATTTCCTCACGCGGCAACCATTCCTGGAGCTCGCGCGGCATGCAATAGTTGCAACGTTCGTTGCAACGATCGGTGATCGAGACGCGCAGATACGAGATGCGATGGCCGTAACGGTCTTCCATTTTGAGATGCAACGTTACGGTTTTCCCGGTGTTGAATCAAGGACGGGGACAATTGACTGACCATATCGCGGCTGTATCATTTTTTATGAAAACAATTTCCAGGACGCTGTTGTTAGGTTTGGCCGCAGGCGCGCTCTGCCTAACAAGTTGCGAGACGGTGGAGAACCGGATTTCCGAGCACCAGGACATGTTTAATACTCTTTCGCCGCGTGATCAGGCGCTGGTGCGGCAGGGGCAGATTCGGTCCGGCATGTCAATGAATGCAGTCTGGCTGGCGTGGGGTTCGCCCGAGCAAAAGACCGTCGGCGAAATGCGCGGCCATCCCGCCGAAACCTGGATTTATGTAGAAAGCCGGACCGCGCCGTACGGCTCGGCGTATTATCCATATTACGGTTACGGTCCCGGATTTTATGGCGGCTTTGGGGGCGGCTTCGGGTTCGCCCGCACCCATCACCACGGGCGCTCGTTCTTTTTCTACGGCGATCCGTTCTACGATCCCTTCTATTATTCCTACATTCCGCCAACGATTTCAGTCCCATACCGGACCGTCACGTTTTCAAGCGGACGCGTGATGTCGTTCCAGTATCTCGCGCCGCCCTACCGATAAATTCTGGTCGCGTTATAACACGGAGCACGCCAGTGTAGCGCCAGAGCACACATGGCTTATCGCTCATTTCGACATTTTCTCGAAACGCTCGAGCAAGCCGGCGAGCTAACGCGCGTCGCCGATCCGGTCGACACCAACTTGCTCATCGCGGAATGGGCAGACCGCGAGATGAAATCGTCCGGCGGTGGAAAGGCGTTGCTGTTCGACCAACCTGTCGTTGATGGGAAAATTTCGAAATTTCCGGTGGCGATCAACACGATGGGGTCGCGTAAGCGGATCGCGATGGCGCTCGGACGCGAAAGTATCGATGAGATCGCACAGGAGATTCAGCTGATTCTCAAAGCAAAACCGCCGACCGATCTGCGCGAAGGCTGGAGTTTGCTCAAACAGGGAATTCATCTTCTGCACGCGCGACCGAAGAATGTACGTGAAGCTGCATGCCAGGAAGTAGTCCGTAAGATCGAGTCCGATGCCGGACCGGCGGATGATTTTTCGCTGCGCGACCTGCCGATTTTGAAATGCTGGCCGAAGGATGGCGGGCGTTTCATCACTCTGCCGAACGTGCATACGCGCGATCCCGAAACCGGCGCGCGCAACGTCGGCGTTTATCGGATGCAAATTTTTGACGAACGAACGACAGCGATGCACTGGCAGGTGCACAAAGTGGGCGCCCGCCACGGCAAACGTTATTACGAGCGCAACGAACGGATGCCGGTCGCCGTCACGCTCGGCGGCGATCCTGCTCTTTCGTTTGCTGCTACCGCTCCATTGCCGGACGGTCTGGATGAAATTTTGTTCGCCGGATTTTTGCGGCGCAAATCGATCGAGATGGTAAAATGCAAGACGATCGATCTCGAGGCCCCGGCCGACGTCGATTTTGTTTTAGAAGGCTACGTCCAACCCGGCGAGATGCGCCCGGAGGGACCGTTCGGGGATCACACCGGTTACTACACAGCGGTCGAAGACTATCCGGTTTTTCACCTGACCGCGATCACGCATCGTAAGGATGCGGTCTATCCAACAACGATCGTTGGAATTCCGCCGATGGAAGATTTTTACATTGGCGACGCAGTCGTCCGGATTTTTCTGCCGGTGTTCAAAATGAACTTCCCGGAGCTGGTCGACATGACGCTGCCGGCCGAAGGCGTCTTTCACAATCTCGTGTTCGTCAGCATTCGAAAACAATATCCGTATCAAGCCTTCAAGGTGATGCACGGCTTGTGGGGGATGGGACAGATGATGTTCAGTAAGTATATCGTGGTGGTGGACCAAGACTGCGACGTGCACAACACCAGCGAAGTGTTGTTTCGCCTCTGCGCCAACACCGACCCGGCGCGAGACACAACCGTGATCAAAAATCCAAGTGATTCGCTCGATCACGCGCCGAGCGAACAAAATATTGGTTCGCACATGGGGTTCGACGCGACGCGCAAGTTGCCGGGCGAGAATTATCACCGGCAATGGCCCGAGCTGCTAAAGATGACCGATGAAGCGAAGGCGCTGGTGGATGCGCTGCAAAAGAAAACGCGCTGATCTCGCGGATGAGATCAACGCGTCTCTAAAGTGATCGATTCCTAATTAGGGCCTGCGGAACAACTGGCCGGTGTCGACGTCGCGCGTCAATCCGCCCGGCGGAACTCCGCGCAAATCGTAAATGCGTCCGGTGTAAGGACTGCGATACATTCCCGGTCCACCGGCACGTGTCGCGAACGGATAGCCCCCCGACGGTGGCGGACCATATTCCCGAGCCCGATCTTCCTGGATCGCGTGACCGATCAAGGCGCCTGTCGCAGCTCCGGCAGCTGCGCCGATTAGAGCGCCGCGCGGACCACCGCTGGCGAGGCCGCCGATGAGAGCACCAGCACCAGCGCCAGCTGCAGCTCCCTGGCCAGTTGGCGTATCGCACGAGTCCAAACCGAACGCGGCGAGCAAAACGCCACAAACAATTGTGAAAAGCTTTTTGTTCATATTGATTTCTTCGTTAGCCCATTGAACCGCGCAAGTCGAAAGATGTTGCGGTCACTGCGGCCGCACGAAGACTTTGTTTACGCTTTCGTCGAGGATCAGGTCACCCACGTGGGCCTTTCCCTTGCGACAATCATAGACATTGCTCGAATATGGACTTTTGATGTATCCCCAGGTACTTCCACCGCCCGCGCCACCGGTCAGAATGGCTAAATCACTTCCCGGCGGGTAAGACTTGCCGTTCGGCGGCGGGTATTTCTTCGCGGCTTCCTCTTTGCTAATTATTTTCGGAGCTTTCGCATTACGAGTGTCCTGCGCCCACGAGTTCGCGAGCGGGCCCAAAGCGAAACAACTGAAAACCAATGCTGCAACTAATCCTGAATATTTTTTCATATAATAGTTACGATTTCGATGGCTCAGACGGATGGCGCTTTCTGCTCATTCAAAAAAGTTTGAGCAGCTGCGCCGTGATCCGGCCGAGCTTCTCCACTCTACTGAGGGCGTATTCTTTTTCAAAGACCCTAAATTTGTCGAGCTCCATTCGGCGCAGTAAACCGTGGTAGATAGAAGCCATAATCTCCGCCGCGACCATCGATCTCCGATCTTCCCGCGGTAACACGTTCGCCGCGCGCGCGAAAAACTGACGCGCTCGGTGGGCCTCGAACTGCATCAGTTGCACGAAGCGGTCGTTGTATCGTCGATCTTGGAGTTCTTTCTCGGAATAATTGAAACGCGCTAGATCCTCCTGCGGCAGATAAATTCGGTCGGCACGCAGATCTTTGCCCACGTCGCGAATAATATTGGTCATCTGCAAGGCGAGGCCGAGCTCGATGGCGTATTCCTTACAAGCGGCATTGCGGTAACCGAAAATTTCAATGCTGGCCAGGCCGACGGCGCTGGCCACGCGATAACAATAGACCCGCAATTCGTCGAACGTCTGATAACGCTTGATGCTCAGGTCCATTTCTACGCCGACGATGATTTCCTCGAGCATTTCGGGAGCAAGCGCGTACTTCGCCATTAGATGACGCACATCGATTGCAAATGAGGATTCGTTAGGCCGTGGCGTCCGCAGCCATTCGCGCCACTCGCTCAGCCGGCGCGTTTTTTCTTCCACGCTAAGATCGACATCGTCCGCGATGTCATCAATCACGCGACAAAATGCATAGAAAGTTGTGATATCGCGGCGGCGCTCGCGTCCGAGCGAAACAAACGCAAGCGCAAGATTTGATTTGCTGGTTCGGGTAATTTTAGCCGCATTCACCACTGCTCGTGCCGTTTAATATTCAATCCACGTCTGTTGATAGACCTGGCCGGTTTCCCCGCGCCGGAACAAACAAACCCACGACGCAAGCAGCCAACCCGTGATAAAGCCGCGCAGGCAAACAAAAATCGATTTCCAAATGATCATCGCGATAAGCCGATCGGCAATGGCGCCGCGCACGATTGCATCCGCTGTTGTGAGAAAGAAAAAGTGGATCCCGCAAATGAGCAGGAACCAGCAGAACCGGTTGAGATTATTTCGGATGAACTCGCGATGGGCCCGGATGGCTTCGCGCAAGGTTTCATTGTGGAGCGCGAGCGAAATTTGCACTGAGCTAAAGGCAATGATCAATCCGCACATCACCACGCGCTCGATCGGGAGATAATCAAGCACGTCGGGTATATTCATGAAATAAGCCAGCAAGAGCGGGAGGCGCACAATCAAAATGCTCACCAGCACGACGATGCCGGCCCATTCCAGAACGTAACTGAACCGGCGCATGCCGAAGCGGAAGAGTTCGCCTTCCTCGAAACTCAAACCGCGGATCCAGGCGAAGCAGACCGCAATCAAGTAAACCTGGATGTAAACGCCGAAGAGATACTCAAAAATAAACGCTACCGCGTCGACGCTCGCGGAGATTTGTAAAAGTTCGGCGGCCGGAAGAAGTCCGCCCCAAATTGGAAGGGCCCAAAAGACAATCGGCTTGAGCAGCGCCGCGACAGCGCTGAGCAACAAGATCAGATAGACCAGATAGCCCCAAAAACGAAATCGCTTTTGCAACGCGCGCACGAGTGCGCCGTGCAAACCGCGCCAATTGATCAGCATCAGCACGGCCGCGATCGCCGACAGCGGGTAAGTGGTTGTTGCGTCATCGAAAATTCCAGCGACGCCTTCCAGCGCGGGCAGCGGCGCTTCCTGCCAGACCTCCATGAATGTTGGCCAGTGCCAGTTTGCCAGCGATGTGATCTGCGTTAGATCGACATCAGCCGTGCTTTGAATCGGGGTGAACGTGGAGAACTGAAAGACAAAATAAGCGAACCCGAGCAGAACAAACGTGAGCCAAACACGTTTGTAACGAAGCAGACAACGAAAACCGTCCCGCAACGGCACGCGGACCGGATTAAAGAGCAGCACGATGACATAGCCGCTGAACAACCCGATCAGCGGATAAACGCGGGACAAACCCGTGAACATCTTTTGGCCTAACGAATCAAGCCCCAGTGCGGAATGAACGGCCAGTAAACAAACAATCCGCGTCCGACCAGGTTTCTCTCCGGCACCGGCCCCCAGTAGCGGCTGTCAGAACTGTTGTAACTGTTGTCGCCCATCGCAAAATAGCTATGTCCCGGCACTTGCAACGGCTGTCTTGGGTTGGGCCAATACTGTCCCGCAGCTCCATACCCACGGTATCCATCTTGCGCCTCCATCACTCGTTCGAAACCAAAACCTTCCGCGACTCTTTGATTGACATACAACTTGGGCGGCTCGATTCGCAATACGTCGCCGGGCAAACCAGCCAACCGCTTGATGTAAAACTGACTCTGATCGCCGATCTCAGGAATGTTCTTGGTCCGAAAAACGAATACATCGCCGCGATGCGGTTTGACAAAGTTGTAGCTAAATTTGTCCACGAATACCTGGTCACCCGTGTCGACCGCGCCGCGGGCAACGACTTCGCCGCGCCGGTAACGGATTCCCGCCGACACTCTGAAATCAGCTCCCAATTGCTCCGGCGGACAATATACCGAAGATGGTTCTTGATGTTGCCAGATGATCCGCGACCAGGTGAAGAAAAAGAAAAACTTCCTGCGTTGGACTTGCAGGACCTGGTCGTCTTGGCCGGAAACCACATTGATGTAGTTGCGCCCGCGAAGGATGAACTCAGCAACTTGTTGGAGAATATTCGGCGGTTCCGATGTCATCTGGTGCCCGATAATGCCGTTGAGCGTCGGCTGCATCGAACCGGTTGGTATTTTGAACGGCTGCAAAAAATAGGAACGAATGCCGACCGCCACCACGATTGCGACCAAAATCACTTCACAATTTTCCCGCCAGTGCGATTCCCACGTCACCGGCGTGAGCTCATGCAGTTTCGCGTCCAGCTCTTCGGCGCGGCCTTCGATTTGTTTTCGATCGCGCTGGCGCAAAGCGGCATCCAATCGCCGAATGTCCGCAGCGATCACGTCATACGTCGCCGTGTCCATAATATCGCGTTTGTAGCGCAAAAATTTCTTCGCGTGACGGACCAACAATTTGCTGTGTTTAACGTAACGCGGAGTGAACATTATCGATCTTAGCTCTTATTCTTACTGCGCTTTCAACACTTCGATGAACGCTTCCTGCGGAATGTTGATCTTCCCGATGCTCTTCATTCGTTTTTTACCTTCTTTTTGTTTCTCCAGCAGTTTGCGTTTCCGGGTGATGTCGCCACCGTAGCATTTCGCGGTCACGTTTTTTCGCAAGGCCGAAACGCTCTCGCGCGCAATAATTTTTCCGCCAATCGCCGCCTGGATCGCTACCTGGTAAAGCTGCCGCGGAATCACTTCCTTTAACTTCGATGCGAGCTGACGTCCCCTGCCCTCCGCGCGGTCTTTGTGCACGATCGTGGAGAACGCGTCCACCGGCTCGCCGTTCACCAGCAGATCGAGCTTCACCAGTTTCGCCGCGCGATAACCCGCGTGCTCGTAATCCATCGAGCCATAACCGCGCGTGATCGATTTAATTTTGTCGTTAAAATCAACCAGGATCTCGTTCAACGGCAGCTCGCAATGCAACATCACCCGCCGCGAATCCAGCGTTTCGGTGTGGTCCATTTGCCCGCGCTTTTCCAAAATCAAACGCAACAGATCGCCAATATTTTCGTTCGGGCAGAGCACATAAGCTTTCACGATCGGCTCCCGGATTTCTTTGATCTGGCTCGGATCAGGCAAATGCGCAGGGTTGTCGATTAAGAGCGTTTCGCCGCGAGTCGTCTCTACTTCGTAAACCACGCTCGGACTCGTCGCGATGATGTCCATGTCATATTCGCGGCGTAATCGCTCCTGGATGATTTCCATGTGAAGCAATCCGAGAAATCCGCAACGAAAACCAAACCCGAGTGCCACCGAACTCTCCGGCGTGTAAATGAACGCGGAATCGTTCAAGCGCAGTTTCCCGATCGCCGTTTTCAAATGTTCGAAATCGCCGGTGTTGATCGGATAAATTCCGCTAAACACCATCGGATGAATTTCCTGAAATCCCGGCAGCGGTTCGCGCGCCGGATTGCGTTGATCGGTGATCGTATCGCCGATTTTCATGTCGGCGATCGTTTTGATGTTCGCGATAAAATAACCGACATCACCCGCTTGCAGCCGCTGCTGTATAAACATTTTCGGCGTGAATACGCCCACTTCTTTGATTTCGTAGCGCCCATCGTTGCTCATCATCCTGATCGCCTGATCTGGTTCCATTTTTCCCGATACGACGCGGACGTGTCCGATAACGCCGCGATAAACGTCGAAGACGGAATCAAAAACCAACGCGCGCAAAGTTTCGTCCTTCGGTTTTTCCGGCGCCGGGATCCGATGCACGATCGCTTCCAGAATTTCTTCGATACCGATTCCCATCTTCGCGCTCGCTTCGATCGCTTCCTCGGCTGGAATCGCAAGAATTTCCTCGAGTTGACGCTTCACCGACGGCACATCCGCGTTCGGCAAATCGATCTTGTTGATCACCGGCACGATGGTCAGACCCTGTTTGTGCGCGAGATGCACGTTCGCCACCGTCTGCGCTTCCACGCCTTGCGCAGCATCGACAATCAAAAGCGCGCCCTCGCACGCAGCCAACGATCGCGAAACTTCGTAGGCAAAATCGACGTGGCCGGGCGTGTCGAGCAGGTTCAGCAGGTACAGTTCCCCGGATTTGGCGCGGTAATTCATCGTCACCGGATGCGCTTTGATCGTGATCCCGCGCTCGCGCTCGAGGTCCATTGAATCGAGCAATTGGTCTTGCTTGTCGCGCTCGTGGATCGTGCCCGTGGTCTCAAGCAAACGGTCCGACAAAGTAGTTTTGCCGTGATCGATGTGCGCGATGATGCAGAAATTGCGCGTCAATTCGATTCCCATGAAAGCCGCACTATGCTGGGCGGCGGATACTCGGTCAATTGTACCCTCTTTGTCATTCCGACCGAAGTGGAGGAATCTCTAAGTATTTCCGACCGCGGATTGTAGGGCGTTTCTGTGAAACGCCGTTTCAATCTTGGCGGCGGACACAGCCGCTCTACAATAATAAATCATGCCGAAACTGATTCTCACCACCGAAGCGCAAGGCAAAGTTGCGTACGAGTTTGCCGAACGCTCGATCACCATCGGCCGCGCGCCGGACAACATGATTGTCATCGACGATCCGTCGGTCTCCAACCGGCACGCGCAATTGGAGCTGAGCGGTGAAACTTGTCGCCTCAAAGATCTCGATTCGACCAACGGCACAAAGGTCAACGGCGTTCCCGTCACCGAAACGGCTTTGCGTTTCGAAGACCGGATTCGATTCGGCGCAATCGAAGCCCGGTTTGAACCCGATGTCCGCGGCTCCCAACCCCTGCCTCAGCTTGAAGAAATTGAAGCTACGCCGGCCGAAACCAGCACAGCGCCGGCAGGTTTCGGGAACGCTTCGCCGTTCCGGCAAAGATCGACATCTCGCGATCCGGCGCGTCTCGTCGTCCTGGGAACCGCCGCGGTCGCGCTGCTGACGTTTCTCGGCAGCATGATCGCTGTGCTTTTCATGCCTGCTCCGTGAATCTGTAGCGGCGGTCTTTCTCTTTTGTAATTCCGAGCGAAGCCGAGGAATCCCTAGATATTTCTGAGCTCGGGTTAAATTGAAATAAATTGAAATAGTAAGAGATGTTCGACTCCGCTCGACATGACAGAAATGCGTAAGCGCCTGCTCCTTTTCGATATCGACGGCACCCTGATTCATTCCGGGGGCGCCGGAGTCGAGGCGCTCAAGCTCGCGTTGACCGAACGCTTCGAAATCACCGACGATCTTCACGACATCGAAATCGCCGGCATGACCGATTCCGGAATCGTCATCAGCATCCTGAAGAAACACAAAATCCCAACGACCGCCGAAAACATCGCCGCGTTTCTCGACAGTTACGTCCATTTTCTTTCACTCGAATTGCCGCGCCGCAAAGGCAACCTCTTGCCAGGCGTCCTTGAGTTGCTGGAAAAGCTCAAAACGCGTAAGCATCTCGTACTCGGGCTGCTCACCGGCAACGTTTCCCGCGGCGCAGAGCTCAAACTCGGCCACTACGGCGTCTGGCACTTTTTTGAGTTCGGCGCCTTCGCCGACGACCACCACGATCGGAACCAGCTCGGATCATTTGCCCGCGCCCGCGCGAAGGAAAAGCACGGCCGCGAATTTTCCGCGGACGAGATCGACGTCATCGGCGACACGCCGCGCGATATCGCCTGCGGAAAAGCGCTCGGCGCCCGCACCATCGCGGTTGCGACCGGCACTTGGACCCAGGAAAAACTGGCTGAACATCATCCCGACATTTTAATCGATGATCTTTCCGATGTTGACCGTCTAATTAATACGCTCGGTTGGTAATCGACCGACGATGCTTGGGAGAAATGATAGAAACACCTCCACTCCCTTGTCCTATGCCACTAAAAGAACAACCAAATGTTTTGCCGCTTGAAGGCGAGATCGATCTCCACGTTTCGCCGGAGGTCGCGGAATCGCTGCGTACCATGACCGCGAAAAGGCCAAAGCTCCTGGTTGTCGATCTTACCAAGGTCACTTACCTCGACAGCTCTGGTTTAGCCGTGCTCATCGAAAGCATGCAAAAGGTTCAGGAATACGGCGGCAAATTCGCTCTCGCAGGTGTTCAGGAAACCGTCCAACACATTCTCGAAATCGCCCGCCTCGACCAGGTCTTTCAAATTTTCCCCGACGTCGACTCCGCGCTCGCGGCGACGCGTTAGCAAGCGGTTGCCATTTCGGAACAAAATTTGCTGCAGATGGCGCCCGAAAATGGCGTCGTCAGGTTCGGCAAATGTTCTTCCTCTTGAGGGCGAAATCGATCTTCATGTCTCCCCGCGGGTTGAGAGGTCACTCGCCTCGATCATCGCCAAGCGTCCCCAGCACGTCGTAGTTGACCTCTCCGGAGTCACTTTCATCGACAGTTCCGGGCTGGCGGTTTTGATCCACGCAATGCAAGACGTCAACGAATACGGCGGCAAGCTGACTCTCTCAGGAATCAACGAAAATGTGCGAGTGATCTTCGAAATGGCCCGGCTCGATCAATTCTTTCTGATTGAGCCCCGCGATGACGAGCTACTCGCTGCCGATTGAACCAAAATCTTCAACGTCGCCGCGACATTGGTTGCGATGTCGAACTGGGATGCGCGCTCGATAATTGTCGATCTGGCAGAAACGCGCCGCGATTCGTCGGACCAGAATTGAATCGCGTCGCGCAGCGCCGTGGCATTGTTTGCAAGATCGACAATGGAACCATGCACGCCGTTCTCGATAATTTCGCTGAAACCGTTGTCACGCGTGGTGATGACCGGCAATCCCGAGGCAAGCGCTTCCAGGCACGCGTTTGAAAACGGATCGTAAATGCTCGGCAAAATAAAAATGTCCGCGGCGGCGTAAATCGGCCGAAGATCGCCGACCTCGCCGAGAAAGCGCACCGGTTCTTTGGTAAAGAATCGTCTCGGCCTGTAAGCGCGCGCGTCTCCGCGACCAGCCACCAGCAAACGTAATTTGCGCTCGCGACAAAGCTCAAAAGCTTCGATTGCGAATCGAAGTCCTTTGCGTTCCCAGCCGGAACCGGCGAAAAGCAGCGCGATTTCGTTGGGCTTCAGTTTCAAATCGGCGCGCGATTTCTCTCGCACTGCCGGATCAAAACGAAACCTTTCTAATGGAACGCCGTTGCGGACGATGTCGATCTTGTCCGCCGCATAGCGGTAAAGATCGACAATTTCTTTTTTCACCATTTCCGAATTCGCGATGACGCGGCCCGCGCCAGCTTTTGCAAGGAGCGACTCCTCGAGCTGCACGATGTCGCGATGCTTCCAATTAATGCCGCGAACGAATCGTTGCAGCGGCATTTCAAATTTTCTTCGTCGATTCAGCCAGGCCTGATGGACGCCATCGCCCGCGCGGTAAACATCGCAGCGCCAAACGCGTTCGAGACTCATCAAGACATCGCAGCGAAGTTGCGAACGCATTTTCTCCAGCTCATCGGCGAATCCGATCGCCCAGCTTGCCTTTACGCGCGTGACCGAACCGAAGCTCCACTCGTTAGTCGGCCAATCGTCGGTCGCGATGAGTTGCGCCTCATGGCCAACATCGACGATCCCCTGCGCCAGTCGCTTGAGATAGTTCTCGGCGCCGCCGCTCCGCGAATAGCCGCGACGCACGAAAGCGATGTTGAGTTTGCTGTTCGACATCTGAGGCTTACCAATCTGTCATTCCGAGCAAACTTGCCAGTCCGGCTCGGACCGAGGAATCTCTTATTGTTTCAGAAATATTTAGAGATGTCTCGACTCCGCTCGACATGACAGAAATGCAGCCACCGGAAAGTTCTGTATCGACGCCCCGCACTCTGCCGAAGAGCTTGCTTTACTCGATCTTCGCGCGAATCGGCGGACCCGGGCTCGACACCGATTCGTTTGAAGCTTTGCGTGCGTCGCATCGGGGAAAATTTCTCGGCAAAGCGATCGCTTACGACAATCGCCAGCGCGAGATCCCGTCGCGTTTCATTCAATCGCTGCGCTGGCATCCGGTGCGGCTGCTCTCGTTTCTCGATCGCCCTTATTATTATGGGGCGAAAAAGAAATATCTCGATTGGGTCGCGTCACGCCATCTCGACAGCGGCCAGTACGATTTCTTCCACAGCTGGTCGGGCGATTGCCTGGAAACCTTGCGAGTCGCGAAAAAGAGGAAGATTCCGTCCCTGATCGAAATTCCAACCTGGCACCGGGGGAGCCAGCCGCCTTCGCCGAAGGGCTACGGCGCGCCAGGGAAGGAAGAGGTCCGAGGTCAGACGTCAGAGGTCAGATCGACATCCTGGAAGTCGCGCTTCCTGTTGGAGCGGGAAAGATTTCTGGAAGAATACGAACTCGCGACGCTTGTTGTTGTTCTTTCCGAAAAGGCGGCCGAATCTTTTCGCGTCGCCGGTTTTCCAGATGAAAAATTATTTTATCTGCCGCGGGGCGTCGATACGAAACGTTTCAAGCCGGGAACGCGTCCACGAATTTTTCGCGCAATTTTTTCCGGCGCATTGATCGAGCGCAAAGGGATTCATCACCTGCTCGAAGCATGGCACCGGCTCAATCTGCGCAATGCCGAGCTCTTGCTGCTCGGCAGCGTCCATGACGAAGCGAAACCGCATTTGAAAAAATTCGGCAGCGAGAATGTTCGCGTTCTCGGCTTTAAGCGCGATCTAGAGAATTATCTTAATCAAGGATCGGTTTATGTTTTTCCAACGCGGTTGGAAGGCAGCGCCAAAACGATTTACGAAGCGGCAGCGTGCGGCTTGCCAATGATCACGACACGCGAAGCGGGCGACGTGGTGCGCGATGGTGTCGAAGGAATTATCGTTCAGCCGGGAGATGTCGATGCAATCGCCGCCGCGATCGAGCATCTGTATCGCCATCCAGAGATTGTCGCGAGCATGAGCGCCGCGGCACGACAGCGCGTGGTGGAAAATTTTACCTGGGACCATTATCGGACGCGCTTGTTAGGCGCCTACGAAAGAGCGATCCAGTTATCCAATTGAAGATTCTGCTCATTCAGCTCAAACGCATCGGCGATTTGATTTTGACCACGCCGGCGATTGCGGCAGTGCGCGACAAATTCCCGGACGCGCACTTGACGGTCGTGATTTCATCAGAGGGCAAAGCGCTCGCGCCTGCGATTGCCGGCGTTAACAGGCTTTTGGTCATGCCTCGCGGCTTTGCGGGATTCGGAACAATCGCCGCGATCATGCGCGGCAAATTCGATTATTGCGTCGATTTCACACGGAACGATCGTTCCGCGTTGCTCGTGCTCCTTTCGCGCGCGAAAAAGCGGATCGTCTCATTTCGAATCAAAGTGCGGTCGAAATTTCGGACGCGATTTTACAACGAATTCGTCGAACACCGGATGCGCGATATGCACGTGATCGATTATCACCTCGCGCTGCTCGAATCGCTTGGAATTTCCAACGCTTCGCGCGCAGTCCAGTTGCAATTGCCGAAAAACTCGCGCGCGACAGCCGACGAATTGTTGAGCGCGCACAATATCAAAAGGAACTTCATCATTTTTCATCCTGGCTCAGCGCGGGCCGAAAAATTTTGGAACGCGCAGCGATGGGCTGACGTGATCAAACACGCCGGTGACAATCATGATGTCGATCTTGTGTTGACCGGCGGATCGTCGCCGCTTGAACAGACGCATATCGGCGACATCAAATCAAAAGTGCGGCACCGTGTCGTCGATGTTTCAGGCAGAACCGATTTGCTCGCGCTCGCGGCGTTGATCGGCAAAGCGCGTTTATTGATTACAGTCGATTCCGCGCCGATGCATCTGGCGTCGGCATCGCGCACACCGGAAGTGATCCTTTTTGGCCCGACCAATCCGTTTCACTGGCGTCCGCGCGAAAGTCCGGCGTTGATTTTACAAGGGACATCGACATCGCCCATTACTGAATTCGTGCCCAAGCAGCCGCGGTTGCCGATGAACCAAATCTCGACGGAGGCGGTGATCGATGCTATGGAGACGCTGTTGTCGGCTCCGGCAACGTCGCCACGGTTATGAGCAAGGCAGAAGGCGCCAAAGTAAAACTCTCGTTCTGGGAAACCATGCGGACAGCATGGAAACCGTACCGGCGACTCTACGGCTACGCCGGTCCGTATAAATGGCGCTTTGGGCTCGGGCTCGCATTCGGCGTCGCCTATGGTCTGGTGAACGCGGTGCTGCCGCTGACGGTGTTCCAAGTTTCGAACTTTGTTTTCCACGGCGCCGCGCCCAATCCGCGAGTGGTGATGGCGCATCGCGAAATGTTAAACCTCGGCCCGAAGATCGATTCGATCGTTTGGATTTGTCTCGCCATTCCGCTGGTGATGGCGGTCCGGAGTCTCTGCTCCTATGGCAACGTTTATTACATGAACTGGGTGAGCAACAAGGTGGTGAATGATGTTCGCAACCAGCTTTTCGCCAAGGTGATGCACCACTCGATGGATTTCTTTAATCGGATGCAAAGCGGCTTTCTGATGTCGCGCATCGCCAATGACACCCGCAACATGCAGCAAGCGCTGGCGAGTGTGAGCAGCGACGTGTTTAAACAACCCATCACCATCGTCGGCGCCGTGGTCGTGCTCCTCCTGATGGATTGGAAGTTTACGCTGGTGAGCCTTGTCCTCTTTCCGATTTGTATCATTCCCATCCGCATCTTCGGTCGACGCGCGCGCGCGGCTGTGCAACGTGAGCAAAAAGGCGGCGTATTAATGTCGGTAACGATGCAGGAGAGTTTCGCCGGCATTCGAGTCATCAAATCGTTCGCGCGCGAGGAACAGCAGGAAAAAATATTTCGGCGCGGCGCGCAACAATCGTTCGCTCATACGATGCGCACCGTGAAAGCCACCGAAGCCGTCGGACCGCTCGTCGAAATCATCGCTTCGATCGGTGTCGGGCTCGCGCTTCTCTATGTTTACGCAGCAAATCTCTCCGCCGGCCGTTTCTTCGGACTGATCTCCGGCATCTTCATTATTTACGAGCCGATCAAAACGCTGAGTAAACTTCACATCGTGATGCAGCGATCACTCGGTGCGACCACACAAATCTTCTCGATCCTTGATTCAACGCCGGCGGTGCAAGACGCGCCAAATGCCGTTGGACTGGTTTCGTCCCAGGGGCGAATCGAGTTTGAAAACGTAGCCTTCCGCTATTCGACCGGCGTCACCGACGCAGTCCGTGACATCAATCTTCACATCGAGCCCGGCAAAACCTATGCGCTCGTTGGCACGAGCGGCGCGGGCAAGAGCACTGTTTTGTCGCTGATCTTGCGCTTGTACGATCCGGTCTCAGGCGCAGTGAAAGTTGACGGCCACGATTTGCGCACGTTGACCCAGAAATCTTTGCGGGAGCAGATCGGCCTCGTTACCCAGGAAACATTTTTATTTCACGACACCATCTTCAAAAACATCCAGTTCGGCCGGCCCGACGCGACTGCCGAAGAGGTTTACGCGGCAGCGCGGACGGCGTTCGCTCACGAATTTATTTTGGCGCAGCCCGATGGTTACGACACTGTGATCGGCGATAAAGGCTGCCTCATCTCTGGCGGCCAGCAACAACGCCTCGCCATTGCGCGCGCGCTTCTCAAAAACGCGCCCATCCTGCTTCTCGATGAAGCGACTTCATCACTCGATACCGAATCGGAGAAGCAAATCCAGAAAGCGCTCGAGAAACTCGCCGCCGGACGCACCGTCATCGCGATCGCGCACCGGCTCTCCACGATTTTGTCGGCCGACCAAATCGTCGTGCTCGATAGCGGCAACATCAAAGAAATCGGTACTCACGCCGAACTCCTCGAAAAGTCGGGTTACTATCGTCGTCTTTACGATTTGCAATTTAATCAAGCAACCGAAGCGGCTTCAGAGGCCACATCCGAGCCGGACGTGCTTGCCGAAGAGCTCGTTTAATTTTTCGCGCGCGAAATTGTAAGATCGACATCCACCCCAACGAAATGCCGCTTAATTTCGATCTCCATACTCACTCGTTCTTTTCCGGTGATGGCGTCTCGAGCCCGGAAGATTTGATCGCAGCCGCGCGCGCGAAAGGTTTGCACGGCATCGCCATGACCGACCACAACACCTGCGACGCGGTGACCTACATGCTCGAAAAAGGTTTGATGCGCCTCGACGGCCAGCCAGTCGACGGCTTTCTCGTTTTGCCAGGGGTCGAAGTCACGACCGCAGATGGTCACCTCCTTTGCATCGGCGCGGAGCTGCCTTATTTGAAAGGAAAACCGGCGCGCGAAGTTTGCGAAATCATTCATCAACGCGGCGGCCTTGCCATTCCTCCGCATCCCTACGATCTTTTCCGCGCCGGCATCCGCTTCTCGATCCTGGAAACGCTTCCAATTGATGCGATCGAAGTTTTTAACGCTGCAACCACGCTGCGCCGCTATAACCGTTACGCGTTCAAGTACGCACAGGTCCGGAATCTGCCCATGGTCGCGGCCAGCGATGCGCACAACGCCGCGGCCGTCGGCACCGCTTACACCATTTTGAACACGAACGATTTTTCGGTGAAAGGAATCCTCACCCAGATCCTCAAGAGCAACGAGCTCAACCAAAAATATCTCACGCCGCGCGACAGTCTGCGCAAAACCTGGAACAACTGGCTCCGTCTTCGTCGCCGTAAAAAAATTCCCGAGCTTGCGGCCAAAGATAGCCGCAACGGTCGCTAAGAGTTTCTTTAGACAGAATGAACAAAATGCTTCTTATCTGGCCGGAAACAATTCTGATCATTCTGTAAATCCTGTCTAAAATTCTTTCCCATGGCGGCGTACGTAATTGTCGAAATCGAAATTGTCGATCCAGTCGGCTACGAAGAATACAAAAAGCACGCGGCGGCGACTGTTCATCAACACGGAGGCAAGTACATCGTCCGTGGCGGTAAGGCCGAAGTTCTTGAAGGCGATTGGAACCCAAAACGCATTGTCGTGCTTCAATTCGAATCAATGGAGCGGGCCAAAGAATGGCTCAACTGCGAGGAATACCGCGAACCTCGCAAAATGCGTCACCGCACCGCCAAAACCAACATGATCCTCGTCGAAGGCGTCTAGCGCGGTAAGAGCAGATTGCCCAGCGCCTTCGGATCGGTCAGGGGTGCTTTGCAGGTGAAATTTTCGCAAACGTACGCGGCAGGTTTGCCATCAACCGGCGACATGGCGCGAATGGCTTCGTTTTTTTCGGAAAAGAATTTCTGGCCGTCGCTGCCGTCGGCGAGAATTAGAACGTTCTTGGGCAGAAAATGCCGATGCACTTCTCTCACCAACTGTTTCGTCTGTTCGTTATCGATTTTGCCGGCGATGACGATTTGGCGCGGCTTGGTTAGCGAGTAATCGAGCGCAACCAGCATTTGCGGCATCGCACTGGCGAAATGCGAAAGGGTTGGGCCAAAGGCGTCGATTGTTTTCCGGGCGCGATCGTCGAGTTTCTTGTCGTCGCGAAATTGTGCGAGTCGCAAAAGATTGACCGCGGCAACCGAGCTCGCGGCCGGTTCGGCGCTGTCGTTATCGTCTTTCATCCGCAGCACGACGCTTTTGTCCTTGCCGCTGGTCGAGAAGTAACCGCCGGTCTTGTCGTCGAAAAACAAGCGGTCCTGCGTTTCCTGAAGTTGGACGGCAAACTTCAACCATTCGACGTCAAACGAGGCTTCGTAAAGATCAAGAAGTCCTTGAATGACGAACGCGTAGTCGTCGGCAAAGCCTTCAATCTGGCTTCGACTTTCGCGGTAATTGCGAAAGAGCAATTTGCTCTTTTCGTCGTACAGATTCGCGCGCACGAATTTCGCCGCTCGCGTCGCGCTCTCGAGACAACGCGGCTCATCCAAAACTTGCGCGGCTCGCGCATACGCCGAAATCATGAGGCCGTTCCACGCGGAAATGATTTTGTCATCGAGATGCGGACGCGGCCGCTTGTTTCGGAGCGACAATAACTTTTCGCGACTGCGGGCAAGCGATTGTCGCGCTTCTTCTTCGCTCTTCTTAAAATGCTTCGCTGTCTCAACAATGCTGTGACGCTCGATCAAAATGTTTTTGCCACGGAATTCGTCCTGCGGATCGCTTCCTTCGGGCGCGTTACCGTGGACTTGGACGCCGTAGTGAAACTTGAAGAGCGCTGAATCGCCTCCGAGAGCGGCGTCGACTTGTTTCTCCGTCCAAACGTAAAACGCGCCTTCGCCGTGCTCGGGCTTCCCATATTCGAAAAGACTGTCTGCGTCTTCAGCCGAAAAAAATCCGCCGTCCTTTGAAGTCATGTCGCGCGCGACGTAATCGAGAATATCGCGGGCGACATCGGCATATAGTCGATCTTGTGTAATTTGAAATGCGTCGAGGTAGGCACTCGCGAGCTGCGCCTGATCGTAGAGCATTTTTTCGAAGTGCGGGACGTGCCAGTAGCGATCGACTGAGTAACGATGGAATCCGCCGCCAAGATGATCGTGCATTCCGCCGGCGGCCATTTTTCTGAGCGTGGCCAAATCCATTTCCAGCGCGTGCTTGCCCGATTCGCCCTTGGGATTGCGCGCATAAAATCGCGTCAGAAAATTAAGCGCGACCGGACGCGGGAATTTCGGCGCAGTCCCGAAGCCGCCTT
>DATNKD010000046.1:0-8287 GCA_035603575.1 Chthoniobacterales bacterium
TCGTTCGGCCAGATCTTCAACATGTCCGAGAGGACAGCGTGAATTTTGTTGGTCTCGCCGCTGCGTTGCGCGATCCGCAACCGGCCTTGCTGCGCGAAGCGCAACTTCGGCGATTGCACCGCAGCCGCGTCGAACGCGGACTGCGCAACATCGACAATCCCGTTTTTCTCGGCGTACTCGCCGAGTGAAAGCAGTTTTCCCGGCTCGCCGACGGCGGCTTCGAGCGCGCGCTGCCAACTATTTTCGCCGGCAGTTCTTTCACCGAGCTGCGCGTTACAGCGCGCCAGATACATGTGTTGCACCACCGGATCGAGCGGGTAACGATCGCTCTCCAGCAATTTTTTGATCTCGCTCCAACGCTCGAGTCCGCCCAGCGCGTCCAGGTATTGCAAAAAAAGTTCTCGGCCAAGAAGCGCTTTGTCGAGGGGGATAGTTTCGAGCGTTTTTTCCAATTCTTTTTTTTCATTCAACCAGGTCGCGAGCGCGAGCAAATCGTTGGCATCCCCATTTTTGAATTGGGCGATGCCTTGAGCGACCAGTTCGTCGCGACGTGATGCGTCGATGTGTTCCTGGACATCGAGCGCGAGTAATTTCTGCGGCGCCTTAGCAAGCGGATGCAACGCGAGCTTTTGCGACAGCTCGCGAGTTACTTGTTCTCGATTCTCAGTTATTGGTTCTCCGCTGCCTTCTGACTTGTGACCGCTGACATCTGACTTCTGGTCCGTCAGCATCCGCCGCGCGAGCAACACCAGCGCATCGAGCGCGGTCGCGCTTTTGCCCCGAGAAATTTTTTCGATCCGCGACCAGGCATCGGTCGCACGCTCGTCGATCCCTTCCGATCCGCTCGCGAGCGCGAGCTCGAGCAGCGCCGCCTGTAATTGGTCCTGCTCGGACGACTGCGCTGCGTTGAAAATTTTTCCCAAAGCCGACATCGCGTCGTCGGCCGCGCCTTTCTGGATCGCAAGTTGGGCCGCGAGCAACCAACCGATCAGATCGGCGCCTTTGGATTCGAGCAGGGCTTGGACTGCGGTCTCCGCGCGTGCGGTCTCGCCCGAGACAATTGCGATCGCGGCTTCATCTTGTCGATCTTGACGCGTGAGCAGCGATAATTTTTCGAGCTGCTGCCAAAACTCGAGCGCGTCCGGCTGGCGCGTGCGCGAGAGAAATCGGGCGACCGCGCGGACTGATTGCGGTTCGGTCGGACGCAGTTGATACGCAGCAGTCGCTTCCTTGCGCGCCTCCAGCCAGTTCTCGTTCTCCATGTAAGCAAACGCCTTCGACGCATGGCGGCGCGCCTGCCAGGCCTTGATCGCGTTCAACGCCGGGCGTCCGGCGAAAATGCCGGTCACGATCACGACGACCAACGTCACGCTCGCGATGAAAATCCGGCGTCGTTTTAAATTTCGGAGGCGAATTTCCTCCGCTGTCATCATGAAATCGCTGCTCGCCATCTAATTTCGATTTTGTAGTTGGATCATGTCCGGGACGAGCTCGGAGAATTTCTTTTCAGCGGCATCATCGTTAAGTCGATGCGGAGAAAGGAGAACCACTTCGATAATTTGTTGGCCCAGATTGCGTACTCCCGTCAAGACGACGTGTGACCGGCCATGAAACGACCAGTCCGGTTGAGCGCCTCCTGAAACTTGGAGCTCGGTGCGTGGCTCATTAGGCCGAAGCATGTCTTCCTGCAAACAGAAAAACGTGTGGGCGATCACGCCGCCTCGTCCATTCGCAAAGACGAGATGATGGAATGGGAGCGCGAAATTATTTTGCACCAAATACTTTGTCACGCCGCGGTCTGAAATTTGGCGCCAGCCGGCGGCCGGTAAACAGATGTCAGGGCGATGGGCACGTGCGCAGACAACGCTTGAACCGCCAGGCTTCCAACGAAAGAAAAACGAAATGCAGCGCGCGACCACAGATTGGTCTGCGTTATTGGAGCCGTTTTGAAGGTTAATGTTCCATGCCGCCTGCTTGGCATCGTCGTAGCGAAGCGTGCTCCGCACGCGTTCATCGATTTTCAATTCGCGAAATCCAGTTGCGTTATCAGGCCAGCGCACCGTCCAACGTGGCATCGCAATCGCATTTTTTTCGTGCGCGCGATACCAGCCGGCGGCGGCGATTTCGACAAGAGCAATCCAACAAATCGCCGCTGCAACGTAGGAGAGATGAAGTTGTAGAGACAGCCGTGTTGGCTGCAAAGTTGCATGGATCGCGGGCGACACGCCCGCCACGACAGCTTTGTCGCGCCCGAGTAAACCGGCGAGCAAAAGCGAACCGACAAAAACAAGCGCAACGATCTCATAGCCGGCGATGTCGTGCCAGCGATCAATCGCAGAAATGCCTTCGTCGGCACCAAGCCAAACGAGAAAAACCGCGCGCGCAAAATTTGCAACCAAGGCGATCGCGATTGCGCCGGCAATCAGTCCAAGGCGCCGCAATATCGACAACCGCTTTAGCTCGCCAAAAAGAAGGCCGATCATCAACGACGTTTGAAGCGAGCGCACGCCGCTGCACGCTTCATTTACGCCAATCAATCCGGTTCGAACTTGAATGAGATTGCCCTGCACTTGCGCGGGGATGCCGAGCAAGTTGGCGGTCTCGGCCGCGACCGCGGCGATAATTCGCATCAAACCCTGGATAATCGGCATTTCGATCGGACTGATCCAGGGCACGGCGATGAGCGTGAACGCCACCGGAAATGCAAAATGCCGCAGCCACGGCGCGCCGCCGACCGACCAGAGAAAAACAAGCGTGATCGCGACGACGCAAAGTGCGTGCAACCAGCTCAGCGGCCGCCAATCCGGATTTCCAATTTCAAAAAGCCGAATCGGAAAGAGAAGCAAAAGCGCGACGACAGAAACAAAGATGGCGAGACTGCGCGCTTTTGTGTTCTCTGTTCTCTGTTCTCGGTTATCTGTTCTCTGTTCTCTGTCCTCTGGGCTCAGTCCTCTGACCTCTCGCGCCTTCGGCTTGTCTTCCCATCTCAGCCAAAAAAGCACGATCGCGAAAAGCGGAACGAACCAGCCGTAGCTGTATTGATCGTTGACCGACCATTCGGCGCTCAGTTGCCACCAGAGGATCCCCCAAAGCGCGGCGAAGAGGACGACGATGAGCGCCGAGCGAATTGAAAAACGAGTAGAACTCATCGTCGTGCGTTATCAGTTATTAGTTATTGGTTAATAGTTAGTCACCTTTGATATCATTCCTGGATGAAAAAAGTTACCCCCGTCAAAACGTTCGAAGATTCGGATTGTTGGAAGCATTGTCGGACCCTTCGGTTATTCGTGGCCAAGGAAGTGGTCCCCGCCTTACCGAAAGTTGAACACTATCGTTTGGGCTATCAGTTATTGAGAGCTGCAAGGTCAACGACAGCTAACATCGCTGAGGGATACGGTCGATTCCACTATCTTGACAATGCCAAGTTCTGCAGCAACGCACGAGGCTCGTGCTGGGAGGTGCTTGATCACTTGATCACAAGTCACGACGAAAAACTTCTTTCCGAAGACTTATTATTTCGCGGGCGAGAACTGGTGGGCAGCGCCGTCAGATTGTTGAGTGGTTACATGGGCTACCTCAAACGAGTGAAACCCCAATAACCAATAACTATTAAACCAATAACTATGCACGCCACAGAACAAATTTTGGGCGTGCATTTCTTCAACGGCACGGTTGATGAAGCGGTCGATGCGATGTGCACGAAGGGCGGTTTGCTGGTGGTTCCATCGGCGCCGGCGCTGGTAAAATTAAGCGAAGACGAAGATTACCTGCGCGCGCTCACATCGGCCGACATGGCTATCGCCGACAGCGGCGCCATGGTATTGCTCTGGAAAATTGTTACCGGACGGTGCGTCCAACGCATTTCGGGGCTGAAATTTCTCAAAGGTTTGGTGGCGCGGCTTGCCTCGTATCCAGACGAGCGCGTGCTTTGGATCGTCCCGAGCGAACAAGCGCACGAAAAAACGATCGCGTGGCTGCGCTCGGTCAATCTGACTGGGACTGCCGATTTTTACATCGCGCCGCGCTACGCCGTGCACGTGCGCGACGATGCGCTCGTCGCCAAGATCGACAATTATCCGCCAACGCATGTAGTGGTCGGAATTGGCGGCGGCGTGCAAGAAAAGCTCGGCCTGTTCTTGAAAGAAAATTTGCGCGCGCGACCAGCGATTCATTGCATCGGCGCCGCGCTCGCCTTTCTCTCCGGCGATCAACCGCCGATTCCGATGTGGGCCGATCGTTTTTATCTCGGCTGGTTACTCCGCTCAATTCGCCAGCCGCGCGTCTTCATCCCCCGTTATATTAGTGGCCTGAGGCTCGCCACGATGATTTCTCGCTACCGCGACAAGTTGCCGGTCGATTAGATGTCCACTGAACAAATCCTCGGGATTAAATTTTTCAACGGCGAAGTCGATCGCGCGATCGATTTTATCTCCGAGCACGGCGGCTTTCTAGTGGCGCCGTCGGGAACATGCTTTGCACGGCTCCGCCGGGATGAGGCATATCGAGAGGCGATGATAAACGCCGATATCGCCATTCCGGACAGTGGCGCGATGGTCTTGCTCTGGATGCTTTTGCGCGGCCGGAAGGTCAGACGCATCTCGGGCTGGAAATATCTCAGTTGTCTAAGCTCTAAATTTTTCGCCGCCAAACGCGGCGATGTCCTTTGGGTGGTACCTAGCGAGCGCACACGAGAAAGGACCGCGCGCTGGCTTGCCCAAAATCGTTTCCCGTTTTCAGACGGCGATTTCTATATTGCGCCGATCTATAGCGCGACGGTCGACGATCCCAGCTTGGTGGAAAAAATCGATAGTCGTAAGCCGAGGCACGTCATCGTTGGCATTGGAAGCGGACCGCAGGAGAAGCTTGGCTATTATTTGCGCGAGCATTCAAAGCATCGAGCAGCCATTCATTGCATTGGCGCCGCGCTTGGTTTCCTGGTTGGCGAGCAAGTGAAGATTCCCGCGTGGGCCGATCGTTTTTATCTCGGCTGGCTTCTGCGTCTGCTGCGCCAGCCGCGCATCTTCGGTCCGCGCTATCTCAGCGCGCTCAAGTTGCCGCTTCTCATTTTTCGCTATCGCGAAACGCTACCGCCATTAGCGGCAAAAGCTGAAACGCGGAAACCCTGAAAAGCTGACATACAAGAATGTGGAGAAGAGAAAATGCGTCTCACTGAAGAACTTCGACAGCGAACAAAACCATATGCATCTGCCATTATCCGATTGTACGTCACGTTGCCTGCGTCTCGAAAAGAAGTTCAAGTTCTCGGCCACCAATTACTTCGCTCCGGTACTTCGGTCGCGGCTCATAGTCGTGAGGCATCGCGAGCGCGCTCAGATGCGGAATTCTTCTCGAAACTGGACTCTGCACTACAAGAAGCCGATGAATCCGCGCTTTGACTGGAATTGCTCCGAGACAATTGTGGAATAGGAACAAAAGAACTCGCGGAGCTGCTGGCTGAAACCAATGAGCTTATGTCAATTTTTGTCACGATGGTGAATAGGACAAAGCGCAGAAGGGCATGATTTCTGCATTTCAGTTTTCAGCTTTTCAGTATTTGGCATGAACATCCTCGGCCTAAACGCTTACCACGGCGATTCCGCGGCGTGTCTGTTCGTCGACGGCAAACTCGTCGCCGCCGCGGAAGAGGAACGCTTTCGCCGGATCAAGCATTGGGCCGGTCTGCCGACGAACGCGATCAATTACGTTTTGGAGGAGGGGAAGCTTTCGTTAGGCGAGGTCGATCACATCGCGATCAATCGCAAACCGGGCGTGAACAATTTGCGCCGGCTCGGGTTCGTTCTGACCCACTGGCCGCATCCGAAATTGATGGCGCAGAAAATTAAAAACATCCGCCGCGCCGCGTCGATCAAGGAGGCGCTCGAGGCGAAGTACGGCAGCGACCTTCGGGCGCAGTTCGGAACCGGAATCCAGGCGGAGGTGCACCACGTCGAGCATCACCTCGCGCATCTGGCCTCGGCGTTTCTCGTTTCCGGATTCAACGAAGCCGCCTGCATTTCGATCGACGGCTTTGGCGATTTCGCCAGCACCGCGTTCGGCTTCGGCGAGGGCAGCGAGGTCAAAATCGACAATCGCGTCTATTTTCCGCACTCGTTAGGCATTTTTTACTCGGCGCTCACTCAGTTTCTCGGCTTCCCGCATTACGGCGACGAATACAAAGTGATGGGACTCGCGCCTTACGGCGAACCCACCCATCTCGAACGGCTTCGCGAAGTCGTGCGCATTCGTCCCGATGGCAGCTTTCGATTGAACCTGAAATTTTTCCGGCACCACATCGGCAACGTCTCTTATACCTGGCAGGATTGCGCGCCGGAGGTCGGCAAACTTTATCGGCACGCACTGGTCGATCTTCTCGGTCGAGCGCGCCAACCGAACGAACCACTCGAGCAAAAACACAAAGACATCGCGCGTTCGGTGCAGGCGACTTACGAGAAAGCGTTCTTCGCGCTGCTGCAGGCGCTGCACAAACAACATCCGTCCGATAATCTTGCGCTCGCCGGCGGTTGCGCGATGAATTCGGTCGCCAACGGCAAAGTTTATCGCCGGACGCCGTTCAAGAAAATGTATTGTCCCGCTGCGGCCGGAGACGCCGGCGGCGCCATCGGCGCCGCGGCTTTTGTCCAGTCTCAGCTGGACAAAAGCGCGGAAGTTAGAAGTTCGAAGTCAGAAGATGGTGAATCGAATTCCCAACTTCCATCTGCGAGCTACGACCTTCGATCAAAGCACAGCTTGATCTCCGCTTACTTAGGTCCCGAAGCGACCGAGGAAGAAATTCATGCGCTGATCGATTGGAAAAAGAAGGAGATCGCGGACGCGGGCTGCACCGTTTCCTACATCGGCGATGAGGAAGAACTTTCGACGAAGACGGCGAAGGCGATTGCCGACGGAAAAATTGTCGGCTGGTTTCAAGGGCGGATGGAGTGGGGGCCGCGCGCGTTGGGGAACCGCTCCATTCTGGCCGACCCGCGCAACGCCGGGATCAAAGACGTTCTCAATGCGAAAATTAAACGGCGCGAATCGTTCCGGCCGTTTGCGCCCTCGATCTTGCGCGAAGCCGTGGCCGAGTGGTTCGAAACCGACGACGACGTCCCGTTCATGATGACGGTGTTCCAGATTCGCTCGAAATACCGGGACACGATCCCGGCCGTCATCCATGTCGATGGAACCGGGCGATTGCAGACGGTCCACAAGGAAACCAATCCGCGGTATTACCGGCTGATCGAACATTTTCGCGACCTCACCGGGGTCCCGCTTGTGCTCAACACCTCTTTCAACGAAAACGAACCGGTCGTCTGTTATCCGGAAGAAGCGCTCGATTGTTTCCTTCGCACCCAGATGGATTTGCTCGTCTTGGGAAACTTTTTCGTAGAGCGAAAAAATGGTTAATCGTTATCGGTTAATTGTTATTAGTTCTGGGGTGGCACGCGTTTGATCGATTTGCGCGGCGCGGCTGGCAATTGACTATTAACCAATAACGGATAACCAATAACCGAAGCGCCCGGCCAGTATGAAATCGATGTCCCTCAGACTAATCCTTCTCTCAAGTTTACTCGTAGCGGGCGCTTCATTCGCGCACGGCCAATCGACTGTGGGAAAAACTACGTTGGGCCAGAGCCAGAATGACGGGCGGGACCTTGCGAATTCGTTGATCCCGGGAAAACCGCGCTCCGTCGGCAAAGGAGAGAAAAAAGAGGAAGTAGACCCCAAAAAACTGCCAAGTAAGTCTATTAAAGATCCAACATTCGGGGGAAGCCTTGTGGAGATGGGGCTCGGTTCGAGTGGCGACCCGACCGTGCACCTGCAAAAACCGCGCACTGCCCCCGAGCAGGATTCCAACGCTCCGAAACCGGCCGATGCGGCCGTCGATAAAGATTCAAAAGCTTCGAAGTCGACCCAGGCTGGCGATGGGCAGAACAAAGACCAAAAAGCAACGTCCGCCGCAGCGGACGAAAAGGTGTCCGAGAAGGAAAAGGCTTCGGCAAATAAACCTGACGGTGACCGCTGACTCGGTGGTTGAGGCAAAATCAGGTAATGGCTAATCGCTATTAGTTCTTGCGCTCCGGCAAATAGCCGGTAACGACTGACCGTTGACCAATTCGTGGAACACGAATTACTAATTGAGGCCGGACACACCGAGCGCAATTACTGGCGTGATCTGTTTCGATACCGCGAGCTCTTTTATTTTCTTGCCTGGCGCGACATTCTCGTGCGCTACAAACAAACGGTCATCGGGATTTTGTGGGCCGTGCTGCGTCCTTTTCTCACGATG
>DATNKD010000047.1:0-8891 GCA_035603575.1 Chthoniobacterales bacterium
CGGTGTAAATAAACATCGTGAAGGTATAGCCGAATTTTTTCATGATCGGCCAAGCGACTTCGTATTGGGATTTATAGCCGTCATCGAACGTGATCACCGCACATCGCGGCGGGATATTTTTTTCGCCCCGCTTCCACGCCAGGAGGTCCTGCATGCCAATTACCGCGATGCCGCGATCCTTCAGCTCCTTCATTTGCGCCTCGAACACCGCCGGTGTGATCTCAGTCCCCGGATAGCGAACCCTGTCGACGAGGATGTGATAACAAAGAATGATCGTTTGCGCAGTTTGATCGACCACCGGCTTGGAAATTGTGGGTGCGGGGGTGGCCGTGGCAGCTGATTTTGGAGCGGGTGTCGGTTTTGCCGCAAAAGCGACGCTGGAAGCGAGAATCGCGAAAAAGAACGGGTGCAAAAAGAATCGGGTGCGCATAGTTAG
This sequence comes from Chthoniobacterales bacterium, assembly GCA_035603575.1. Lineage (GTDB taxonomy): Bacteria > Verrucomicrobiota > Verrucomicrobiia > Chthoniobacterales > UBA10450 > AV40. The sequence continues at coordinate 437 of DATNKD010000047.1, forward strand.
AGTTAACGCCTTTAAATCTGGTCGCACAAAAAACAAGCGGTTTTTGTGCGAGACAGTAAACTTCCGGTGCGAATTTTGCTGCCTTAGGAGAGAAGAGAGAATCGCCCCTATCGAGAAACCTTTGGCGGGGCGACGTGTTTTAATGTAAGAACCTCAAATGTCTCAATTCAGTTACCGCCTCTCACTGCTTGTTGTCTCGGGCTTCCTCGCCGCCTGCGCTACCGGACGGGGGCCGTCTGAGACGGGGACAAGAGACACCAGCAAATCTTTCAATACTGTTGTCGTCGATGCTGGACACGGCGGCAAAGACAACGGCGCCTACCGCAAATTTGGCGGCGCGGAGAAAATCGCGACTCTCGATGTGGCTAAACGTCTTTCCCGCAAGCTGCGCGAATCTGATTTGAAAATCGTGATGACGCGCTCGACCGACGTCTTCATTCCGCTTGAGCAGCGCGTCGCGATCGAAAACGCGCAGAAGAATTCCATTTTTGTCAGTATCCATTTCAACGATTCGCGCCGGCGCGGCATTCACGGATTCGAAACATATTATCATTTCGCGAATTCATATGACCTGGCGCATCGGATCCAATCCAAGCTGATGACGATTCCTCATTCGGCCAATCGCGGTGTGCACACCGCAAATTTCCGCGTCTTGCGACTGGCAAAATATCCGGCCGTGCTCGTCGAGTGTGGTTTTCTTAGTAATCGCTTAGAGGGCGGCGAAGCGCGCGATTCCGAATATCGCGAAGTACTGGCCGACCGAATCGCGGAAGCAATCGTGGAACAGCGTTATGGTTCGGGCGTTTATCGCACTTCGAGAACTGCAATCGTGCAACCGCCAAGCGAAGGCCCAGGGCTCGTGCCCTCGTCGCTAAAGCGCGACTAACCCGGACATTTCATGCCCGCTCGCCTGGGAAAGGGCGAGCAGCCTCTTCAAACTGGTTCCCGCGCGTAGTGCGAGAATTAGAGGACTTATAGTTAGATTGAACCTCGCTAACATCGGTAGAAGAAGCTGGGTTAACCAGCTACTTCTTGAGAAGTAGCTGCCCTTCGGCCGCATTTTTGCTGGGCAGCAAAAATGCGGTTAAAATTCTTTGCCGCGCTCTTCGCGCCCGATCGCTGCGAGAAAAATTACTACGAGAAAAACGACCGCTTCCACCAGCGCCATCGTCAGCGCGTAATTTGGTTCTCCGTTTGCCAGCCGGAAATGTTCCGCCAACCACGCTTGTTGCTGGGCGGCATAGGCCGCAGCGAAGTTTCCCAACTGATAAGCGAGACCGGGAAAGGTGCCGCGGAATTCCGGCGGCGAAAGTTCGTTCAAGTGCACGGGCACAACTCCCCATGCGCCTTGCACCATGAACTGAATCAAGAATCCGCCCATGATGAGCAACGCTGTGCTCGGTGCGAAAATCCAAAGTGGAATCAGGAGCATCCCAAATGCGGCCGAGAGAACAATTAAACGGCGACGGCCCCATCGCTGCGAAAGAAATCCAACGACGGTCCCGCCGCAGATCGCACCGATTGCGTAAACGATCGCGATCATCGATTTCGCGCTCACCCCGAAACCGCGCTGTTTTTCCAGAAACGTCGCGTACAAATCCTGCGTCCCATGCGACATGTAATTGAACGCCGTCATCAGAAGCGCGGCGTAGATGAACAAGGCGCCATGTTGGCGGACGAAGATCGACATCTTCAGTCGAGGTTTCTGCCGAGCGCGATCGCGTTGCCAGACCGGCGATTCCGGAACACGCGCGCGAATGTAAATCACTAAAAATGCCGGCAACGCGCCGGCGATAAATAATCCGCGCCAGCCGAAATGCGGAAACACAATCCAATAGACCAGCGCCGCGAGCAGATAACCCACCGCGTAACCTTGTTGAAGAATTCCCGAGAAAAGCCCGCGGGTCTGCGTCGGAAGCGATTCCATCGCCAACGACGCGCCGAGCCCCCACTCACCACCCATGCCGATTCCAAAAAGCGCGCGCAATATTAAAAAGACCGTGAAATTCGGCGCGAAAGCGGTGAGCAATTCCATCACCGAATAAAAGATGATGTCGGCCATGAGCGGAATGCGCCGGCCGAATTTGTCGCCGAACCAACCAAAGATGAACGCGCCAACCGGCCGCATCATTAACGTGAGCGTGATCGCGAACGCGACTTTGGGGATGCTCTGTCCGAAATCGTGGCCGATCGGAACCAGCACGAACGTGACGAGAAAGAAATCGAGCGCATCGAGGGACCAGCCAAGAAAGCAGGCGACGAACGTGTTCCGCTGATTGCGATTGAGGAGCTTGAAAAGCCGAATCGCCTCCATTTCCTAATCAGCTATTTGTCATTCCGAGCGGAGTCGAGGAATCTCTTACTATTTCTGAAATATTTAGAGATGTCTCCACTTCGGTCGACATGACAGACAGGACGTCGTGCGTTGTAGTCGCCGGCCCGAGCCGGACTGCCGCGTCTCTGGCGGCAGACACGTGGCAATGCTAGGGTTTCTGGTGCGTTACCTCGTCAAAGCAAAACGAAAATCCGGCCAATCAAAGCGGCTGTTGCAATCGATCAACGACGGCACGCTCGGAAAAGGTTCAATCGCCGGTGACGAATACATTTACGATATGACCGAGGCACGGGTGACTGGCGACGGTGCCCCGACTTGGGTCGAGACATGCTTTTGCGATCCGCCCCTGGCGGAAGAACGGCCTATTGGGAGAAATATTTCGAACTGATCAGCGTAAAGGACGCGCATTCACGCCGAAATTGCCGACACGAGAACGGAACCGAGCGGTGGGCGTGCTGCGATTGCGATTGCACAAAGAAGCTGGAAGAGAAATTGCGCGACCAGGGTCAATCATTTCTGGAACGCCTGCGCGGACAAGTGGAGGGACAGGCGCTGTCGTGTCCCAAGAATTAGGCGCCGAAAGCGCGGCGCCCTCCAGACCGGCTTGGGAGAGAAGACGAAGATTGAGAGGAAGAGGAAGACTCTTACAACGCATCTACGTATCATGATGCGTAGATTTGTTTCTTGATGTTGGCATAAACAGCGCTTAGTTCTTCGCCAGCATGCCGATTGACGTTCATCCTCTCGAAGCCCTTTTGCGCGAACGCATCGTTGTCCTCGACGGCGCGATGGGCACCATGATCCAGCGCCGGAAATTGTCGGAGCAGGATTACCGTGGAGAAAAATTCCGCGACTGGAAGGGGAAAGATCTCAAAGGCAGCCTGGAATTGCTGAACTTAACGCAGCCGCAGGTGATCGAGGAAATTCATTCCGCTTACCTCGAAGCCGGCGCGGACATCGTCGAGACCAATACTTTCAGCGCGACCACGATTGGCCTCCACGATTTTCTTTTTCAGGGGGAACCAGAAAGCGGACGCAAGGACCACGATTTCTTCCAGCGGGTGGTAAACGATGTCGATCTTCGCGCGCTCGTTCGCGAGATGAATCTGGCAGCCGCGACGATTGCGCGGCGGGCAGCAGATCGAGCAACCAAGCAAACAGGCGCTCGCCGGTTCGTCGGCGGTTCGATCGGTCCCCTCCCCGTGACTGCTTCCATTTCACCTGACGTAAATGATCCCGGATTTCGCGCGGTCACATTCGATCAACTGCGTCAGACCTACTTCGATCAAATCAGCGCACTCGTCGAAGGAGATGTCGATCTTTTGATTGTCGAGACGATCTTCGACACGCTCAACGCCAAAGCTGCGCTGTTCGCCATCTCCGAACTTTTCGAAGACAAAAAAGTGCCGATGATGATTTCCTGCACCGTGACCGATCGTTCCGGGCGCATGTTGAGCGGGCAAACAGTAGAAGCGTTTTTGACTTCGATCGCACACGCGCAACCGCTCGTTATCGGATTGAACTGTGCGCTCGGCCCGGACGAGATGGAACCGTACGTCGAAGAGCTTGCACATATCTCGCCTTATTATTCAGGCGCGTACCCGAATGCAGGCCTGCCCGACCCACTTTCGGAAACCGGTTTTCCAGAAACGCCGCAGACTTTCGCGCCGAAAGTTGTGAAGTGGGCGCAGAACGGCTGGTTGAATCTTGTTGGAGGTTGTTGTGGAACAACGCCGGAACACATCCGCGTAATCGCGGACTCGGTTAAGAATCTTGCGCCGCGCGCGCTCCCGGAACCCGCCTTGACATGACGCTAAAACTCGCCGGACTCGAGCCGCTCAACATCACGCCCGAGATGGGATTCGTTGTTGTGGGCGAGCGCACGAACATCACCGGTTCGCCAAAGTTTTCGAAACTGATCCTGAACGGCGATTACGAAGGCGCGCTCGGGGTCGCGCGGCAGCAAGTCGCGGGCGGTGCCAACATTCTCGACGTCAACATGGACGAGGGAATGATCGATTCGGAAGCGGCGATGACGCGCTTTTTGAATTTGATCGCAAGCGAGCCGGAGATTTCGCGGATTCCAATCATGATCGACAGCTCAAAGTGGAGCGTGATCGAGGCCGGATTGAAATGCGTGCAGGGAAAATGTGTAGTGAATTCTATTTCGCTGAAGAACGGTGAAGAAGAATTTCTGCGGCACGCGCGATTGATCCGGCGATACGGCGCCGCCGTCATCGTGATGGCGTTCGACGAACAAGGCCAGGCCGACAACCTCCAGCGCAAGATCGACATCTGCGCCCGCGCTTACAAACTTCTGACCGAGCGCGCCGACTTTCCGCCTAACGACATTATTTTCGATCCCAATATTCTGACCGTCGCCACCGGTTTGGAGGAACATTGCAATTACGCGGTCGATTTCATCAAGGCCACGCGCTGGATCAAAGCGAATTTACCTGGCATTCGGGTGAGCGGCGGTGTCAGCAACATTTCATTTTCGTTTCGCGGCAACAACACCGTGCGCGAAGCAATGCACGCCGCATTTCTGTTTCACGCGATCCGCGCCGGCCTCGACATGGCGATCGTGAACGCGGGCCAGCTCGCGGTTTACGAAGAGATCGAGCCGGAATTGCGCGAGCGCGTCGAAGATGTCCTCCTCAATCGGCGTGACGACGCGACCGAACGCCTTGTCGATTTTGCGGAAAATATTAAAGCAAAGGGTAAAGCGAAAGTTAAAGACGAAGCGTGGCGCGCGCAGCCTGTCGAGGAACGACTAAAGCATGCGCTGGTCAAAGGCATCGTTGATTACATCGACATCGACACCGAAGAGGCGCGGAAAAATTGCAAACGGCCGCTCGATGTAATCGAAGGGCCGCTGATGGCGGGGATGAGTGTGGTCGGCGATCTCTTCGGAGCGGGAAAAATGTTTTTGCCGCAAGTCGTCAAAAGTGCGCGCGTCATGAAAAAGGCGGTCGCGTATCTGATGCCGTTCATGGAAGCGGAAAAATCAGCAGGTGCGAAACCGCAGGGTCGGATCGTCATGGCCACGGTCAAGGGCGACGTGCACGACATCGGCAAGAATATCGTTGGGGTCGTGCTCCAGTGTAACAATTACGACGTTGTCGATCTTGGCGTGATGGTGCCGGCTGCGAAAATTCTGGAGACCGCGCGGCAAAAAAAAGCGGACGCAATCGGATTGAGCGGACTGATCACTCCGTCGCTCGACGAGATGGTGCACATTGCTCAAGAGATGGAGCGCGAGAAATTTGAATTACCGCTTCTCATCGGCGGTGCAACCACCAGCCGGGCGCACACGGCAGTGAAGATCGCTCCGCACTATCACGAAAGCACGATCCACGTCTTGGACGCCTCCCGCGCAGTTGGCGTGGTTAACTCGCTCCTGAGTGCAAAACAAAAAGTGGCGTTCGACGCAAAGACGCGCGCTGAATACGAAGCGTTGCGTAAAGCGCATACCGCGAAGATGCGCGAAAAGAAACTAATCCCACTTGAACAGGCGCGCGCGAATCGAACTCCGATTGACTGGAGCAGTTACGTTCCGCCGAAACCGGACTTCACTGGAACCCGAACAATCGCTCCGTCGATTTTCGAACTTCGCGATTACATCGATTGGTCGCCATTTTTCCACGCGTGGGAATTGCGCGGAAGATATCCGGCGATTTTCGACGACTCGACGATCGGCGCGCAGGCGCAGGAGCTCTTTGATGACGCGCAAGAAGTTCTGGAGCGAATTATCGCCGAAAAGTCACTAACCGCGCGCGGCGTCTTTGCGTTCTGGCCAGCGAACGCAGCCGGCGATGATGTCGATCTTTTCCGGGACCAATCGCGTCGCGAGAAGTTGGCGACTTTTTATTTTTTGCGGCAGCAAATGCAAAAACCGGCGGGACAATTCAACCATTGTCTCGCTGATTACCTGGCGGCGGACTCGCCCGATTACCTGGGCGGATTTGCGGTCACGATTCACGGCGCGGATGAACTGGCGAAAAAGTTTACCGCCGCGCACGACGATTACAGCGCCATCATTACAAAAGCGCTCGCCGACCGATTGGCCGAAGCGTTTGCCGAATATTTGCACAAGCAGGCGCGGATCGCGTGGGGGTTCGGTGACGACGAAAATCTGTCGAACGCCGATTTAATTCGGGAAAAATATCGAGGAATTCGGCCGGCGGCCGGTTACCCCGCATCGCCTGATCACGCCGAGAAACGAACGTTGTTCGATCTGCTCGAGGCGGAAGACAAGATCGACATCAAACTAACGGAATCCTACGCGATGCATCCTGGAGCAAGTGTAAGCGGTCTTTACTTCTCACATCCGGACGCAAAATATTTTGGGGTTGGCCAAATTGGGCGGGACCAAATTTTGGATTACGCCCGGCGGCGCAGTGAATCAATCGCGACAGTGGAGAAGCGACTCGGGCCAAACCTTGGCTACGAATCGAAATAGTCTGGAACTGCGGGCAAATCGGGGCGAGAGGATTTGAACCTCCGACCTGTCGCCGCGGCGACAGGTCACAAAACGTTGTCCAGTTCGTCTCTGCCTCGGCCCGTTTTGTAATGACGCTCACGCCGCGTTGCCTCCGTACGAGTCTTAAACATTTCCGAGCGAAGCAAAATCCAAGGCACCCATGTTTCGTAGCTTTCGATTCGCCAGCGTTATGGCGATGGACCCGATCGTCCAAGTCTTCGCACGAACCAACGTAGCGGCGTCCGGTTTTCTTACTACGCAGAATGTAACAGTAAAACATTCGGGCGTGGTTATCGGGGCGAGAGGATTTGAACCTCCGACCTCCTGGTCCCAAACCAGGCGCTCTACCAAGCTAAGCTACGCCCCGCTAAACCGCGGTGATCTTTATCACGGACAGTCGCATGCCGCATGTCAAAAGTTCAGCGAGCGCCAAACAGTGAAGTGCGCTTCTCTTGCGTCATCTTTCGATTACGATCAAAGTTACCCAGCCGTGAAACTCTCGCTGCCGATCTTGGTTCTCTGCGCCAGTGCCGCGTTGGTGAACGGGCAGGTCGCAACCGATTCGGGTCTGCAATCCAGTCAGCCGCGACCGACACCTCCTCCGACCGCGGCACCGCATGCAACCGTGCCCGAACGCGCGCAGATCGATGAAATTTTTAAGCAGACGTCGTTAGGCAAAGAAGCGGATGAGCGCCGGTTGCACATTGAATGGCGACAACTGCAAAACCAGATCGTCAACGAGCCTGATATCGTCGCGGCAAAGAGATCGGCCGAATCGGCCCGGACGGATTTGGAGAAGCGGCAGCGGCTCCGCGATTATTACGATCTTTACTACGGGCGGATGCGCGTCCTGGCCCGAAGCACGGAAATGAAAACAGCGCTCGACCAATTAAAAATCGCGCACCTGAGTCGGATTACGCAGGCGCGAGTGCGACACGAAACCGACAGCGCCTTAGCGACGCCGAGTCCGACGCCAAAAAAGAAGAAAGATAAGCATGCTAGAAAATTCCAGAACCAGGGTTGATTTCGGACTCCGGCGCGGAAACGCGGAAAGAACAAAGAGTTGTGAAGCGCCGGCTTGCCGCCGTCCACCCGTTTGCCAGCTCCGTTATAACTAGATTCCACTCCCTTCGGCTTTTCAAGATCGCGGAGCACGTGAACGTAGCCTAGTGGAAGGCCGTATACGTGTAGCTGTTCGTCGTCCAGGAACCGTTAACCTGTGAGCCTAGCGTCACATAGATCGTGCGCCCATCCGTAGGGATGTTGTTTACGGTTTTCGAAAGCACTGTCACTTGGCCAGAGTTGTAAATATCGGCGCCATGTAGCGAACTGCCGACGAAAAGGAAGTAAGCCGTCGCGCTGCCAGCGCTCCATTGGAAAGTCACGCTCGATGAAGTAAACGTCGATCCCGGCGGCGGGTTCAACATCACCGCTGGCCCAGTAGTGGGCGGTGTCGGAGTCGGCGTTGGCGTAGGTGTGACACTCGGCGTGGGTGTCGGGGTCGGAGTTGGTGTAGGTGTGACAGTTGGCGTTGGAGTGGCAGTTGGTGTTGGAGTAGCGGTCGGAGACGGGGTCGGTGTAGGCGTGACAGTTGGCGTCGGAGTCGGTGTAGCAGTAGGGGTTGGAGTTGGAGTTGG
>DATNKD010000048.1:0-5355 GCA_035603575.1 Chthoniobacterales bacterium
CCGGGGTTTTTCTACGAGCCGACAGTACTTGTCGATGTACCGAGAAATTCGCCGGCTTATCGCGAAGAAGTTTTCGGCCCGGTCGCGGCCGTTTTTCGCGTGCGCGATTCCGGGGAGGCGATCGAAATGGCAAATAACAGCGAATTTGGGCTGGCGGCGAGCGCATGGACCAACGATCCAACCGAACAGGAACTTTTCGCGTCCGAATTAGAATCAGGAATGGTTTTCATCAACGCAATGTCGGCGTCCGATCCACGGCTGCCATTCGGCGGCGTGAAACGCTCCGGCTTTGGGCGCGAGCTCGGCACCGCCGGCATTCGCGAGTTCATGAACGCAAAGACAATCTGGATTTCCTAGATTAAGGCCCGCTGCGGATTGGTTGGTTTAATCGAAACGCTGAGATGTTTCTTTCGAGATCGGCGGCCAAACCGTCGTTGCCGGTCGCTTTCGCGATTGCGATGGCTTGTTGCGCAGTTTCGATCGCGTCGTCGAATCGAGCGGTCTCCGCATAAGCTGCGGCAAGCGTTCGGAGGACGATCGCATTCGGATGACCCGCGCGACGCCCGACGTTTTCGGCGAGCTCCACTGCTCTTGCGCCGTTGCGCGTCGATTCGTCCGGCGCAGTTGCGAGAATCCAGGCCAGATTTACTTCCGCGTTCATGTGACCGGGATCGATCGCCAAAGCTTTCTCTAAATGCGCAGCCGCGCGGTGCAGGTCGCCGGTCTGCAACAAAGCGAGTCCGAGATTATTTTGGGCATCGGCGTCGCCGGGCCGGATTCGCAGCGCTTCTTCCGAATGCGCAATCGCTTCGCTCACGCGGCCACGCCGCATCAAGAGATCAGCGAGACTGGCGTGCGCAAAAAAATTGTCCTTCGTCACCGCGATCGTGTGGTTCCAGAGCGCTTCGCTGTCGCGCCAATAGGACGCTTGCGCCCGCGCTGCCATTGCCAACGCGACAGTCGCCACGATTGCGACGACGCCGGTGGTTTGTTTTCGATAACGCCATTTCGCCGAAAGATCGGCGACGCCCCATGCGATTATCAAATAGAGCCCGATCTGCGGAAGATAGGTGTAGCGATCCGCGTGAGCTTGGAGATTGACCTGAATAATTCCGATGACCGGCAACAACATCGACAAATACCAAAGCCAGCCGACGAGCAAATACGGACGAGATTGTCGCAACGCGAAAACAATAATCGTGGCCGCAACCAAAATCGCTGCGGCGACTGCGGGTTGCCATATTGGCAAACCATTTTGCGGGAACGGATAGAACACACCGAGATCTGCGGGCCAAATCATTTGCCAGATGTAAACGAAATAGCTCACGAACGCGTTGGCGATCCGTGCGAGAAACGGCAGCTGATCCGCGGCGCTATGCGCCGGCGCGATTCCAAGCGAAGTCAAAATTGCGACGGCGATTGAGAGAACAAACAACGGAATCTTCTCCACCACGAGCCGCAGCCAAATCTGAGTCTGTGATTTCTGTCCTCTGTCCTCTGTCCTCTGACTTCTGTTCAGCGGCCAGTAATCGAGCAGCAAAAAAATGAATGGCGTGGTCACTAGCATCGGCTTTGAAAGCAAGCCGGCGGCGGACAAGATCGACATCGTCACGTAGCGGCCGATCGATGGTTTGCGCGTGTAATGCAGGTAGGCGGCGAGCGTGAGCATAAAGAACAGCCCGCTCAAAACGTCTTTGCGTTCTTCGATCCAAACGACCGACTCCGCGCGCAATGGGTGAATTGCAAAAATCGCGGCGACAAAGGCGCTTTTCCAAATCGAACCAGTCATCTGGCGCAGGACGAGGAAAAGCAAAAGGACGGCGGCAGCGTGAAGAACGACATTCGTTAAATGAAACGCGCCCGGATTGAACCCGAAGAACTGAAATTCGAGCATGTGCGAGATGTTCTTGAGCGGAAGCCAGTTCGTGGCCGGCCAATGAGTGAAGGCCCATTTGATGCCGTGCAACGTGAGGCCGGCGTTTATCTCCGGAACTTCGTAGACGTATTCGGGGTCGTCGAAGTTGACGAAGGGAAACTTCGTCGTTTGCCCAAACACGAACCAAACAATCGCGATAAGACCGACGCAATTGCCGGTGACGCGCCACCATTCGGAAATTTTATCGCGCATTTCGCAGGTTGGGATCCCGCACCGGCGTGCGACGCTGATAAAGATCGACATCCTCCTGGATCTGAATGGCGAGATCACGCACGCCCTGAGCATTCGCCTGCTCCAATGCGCGTCGTGCAGTTTCGATCGCTTTCTCGAATTGGCCGGCTTGCGCGCAAGCCGCGGCGAGTGTTCGAATGAAGACCGGATTACTTTCCTTGGAGAGTTGATTGGCTTTGGTCGCGAGCTGCACTGCGATTTTGTTGTTTCTCAGCGAATCATCCGGGCCAGTCGACATTACCCAGGCGAGATTGTTGAGCGGAAGAATGGAGTCCGGCTCCGATTGCAACGCCTTTTCATAATGATCGACCGCCTCGGCCAACAAACCTTTTTGGACGAGCGCGTTGCCTAAACTCGTATGCGCGCCCGCGTCGTAGGGATGGATCGACAACGTGGTCCGCCATTCCGCAATTGCGCCGTCCAAATCTCCCTTTTGAAAGAGCGCGGTGCCAAGATTGTAATGCGCGTCCGGATAATCTGGCCGTAACTCGATCGCCTGGCGCAAATGAACGATCGCGTCATCGAGCCGGCCTTTGCGTGCGAGGACGTTGCCGACGCTGTCATGAATAACCGCGAGACTTAAACTGTAATGGCGATGTTCGCTGCGAGAACGCACCGCGAGCGCTCTTTGAAAATAGGAGAGCGCATCGTCCAGTTGGCCGCGTTCCATCAGCGATGTGCCGAAATTTGTCAGGGCCACGTCGTTATCGGTCGTCACCGCCAGCGTGCGCGTCCAAAGCGTTTCGCTATTCCGCCAGTAAGTCGTTTGCTTCCAAGCGCACACACTCAAGATGATGACAATGCCGCTTCCAACGGTGGCGAGAATTTCTTTCCGATGCGGTAACGATCTGGCAACGTCCCCAGCGAACCAGGTCAGTGCGACGTACAAACCAACCTGCGGCAAATAAGTGTAACGGTCGGCGTGGCCTTGAAGTCCGACCTCGACGATTCCGATTACGGGCAGGAGCATGATCAAATACCAAAGCCACCCGACAAGGAGATAGGGGCGATTCCGCCGCAGCGCGAACACCACCCAAGTCATCGCAATCAAAAACGCGGCCGCGAGCGCGACTCGCCATAACGCGAGGCGATCGTCGGGATGTGGGTAAAATACGGCGAGATTCGCGGGCCAAAACATTTGCCAAATGTAAGTGACATAAGTTGCGAGTGCGTTCTGAAGTCGCCAGATGAATGGCAGTTGACCGACCGACACCGGTGATTGCACTTGCAAGGCAAAGGCTACGATCGACGCCGCAAGAGAAAGTCCGAGAAGCGGAAGTTTCTCCAACATCATCCGCCACAATGATTTCCCATCGGCGATTCGCTTGAGCGGCCAGTAATCAAGGAGCAGCAACACGGCTGGCGTCGTTACCAGCATCGGCTTCGACATCAATCCGCACGCAAACAAGATCGACATCGTCAGGTAGCGGCCGAATGATCTTCCCCGCGCGTAGCGCACGTAGGCGCCAAGAGTCAGAAAGAAAAAGACCGCGCTCAGAACGTCTTTGCGTTCTGCGATCCAGGCGACGGATTCAACCCGGAGCGGGTGAATCGCGAAAAGTGCGCTGACAAAAGCGCTCGCCCAGTCCGAGCCGGACTGGCCTTTGCCGGTGATGTTGCGCAACCAAAGGAAAAGCAAAACTGCGGCAATCGTGTGCAGGAAAACATTTGTGAAATGGTGGCCGCCGGCTTTGAGGTCGTAGAACTGGCAATCGATCATGTGGGAAATGATCGTGAGCGGATGCCAATTGTTGGTTTGGGTGTCGACAAACGCCTGCGACAAACCATGCAGACTCAGACCGGCAGTAACCGGCGAATTTCCGTAGACGTAGGTCTTGTCGTCGTAATTTACGAAGTCGTGGCCGAGCGTTTGGCCGAAGACGATCCAAATTAAAACGATGATGATGGCGCAAACGACAAGTTGCGACCAAGACGACGGCGAGCTCGTTTCAATTGCGCGGGCGCGGGTCTTCATGCGAATACTGCCGGCGATCCTTGAAGCTTACTGCGGCGGCGATTCACGATAAGGCGTGCGCGCCTGATAAAGTTCAATTTCATGCCGCAATGTTGCCAGCAATGAAGTGTTATTTTGCGCTGTCGACAAATCGATGGCCCGTTGAGCCGTGTCGATGGCCTTAGAAAAATCGCCCGACTCGGCGTAGGCCGCGGCCAAGGTGCGAAGGACAATCGGCACGTCGCCGCCGGGAAGAGTTGTTGCTTTCATTGCCAGCTCGACCGCTCGTTTCCCATCGCGGATCACGTCTACGGGATAAGTCGCCAGCACCCACGCGAGATTGTTCAGCGCGTTCCCGTCATCCGAATTTAGTTGCAAACTAATTTCCCACTGCTCAATCGCGCCATGGGCATCGCCATTCTGAATGAGAAGCACTCCGAGATCATCGTGGGTCGGAATGTCGTAGGGATAATCCTGAAGCGTTGTTCGCGCATGCACGATGGCAGCAGCGCGCGAGTGCATGTTCGATTCCGCGATTCGGCCCTTCGTCCACAAAGCTGCCGCCAAATTCTGATGCGCAGTTTGGTTATTGGAAGTCACCGCCAGGGCGTGCTCCCAAAGCGAAATGCTGTCGCGCCAATAGGTTGTTTGCTTGTAACCCAGGATCATCGAGGTCGCGATCACAAACGTTGCCACTGAAGCCAGAATGATCTGACGATTTCGCAGTTGCTGCGTCAAATCCGCACACAGCCATGTCAGCAACACGGTGATTCCAATGTGGGGCAAGTAAGTAAAACGATCGGCTCGCGCTTGCAGACCAGCCTGAACGATGCCGAGCACTGGAACGAGAAGAACCAAATACCAGAACCATCCCACGAAGACGTACGGATATTTCTGGCGAACCAAGATCGCGATAAGCGTGATTGCGACGATCAACACCGCGGCCATTAGCACGACCCAAATGTTTAATTGATCGTGCGGATGCGGATAAAATACCGCCAGGTCCGTGGGCCAGAACATTTGCCGGAGATAAGCGATGAAACTGACGGCGGCGTTCTTGAGTCTGGGCAAAAGCGGCAATTGCTCCAGCGAAGCCATCGTGACTGTCTGCGCGAACATGGTCGCGACAGCGGCGGCGGCCGAAAGCACAAATAGTGGAATTTTCTCGATCACGAGCCGTCGCCACGCGCGAAAATCATTCGCTCGCTGCAATGGCCAGTAATCCAGTAACAAC
>DATNKD010000049.1:0-6922 GCA_035603575.1 Chthoniobacterales bacterium
CGAGGTAATCGGTGCAACGTGATTAGCCAGTGCAATCCATTGCCTGAGCGAAAGTTCTTCCCCGCGCGCCTTTGGATTAAGACCGAGTTCAACGGCTACATTTTCCCAGTCGTGAATGTTTTCGCGAATGAGTTTGCCGAGTTGCTTGCGTCGCTGTGAGAAACCGAGTCGCACCAGTTCTTCGAAAATCTGGTAATCGCACGCTGGAAGCTCCAGCGGATCACGCGGAGTGACGCGCACGAGTGCCGAATCCACTTCCGGCTTCGGAAGAAACACGCTCGCCGGAACGGTTCGTAAATATTCCACGCGATAGTGCAACTGGACGAGCAAGGTCAGCGCACCGTAATCGCTCGTCGCAGGCACAGCTACAAACCGCCGCGCCAATTCCTTTTGTAACATAAACAACCACAGCGATATGGGACTCGGATATTCAAGGAACTTGATCAGAAGCTGGCTCGAAATGTAGTAGGGAAGATTCCCGAGCAACTTTACTTTGGGCTGCGTGTAGAAGATTCGCGTATCAGATTCGAGCGCGTCGCTGTGCACGATCTCAAGCGAGCCACCTTGAAATTTGTCGCGCAGAAACGTTACCAGGCGTTTGTCTTTTTCGATCGCGAGAACAGGCGCGCCTTTTGCCAGCGCAAGTTCCGTCAACGCGCCAAGACCAGGACCGATCTCAACAATGAAATCTTCCCGACTGATCTTTGCTTGATCGACAACCCACTTCGCGAGATTGCGATCGTGCAAGAAATTTTGGCCGAGACTTTTCACCGGCGAAACGCCGATTTCCCGCAGAGTCGCAGCCATTTCAGACAACTTCATCGAAGAGCGACAACTTAGGCCGCGAAGCTTTGAAAATTAAACCCTTATTCACAAAATTCTGTGAATAAAACGGGCTCAGAGCGGGTTCTTATTCACAAGTTATTCAACATCGGGATCCGCGCCGACCAGGGCGGTTATTTGGGCATTCTCGAAGCGAAATTGGCTTATCAAAGCCGATATTTTGAAAAGAGATTGCGCAATGTCCGATCTAAAACCATAAACTATCTCTTCTTGTCATGAGCTTGAACATCGAAGCCCTCTCGCGCGCGGCTACCGAAGCGCGTGGTCTCTGCATGGACGCAGTTCAAGCGTCCCAATCCGGCCATCTTGGCCTTCCCTTGGGCTGCGCCGAAATGGGAGCAGTGCTTTATGGCCATGTTCTAAAGCACAATCCCGATAAGCCGCGCTGGATCGGGCGCGATTACTTTGTTCTCTCGGCCGGTCACGGCAGCATGTTTCTTTACGCCTGGCTCCACCTGAGCGGCTACGATTTGCCAATGTCGGAAATCAAACGTTTCCGACAGTTGCATTCAAAAACGCCCGGCCACCCGGAATTTTTTGAGACGCCGGGAGTGGAGTGCACGACTGGTCCGCTGGGACAGGGCGTTGGCAATGCGGTCGGGATTGCGGTCGCGATGAAAATGGCGGCGGCGCGATTCAACACAAGCGAGCATCGTATTTTCGATCAGCACTGCATCTGTCTCGCCGGCGACGGTTGCATGCAAGAGGGCGTGGCGTCGGAAGCAAGCGCGTTCGCCGGACATTTCGGCCTCGATAATTTGATCCTGATTTACGATTCGAACGCAGTCACGCTCGACGCTCCGGCGAAAATGACGCAGAGCGAAGACACCGCTGCGCGATTCAAGGCCTACGGGTTCGACGTCCAGGAAATCAACGGTCACGACATGCAGGCGTTTCTCGACGCCCTCGACAGCGCAAAGGAGAACGACAATGGGAAACCGAAGTTCATTGTCGCGCACACGTTGATCGGGAAAGGCATTCCGGAAGTGGAGGGAACTTTCAAAGCGCACGGCGAAGCCGGCGCGAAGTTTGTCGACGCCGCGCGCAAAGGGCTCGGTCTGCCGGACGAGCATTATTACGTTTCGAAGGACACTTACGATTACTTCGCCGCGCATAAAAAGAAGTTGCTCGCGGAGTACGATCGTTGGGAAAAAACTTACAGCGACTGGCGAAAGAAAAACGGCGAGCAGGCAACGCTGCTCGACGCCGCGATCGATCGAAAGGTAGATGTCGACCTTCTATCGAAGATTCCCGAGTTTCCGAAGGACGCGAAGCTCGCGACGCGCAAAGCCGGCAGCGAAGCGTTGCAGCCTGTTGCGAAAGCGATGCCGTTTTTGATCAGTGGCAGCGCCGATCTCCATGGATCGACATTGAATTACATCAAAGACGGCGGCGATTTCACCCGCGAAACACCGGCCGGCCGCAACATCCGCTTCGGTATCCGCGAACACGGCATGTGCGCGATCATAAATGGAATTTCGTATCACGGAATTTTCCGGGCATCGGGCGCGACGTTTCTGGTCTTTACCGATTACTGCCGGGCATCGATCCGTCTGGCTGCGCTTTCCAAGCTCCCGAACATTTACATTTTCACGCACGACTCGATTGGCGTAGGCGAAGACGGACCGACGCATGAACCGGTCGAGACCGTCAGCTCGGTGCGAATAATGCCGCAGATCGATGTCATTCGCCCGGCCGATCCGGAAGAAACAGCGGGAGCGTTTACGGCCGCTGCACAAAGGATCGATGGACCGACTTTACTCGCACTAACGCGGCAGGTGGTCCCGATCTTGAACGATATCGACGTTAAGTTGCGACGCGAAGGCGTGGCGCGCGGCGGTTACATCGCGAAAAAGGAAAAAGGAAAGCTCGATCTAATCATCATGTCGTGCGGGAGCGAATTGCAGCACGCTCTCGCCGCAGCAAAAGAGCTCGGCGACGGCGTTCGCGTTGTTTCCATCCCGTGCTTTGAGCGTTTTAATCGCGAATCGGAAAAATATCGCGAGGAAGTTCTTCCGAAGTCATGCCGTAAACGGGTCGCCATCGAAGCCGGCATCCCCGAGACCTGGTACCAATATGTCGGCCTCGACGGCAAAGTCGTCGGGCTGCACCAATTTGGTTTGAGCGCGCCCGGCGCGGAAGTGATGAAAGAACGCGGCATCGACGCCAAACATGTGCTCGAGGCGGCGAAATCGCTCTAAAACGCTTCTTCCGGCTCGGTCACGTTCCGCGCGCGATCTTCGAACCGGGTGAATTCTTTCAGGAATGTCAGCGCAATCTCGCCGACGGGACCGTTGCGTTGCTTGGCAATGATCAGCTCCGCTTCGCCGGATTTTTCCTGACGCGCTTCTTCATCTTCCTCGTAAAGCTCCGGCCGAACGAGCAGCCCGACTAGGTCCGCGTCCTGTTCGATTGATCCCGATTCGCGCAGATCGCTTAAACGCGGTTTGCCGCCGGAACGTTGTTCCGGCTGGCGATTCAATTGCGCGACGACGATGACGGGAATCTTCAATTCTTTGGCCAAACCTTTCAGGCCAGCGGAAATTTCCGAGATCTCCAGCTGTCGATTGTCCTGCGCCCGGCGCGATGTCGATCTTAGCAGTTGCAAATAATCGACGATGATCAGCTGGACGTCCTGCTGCGCCTTGAGCCGGCGCGCTTTCGCCCGCAATTCTAAAATCGTGAGGCTGGCGCTGTCGTCGATGAAGATTTTCGCTTCGGCGAGCTTGGATGCGGCCGCGGTCAGGCTCGGAAAATCGCGCTCGCCCAAAAATCCGTCCCGCACTTTTTGCAAATTCACGCGTGCGCGCGAGCAGAGCAGGCGCTGAACAAGCTGCTGGCTACTCATTTCCAAACTGAAAACGCCGACCGGCAATTTCTCGTTGATCGACACATGCTCGGCGATGTTCATTGCCAGCGCGGTTTTTCCCATGCTTGGGCGCGCCGCGATCACAATCATTTCCGCCGGATGCATTCCGCTCGTCATCCGATCGAACTCGACAAAGCCGGTCGAGATTCCAGTGATGCCGCCTTTGCGCTCGTAGAGTTTTTCGATCGACTCGATCGCTTCCATCACCTGGTCCTTCATCGAGAGCATCTGGCCCTTGAAGCGATCTTCACCGACGGCGAAAATTTTCTGTTCTACCTCGTCGAGAAGATTTCCCACTTCGTCCTGTTCTTCGTAGGCGCGACGCACGCTTTCGGTGGAGGCGGCGATGATGGAGCGCAAGATGTATTTGTCCCGGACGATCTCGAGGTAATAGCCGAGGTTCGCGGCCGTCGGCACAAAGGTGAAAAGGCTCGTCACCAAGGCCGCGCCGCCGACAGTTTCGAGTAAATTTCGGTCGCGCAGCACTTGCGTGAACGTAATTAGATCGATCGCCTGGCCGGCGTTCCAAAGATCGACCAGCACGCTGTAGATCGTTTGATGCGCCGGAACGTAGAAGTATTCCTCGTTAATCTTCTCTACGACTTCGGCAATCGCGTCCCGTGGCGAAATCAGCATCGAACCGAGCACGCCTTGCTCGGCTTCCACGCTATGAGGCGGCGCGCGGTGAATATCCTGCGCAGAACCTGTGGGCGAACTGGGAAAAACTCTTCCGCCGTTTCCTCCCGGCCTGCCTCGGCCGGGCCCGTTGCCCGAATCTTTGCGAGGCGTCTCCCCAGTCCGCAAGGACGATGGTTGAGTCGCCATTTATTTTGTTTCTTTTTTTCTTCTGAAAAACGAACGGTGTTTTTTCTCAGGCTGCTCGGCTTCGGCCGCCCCGCGCTCGCGGGATTGCTCCGCCGATTTCACGTCAAATTTAAATTGCGCAGTCACGTCATGATGTAGCTTGATCGCGACTTCGTGTTCGCCCGTGTCTTTGATCGGACGCTCGAGCACGACCTTGTGGCGATCGATCTCCAACCCCAGCTCGTTCTTCATCCGCGTCACAATGTCTTGGGCGGTGATCGAACCGAAAGCTTTTCCAGACTCGCCGGTTGCGAGCGTGAACGTCAGCCGCGCTTTCCCGATCTTACGGGCCAGCTCTTCCGATTCGTTCAGCTCGCGCGCTTCGCGTTCAGCGCGTTTCTTCTTCAGCGTATCCAATTGCCGCAGCGCCGCCGGCGTCACTTCGTAAGCTTTGCCTCGCGGCAGCAAATAATTGCGCGCATAGCCGCGGCGGACCTTCACCACATCGGCTTCAGCGCCGAGGCCGGGCACGTTGTCGGTTAGAATAACTTCAGTCGAGGGCATCTTGGTTCTAAAAATTTTTCGCGAGCGCGAAGATGTATACAAGCAGTGCGCTCACATGCTGTCAACGTGCGAACAGAAATTAAAATGTGTCCACATCAGACGCGCTTTGGATTCCTCATATTTGTGCTTGTGTGCGAAAGTTTTTTTCGCTAACCCGAAGTTCCTCCACAAAAACCACTCTCCCATGAACGTGCAGACCAAAGTCAGTTTCGCATTGGTAACTTTCTTGGCATGCAGTTTTGGTCGAGCGAATGCTGACTTGAGTTACAGCGTTACCGATCTCGGAACACTCGGCGGCAACACCAGTACCGCCAACAGCGTTGCCGGTCACGGCATGAACGCGGCCGGCATGATCGTCGGGTCCTCAACCACCAGCGATAATTCCGAACACGCCTTTCTTTATGTCGGCAATCAGATGTTCGATCTCAATACGCTGTGCGATCTTTCCCAGAGCGATTTCAAGGTTCTGACGGTCGCGAGAACAATAAGCGATTCGTGCGTCATCATCGGCGACGGAATCACCAACAACGGCGACAAGCACGCGTTTATGCTGACGCCGCTTACCGTAGCGGGAGGTCAGTGGAACTATCAATGCTGCCAATGGGTTTGGATTCAACAGGGCGGCGGCTGGTGGTGGGAAGAAAATTGCGGTTGCTACAGATGGCACGGCCCGCCCGGCAATCACCCGCCTTGTCCGCCGGAGCCGCCACCGTGTTGGTGGTTTCCACTTCCGTGTCCGCCTCCTATTCATCGCCCTACACCGACTCCAACGCCGCCTCCGCCTCAATGTTGGTGCTGCATCAACGGGCAGGTTGTCCTGATCACGCCAGCGGAATGCCGGGAAAGAGAGGGTCAATGCTATCCGACCCGAGAAGAAGCGTTGAGGCACTGTAAAGATCTCTGTTGGTGTTGCATCAACGGACACGTCGTCCTGGTCAACACAGCGGAATGCAAGGAACGGGGCGGCCGATGCTTCGGCTCCAGAGAAGAAGCGCTGAGGCATTGTGGGGAACTCTGTTGGTGTTGCATTAACGGACAGGTCGTCCAAGTGCCGGTGGCGGATTGCCGGGAGAGAGATGGTCAGTGTTATCCCAGCAGAGAAGAAGCCGTCAGGAATTGTCGCCCGCGAACCCCGACTCCGCCGCCTAATCAGACGCCGACACCGCCGATTACTTATATCCCCGGGGTGGTTCAACCAACGCCAACTCTGCCGCCCGCTGTTCGAGTAACACCGACTCCACGTATCCGCGCCACACCGACCCCGTCGCGCAAGCGCGGTAGCCCGACGCCGCATATTTATCTTAACAGGCCACTTGGCCAGCCGACGCCAACTCCTTCAAGGCGCGGCACATCCACTGGAAAAAAACCAAAACCAAGTCCGACGCCGTATAATATTCGTTAAGCGAGAGCACTCGACTCGACTGCCACGCGGCGAGTGAACGGCGCCTAGATCATACCGAGCTTCATTCGCCCGGCTTCGCTAATCATGTTCTGGTTCCACGGCGGGTCCCAAACCAGTTGCACATCGGCTTCATCGACGCCGTCGATTGAAAGAATTTTGCTTTGCGCGTCGTGCGCAATCGCCGGACCCATTCCACAACCGGGCGCGGTCAGCGTCATTTTCACTTCTACGCGTGTGCCGCCGTCGTCTTTTTTGATCAGGCGACAATCGTAAACCAACCCAAGATCGACAATGTTCACCGGAATTTCCGGGTCGAAGCATTGCTTGAGCTGGTTCCAAACAGCGTCTTCCGAAACCGCGCCGTTCGTTCTGCTGGCTGCCTTTTCTTTTGGTTCGGCTTTGGGTTTCCCCAGACCAAGCGCGTCCAAATCTTTATCGGC
>DATNKD010000050.1:0-16340 GCA_035603575.1 Chthoniobacterales bacterium
GCCGATTTTTGCACCGAGCTAGCCTGTCGGTTCGTTGAGGATCGCCGGCCGTATCCGGCGATGAATTTATCGCAGGGCGGAAGTTTGATCACTGCGATTGGAAACGATTACGGCTTTGAAGAAATTTTCGCGCGACAAGTACGGGGGTTTGGAAACGCCGGCGACGTCTTGATCGCCATCAGCACCAGCGGCAAATCGAAAAATATCCGACGTGCAATCGAAGAAGCGCACAGCCGCAAGCTAAAAACGATCGCGCTTCTCGGCCGCGACGGCGGATCCGTGGCTGGCATTGCCGATGTCGATCTTATCGTGAAAAGCGATTCGACCGCGCGAATTCAGGAAGCGCACAAGTTCATTCTCCACGTGTTCTGCGAGATCTGCGAAGCGCGTTTGCCTCGGAAATAACTCAGGTCACACGGCCACTGCTTCCGCCGGCGTCCTAAAGCCGGTGCGTTTACTTGATCGGTAGCGCCAAATCGCGAACGCCACGAACAGAAGATCGAGAACCACGCCAATCGCGACATAGGTCTCGCCGCCGATCCCGAATCCGCCCTCTATGGCGCTTCCACGCAGCGGGCCGTTCTGAATTTTCCGGTGAGCGGTTACCGTTTTTCCCGCGCCTTCATTCGCGCGCTCGGCTTGATTAAATGGGCCGTCTGCCGCAATCTCTCCGCCGGAAAGAAAATGTTCAGCGCGCCTGTGAGCGTACCGTCACCCCCCGGCCGAAGGCAACGCGACTGTTACGTGGTAGCTCAGCTGCGCTTTAAACTGCGGAGCTCGTTGAGGAAAAAATTGCCGACCCGTCGCGCGCGATTCCGCAAAGCTCTCCAAATACCGCGATCTACGAAATACGTCAGCAGAATGCTGTCGCGCGTTTTCACTTCCGGGCCGACCGGCTTGGCCGAGTGCCAGGTATCGTTCCAGACGGCGAAGGCATAGCCGGTGTTTGGCGCGAATGGCATTTGGGTTCGCTTCGGTTTGGTTCCGTCCGGCAATTGTTCGTGAAAAATCGTGCCGGTGTGCGTGTTGGAATTGTCCGAGGGCAAGTAAAGCTGAACCGTGATCCCTTTCCAAAGACTGTCGGTGTGCTTGAAAACGCGGTAACCCGGAACGTCGCGGGTCAGAATCGGCACCGGGTACATTCCGACAGTGGCGAAATTTTCTCCAAAGCGTCGCTTCAACCCCGGCGCCAGGTGTTGGATTAACGCGGCTTTTACTTCGTCCGAACGCAGGACGCGGCCAACCACGTCCCAAACTGCAAATTTTGCCGGCGGCAAATGGCGAATGTATTCCGGAAACAAATCAATCTTGGTCCGGGTCGGTTTTCCATCCGGGCGGCTGCTTCCCGTTTTGCTTTTGCCCGACATCGGCCGGTAGTCGTTCTCGTTCGGCATCGTGCGCAACATTTCCGCATAAAAGTCGGGCGGAAAAACGCGATCGAACTGCAAATGATAAAAAGGAACACTGCCCTCGCGCGCGTTTCGTACCGAGTCGGCAACGAATTCAGTTAAGCTTGAAACCGACCATGAATTTTGCACGCCTTTTTGTTTGGAGCGGCAATCATTCGTCCCAATAGCCGAATCCTGTCAAGTCGCTGGAATCGGCGCACGGATGATGTTAGACAAAATCATGCGCCGAATTATCGCGGCAGCGTTCTTCTGTATCGCAACGATTGGCGCGACACGGGCCGCCGATTATCCGCCGCCGACCGAGGGCGATTACACCATTCGCGATTTCAAGTTTGCCTCGGGGGAAAGGTTGCCCGAGCTCCGGATTCATTATCGAACGCTCGGCCAAATCGACAAGGACGGCGAAGGCAAGGCGCGCAACGCCGTTCTCATCATGCATGGGACAACCGGCAGTGGCGCGCAATTTATCCGCCCGGAGTTCGCGGGCGAACTTTTCGGGAAAGATCAACCACTCGATGCGACAAAGTTTTTCATCGTGCTCCCGGACGGAATCGGCCACGGCAAATCAAGCAAGCCGGGCAACGGAATGCACGCGAAGTTTCCGCGCTACCGTTACATCGACATGGTCGACGCGCACTATCGGTTGTTGACCGACGGACTCGGCGTCAATCATGCGCGGCTGGTGATGGGCACATCGATGGGCGGAATGCACACCTGGCTCTGGGGCGAATCGCATCCCGAGTTCATGGACGCGCTCATGCCGCTCGCCAGTTTGCCGACCCAAATTTCCGGTCGCAATCGCGCGTGGCGACGAATGATCATTGACGCGATCCGGAACGATCCGGCTTGGAACGGCGGCGAATACAAAACGCAACCGCCCAGTCTACGCACCGTGGCAGAAATGCTCTGGTTCATGAGCAGTAATCCGGTGTTGCGGCAAAAAGAAGCGCCGACACTCGCGAAGACTGACGAGGTGCTCGATAAATTCGTCGAGCAAATCGTGAAAGCAGACGACGCGAATGATGTTCTTTACGCGTTGGAAGCGTCCCGCGATTACGATCCGGGCCCGAACCTGGAAAAAATTCGTGCACCGCTGCTCGCAATGAATTCCGGCGATGATTTGATCAATCCGCCGGAATTGGGAATTCTCGAACGCGAAATCAAACGCGTTCCGCACGGTCGTGCGATCGTCATTCCGTTGAGCGACAAGACCCGCGGCCACGGAAGCCACACCATTGCCGCGCTCTGGAAGGACCAATTGTCGATCTTGCTCAAGGAATCGGAGCATTGAAAAACAGCGATCTCGCCGAAAAGTTTGCCGACCTTTCCACGCCGCTCATCGCCGATGCCGGTTTGCGATTGCAATTGTCGATTTTAATTGCGCCCTCCGGAATTCGTCCCGCCATTCCTGGAAGTCATTTGGCCGGACATGCGCTGCCGGTAAAACATTTCGGCAGCGTCGATGTGTTTCTGGAAGCGATGGAAGCAGCGCAATCGGGCGATGTTCTCGTAATCGATAATGGCGGCCGACGCGATGAAGGCTGCATCGGTGATCTGACCGCGCTGGAAGCGCAGGACAGCGGCCTGTCCGGGATTGTGGTGTGGGGCACGCACCGCGACACGCCGGAGTTACGCCAAATCGGTTTGCCGATTTTCAGTTACGGCTCATGCCCATCCGGTCCGCAACGACTCGATCCGCGCAGCGAAGATGCGCTGCGGGTGGCGCGGTTTGGCGAGTTCCAAGTGACAAAGGATCATGCTGTTTTCGCAGACGACGATGGCTGCATTTTCATTCCGCAGGCATCAAGTGAAGAACTGTTCAAAATCGCCCGTGAGATTTGGCAAAAAGAGAGAAAACAAGCTGAACGGATCAAGTCCGGAAACAACCTGCGGCAGCAATTAAAATTCAAGGATTATCTGGCAAAGCGTTCCGCGAATCCGGTGCATACGTTTCGCCAGCATTTGAAAGAAATCGGCGGCGCGATCGAAGAATAGATTTAGGATCGACATCCTCGATTGCGGCTTTTTCAATCGCGCCATGAAGCGCGCAATCTTCTACTTCAGTTTACTTCTCGCGGCGACAAGTCCCTCGATCGTTGCCGCCGACTTCGATGTCATTATCCGCAACGGCGCGGTCTACGACGGTTCCGGCAGCGAAGCGCAACATGTCGATCTTGCGATCAAAGGAGATCGCATCGCAGGTGTGGGCGATTTCAAAAACGCCAAGGCGAAGACGATCATCGACGCGCACGGCCTCGCGGTCGCGCCGGGATTCATCAACATGCTCTCCTGGTCGACCGAGTCGCTGATTCAGGACGGCCGATCGCAGAGCGAGATTCGTCAGGGCGTGACCACGGAGATCATGGGAGAAGGCGAGTCGATGGGGCCGGTGAACGATCGCGTCCGCGAACACATGTTGAGCACGCAGGCCGACATCAAATACGACATCAAATGGAACACGCTGGCGGAATATCTGCAGTTTCTGGAGAAGCACGGCATTTCCTGCAACGTCGCGTCATTTATCGGCGCGACCACGATTCGCGAGAACGTCATCGGCTTTGACGATCGCGCACCGACGCCCAAGGAGCTCGACCAGATGCGCGAGCTCGTGCGCAAAGAAATGGAAGCGGGCGCGCTCGGCATCGGGACATCGCTCATTTATCCGCCGGCGTTTTACGCGAAGACGGATGAGTTGATCGAGCTCTGCAAAGTCGCCGCCAAATACAAGGGCAAATACATCTCGCACATGCGGAGCGAAGGAAACCAATTGCTCGAAGCATTCGACGAGTTGCTCCGAATCAGTCGCGAAGCCGGAATTCCGGCGGAGGTTTATCACATCAAAGCCGCCGGTCAGAAAAACTGGGGCAAGATCGACAATCTCCTTTCGCGGATTGAGTCAGCCCAAAAAGAAGGGCTCAACATTCGCGCGAACATGTACACCTATACCGCCGGCGGGACCGGACTCGATGCGTGTTTCCCGCCGTGGACGGAGAATGGCGGTTATCCGGCTTTGTTCAAACGGCTACGCGATCCGGCAACCCGCGAAAAAATTAAAGCCGAAGTGAACGTCGACAGCGACAAATGGGAAAATCTTTATCTTTCCGCCGGTTCGCCCGATCGCATCATCCTCGTCGGCTTCAAATCGGAAAAACTGAAACCGCTCACCGGCAAATCGCTCGCCGCAGTTGCGAAGATTCGCGGCAAAGATCCGATCGACACCGCGATGGATCTGGTCGCCGAAGACGAGTCGCGCATCGGCGCGGTTTACTTCATGATGTCGGAAGAGAACGTGAAGAAAGAATTGCAAAAACCGTGGATCGCGTTCGGCTCGGACGAAGCGTCGCAGGCGCCGGAAGGCGTGTTTCTGAAATCGAATCCGCACCCGCGCGCTTACGGAAATTTCGCGCGCGTTTTGGGCAAGTACGTCCGCGACGAAAAAGTTCTTTCGATGTCGGACGCGATCCATCGATTGAGCGGACTGCCGGCGACAAATCTCGGACTCGATCATCGTGGATTGTTGAAGGAAGGAATGTTCGCCGACGTCGTCGTCTTTGATCCTGCGACGATCGCGGACCACGCGACGTTCGAAAAACCTCATCAAAACGCGACTGGCGTGAAACACGTCCTCGTGAACGGCGCGCAAGTCATTAAGGACGGCGAGCACACCGGCGCGAAACCGGGTCGGGCCTTATGGGGACCAGGCAAAGTGCGCTAAGCGCGGGCGCCATAAGATCGACATCGAAAGAAATCAGGGTGTAGCAGTGTAGCCGCGAGCGGTTTGCAGCACGGTATCTCGAAAGAGGCACGCGACGAACGTGTTTTCTGCGTAGTTTATTTAGAGGCAGGTCACTTTTTGAAATGGATCCCATCGGCAGTATTAAGTTGCGCTGGCTCCACGGCGCGTTGCAGGACGTCACCTACGAGCTGGCGCGTTCGCAATTTCAATTTGCCCCACATACCTGGGAGCCTGCCATTAACGCTTACCGCTGTGAGAAATGTGTCCGTATCTGTGTCGATCTCGCCGGGGTGGAGCGGTCGCAAATCGATCTCACGGTCGAGCCCCGGCGCGTTCTGATTCGGGGAGCACGGGAATTACCCGAGCCGACACACGCAGAAGGCCGCGCGGTCCGCTTGCTGGCGATGGAAATCGATTATGGGCCATTCGAGCGCGAGGTCGCGTTACCGGCCGAAGTAGAAATCGATCAGGCCAGCGCCGAACAACGCAACGGACTGCTCTGGATTTCGCTGCCGTTAAAACAATGATGTCCGAAGAACAAATCGCCGTGCCGGCCGAACTGGAAATGAAATCCAGCCCCGGGCCGACAATTGCCGCGGACCTGACGGATGAAAGTCGCGCGCCACAGATTCCCGAGGAATTGTCGATCCTGCCAGTGCGCGGGTTCGTTGTTTTTCCGGGAACGATCGTGCCGCTCAATGTCCGGCGACCGGCATCGATCCAATTGCTCGACGAAACGTTGCCGCGCACAAAAGTGATTGGCCTCTTGACGCAGCGCGATGAAGCCAAGGAAGATCCGGAACCTGAGGACCTTTATCACGTCGGCACCGCGGCGCTCGTGCTCAAAATGATTCGCCAGGCCGACGATCATCTCCTCATCATTGCCCAAGACCTCCGCCGATTTACGTTGCGCAAAATCGTCGCGACTTCGCCGTTTATTCGCGCGGAAGTCGACTTGGTGAATTCCATTTCGCCACCCGAGAGCAAGGAGTGGAAAGCGACGTTTCGAAATCTGCGCGATTCGGCTGCGAGATTATTCGAGCTGACCCCGGAAGCGCCGGAGCAAGCCCGCTTGATGATTCTGAACATCGCCACTCCGGAACAACTCGCGGATTTTCTGGCGCCGAATTTGAATGTCGATGTTGCGCAAAAGCAGGCGATTCTTGAAGAACCTGACGTCGAGAAACGAGTGCGCGCAGTCCAGAAGCACATCTCGGCACAACTTGAGATCGCGCAGATCCAGGAAAAATTGCAGAAAGACGTTGCGTCTCAATTTTCCGATGCGCAACGCCGGGCTTATTTGCGGTCGCAGATCAAAGCGATCCAGCACGAGCTCGGTGAAACCGAAACCGGCAGCGAAGAGCAAATGGAACAATTGCGGCGGCGACTTGAGGAGGCCAAGCCGCCACCCGAAGTTATGAAGCAAGCGGAGCGCGAATTGAAACGGCTCGATTTCATTCCGCCGGCCAGTCCCGAATTTTCCGTCATCGTCAGTTACATCGAGATCGTCGCCGATCTGCCCTGGAACAAATTAAGCCAGGACAATCTCGACCTCGATCAAGCCCAGCAAATTCTCGATCGCGACCATTACGACCTGGAGAAAGTGAAAAAGCGGCTGATCGAATACTTGGCCGTCCGCAAACTGAACCCAAGCGGCCACGGCCCGATCCTCTGTTTCCTCGGTCCGCCCGGAGTGGGCAAAACCAGTCTCGGGCAATCGATCGCCGATGCGCTTGGACGCAAGTTCGTCCGGATCAGTCTCGGTGGAATGCGGGACGAAGCGGAAATCCGCGGACATCGGCGCACTTACATCGGTTCGATGCCGGGACGCATCATTCAGGAATTGCGCCGTGCTGGAACACGCAATCCGGTTTTCATGCTCGACGAGATCGACAAAATCGGTGCCGATTTTCGGGGCGACCCGGCGAGCGCCCTGCTCGAAGTTCTCGATCCGCGACAAAACAATACTTTTGTCGATCGCTATCTCGATGTGCCGTTCGATTTGTCGCAAATCATCTTCATCGCGACCGCGAATTACATCGACGGCGTCCCCGAGCCGATGCGCGACCGGATGGAAGTAATCTCGCTGCCAGGTTATACCGAGCGCGAAAAACTTGAGATCGCGAAACGCTATTTGGTCCGGCGGCAGATGGAAGAAAACGGGTTGAAGCCCGAACAATGCGAATGGCAGGACGAGGCGCTTCGACAGATCATCAACGAGTACACGCACGAGGCCGGCGTGCGCGAACTCGAGCGCCAGATCGGCGCCATTTGTCGTGGCATCGCATCGCGCGTTGCCCGCGGTAAAACGGAGCGCGTAACGGTTACGCCGCGATTGATCGCGGAAATGTTAGGCCCGGCCAAGTACGTGCGCGAAACCAAGTTGAAAACGAGCAAACCGGGCGTTGTCACCGGCCTCGCTTACACGCCAGCCGGCGGCGAAGTGTTGCACATTGAAGCGACTCGTTATGCGGGCAAGGGAAACGTCACCCTCACCGGTCACATCGGCGAAGTCATGAAAGAATCGGTCCAAGCCGCACTCAGTCTTGTCCGCAGCCGTGACGGCGAGATCGGCGTAAAACCGGAAGATTTCCGTGATATGGACATTCACGTGCACGTTCCCGCTGGCGCGGTGCCGAAAGATGGGCCGTCCGCCGGCATCGCGATGTTCACCGCACTTGCTTCTCTCTTTACCAATACGCCCGTGCGACCGGACGTCGCCATGACCGGCGAAATCACATTGCGGGGGTTGGTTTTGCCGATCGGCGGACTCAAAGAAAAAAGTTTGGCCGCGATGCGCGCCGGCATTTCCACGGTAATCATTCCAAAATTGAACGAAAAAGATCTGGTCGATGTTCCGGAAGAGGCGAAACAAAAACTGAAATTCGTCCCGGTCGAGAACGTCGATGAAGTCCTCGCCGTCGCTTTGGAAAAGGATGGCGCGGCGGAAGGAGCACGCGGCGGGCAGACGGAACGGAAAAGGCAAAGAGTAAGTCAACGCGGTTCGCCGTCGGCGCGCTGATCGATTTGTTGCAGACTCGGATCTGAGCTCTGGATCCAGTCGCGGGTGGCGTTGATATCGCCGCGGTTCACGGGAATCGCCGGTCTCACTTCCTCCGCCCGAGCAACGATCTCGTCGCCAACTTTTACCGGCTCGGCCTTCGGCGCTTTCCAATGGCGACCGAATTTGCGGAGCGAGTAATACATTGTCCCTGCTTCCACCGCGCTCACTCCGCTGCAACGCATCGCATTGTAAAACATCCGGTCGCAAACTTCCCACGGCCGGTTGCGCTGGTCGTAGGCGACATCATGCAACACCGACGCGTTCCGATATTTTCCTTCAAACGGCCCGCCCATTAAAGACCAGAGCGATCGAGGAATCGACGCGCCGTCTACCTGCGAGCCGGCCGGCGCAATCCAAACCACGCCTTGTGGATCGGTATAACGAAGTTCGCTCAACAACGTCATTGACCGTCCGTCGTTTTCCCAACGCGCTTCGACATACCCGCTGTAATGCCCCCATTTATTCGGCTGTTTTTCGGCGAAGCGAATCCAGGCCGGTTTCTTGTCTGAAGCGCAGCCCATCAGGGCCGCGATCATGACGAAAGATCCGAACAACTTAACAGATTCTAAATTCAGGATCATAAGTCTGCTTCAGCGCGCGATCGGATGCAGGTCTTGCGCGCTCTTTGCCGGTTTTGGGCCGGTCGGCGTGATCGGTTCGCCTTCAGTTTGTTTCCGATACGGCTGGAGATAAAACATCATGAACACGCCGACCACAACGAGAAGCGAGCCAATCCATTTCACTCCGGCTTCAGAAACAGTAAGAGATTTCTCGACTTCGCTCGAAATGACAGACGCTCAATGGGTCCAGGATTTCCAGCGTTTCCGGATCGGCTTGGTGTAGTGATCGAGATCGATAGTCTTCACGCTTTCTCTGATTGAATCAGTCGAGTCTTCGAGTTTCTCTTTCATTCCGCGAACGAGCGGCCAGAGAAAAGGAAGCGAAAGCACGCTCCAGTTGATGCGCCCGAGCGGCGTTCTCACTTCCACTTCTTTTTCGTCGGAGCGCGATGTGTAACGTATCGCCAAACCGATGGCGAGACCGGCCACGAGCGCGCCAAGAATCATCGGCACCGGATTTTCGCGAAGGAACAACTCGGTCCGTTCCCGCGCCAAACTCGTTCTTCTGCCGATCTGTTCCCGGCGACGCGGCGGCGGCTCCAAGACGCTGGGCGGGCGGCGGCGGCGTTTTCGTGTCGACGCCTTTTGCTCGGCGCCGAGAGGTTCGTCATTCACAAAATCATCTTCGATCGGATCCATCATCAATTAATTCGCAACTGCTCCAGCGACCGCGCTGGTCGGATATCACGGAGCGAGCCGGTCTATCGACCAAGAACCACTCGATTGCAACGTGTAACGAAATCGATCGTGCAAGCGGTCGGGGCGTCCCTGCCAAAATTCGATCCGGTCGGGCTTGAGGCGAAATCCACCCCAGTGCGGCGGAACCGGAATTTGTCCTTCGGCGAAGCGTTGTTTCATTTCTTCGAGACGCGCATCGAGAACTCGCCGGGCATCAATCACCGCGCTTTGGTGCGAAGCCCATGCGCCAAGTTGTGCGCCGAAAGGCCGAGTGTGAAAATATTCCTCAGATTCTTCGCGCGAAGTTTTTTCCACTTTCCCCTCGATTCGGATCTGACGCTCCACTTCCATCCAGTACATCACCAACGCCGCATTTGGATTTTTCTCAAGCTGCCGGCCTTTGTCGCTGGAATAATTCGTGAAGAAAACAAAACCGCGCTCATCAAAATCCTTGAGTAACACCACGCGGGCGGACGGTTTATTGTCCAGGCAGGTGGCCAGAGTCATCGCGTTCGCATCGGGAATGCCAGCTTTAATCGCTGCGGCGAGCCAGTTCTGAAACTGTTTGATCGGGTCGGGATCGAGATCGGCCCGCCGCAATCCGCCTCCGATGTATTCGTGGCGAAAACCGGCGTAATCGAGAGAAATCTTGTCCATACGTAAGCAACGGACTGCTTACGATATTCGCAGCTCCGACGATGTCGATCTTGCGTTGCCGTTAAGCCGCCGTCGCTCTCATTCGATCGGTTTCGCCTACGCCGATTGAATATTGCCGCGATGAGAGTTCCCATCCGACGATGGCGCGTTTCCGAATCGGACCGCCGCCGTAATTTCCCAGCGCTCCAGTCTCACGAATAACACGGTGGCATGGGATGACGAAGGAGATCGGATTGGCACCCACCGCACTGCCGACGGCGCGCGCGGCCCTGGGCTGACCGATTGCGGCGGAAAGGCGCCCGTAGGTCGTAAGCGAACCGGTTGGCACGCTCAAGAGCGCACGCCAAACTCGGAGCTGGAACGGCGTCCCGCGCACGAACGCCCGCAAAGGCCGACGGGATTGATCTTCACGAGGTTGTGCAAAAATTT
Organism: Chthoniobacterales bacterium; assembly: GCA_035603575.1. GTDB lineage: Bacteria > Verrucomicrobiota > Verrucomicrobiia > Chthoniobacterales > UBA10450 > AV40. The sequence continues at coordinate 10,594 of DATNKD010000050.1, forward strand.
TGCCCGACAGTTCTTCCGCGCGTTGATCAGCGCGGTGCAATTTTGCATTCGGCCATTGCGACGTTAGAAGATTTCGCGCGCTATTGCGGCCGTGGCCGTCGACAAAAGAGAGATGGCAAATTCCGCGCTTCGTTTCGGCGATGAGCGCCTCGCCAAACGGCGTCTGGGCGAAACCGTAATCGATTTTCATGCCAGCTCCGCCGTTTTTCATTTCGCCCGGCGAAGCGGCCTCGAGTGTCACGCAAAGATCGTGCAATCGTCCGGGTCCGGACAAACCGGCGTCGAGCGCAGCATCAAAAACATTGTTTCCCCCGAGCAAAAGCTGTTTCACGTGCTCAAGAGTCAGGCACTGCAAAAAATCTTTTGGCGTGACGCCAGCCCAAGCTGAAAAGAGTCGATGAAAATGAAAAGGACTTAGCCCGGCCGCGGCCGCGAGTTCGTTGAGATCGGGTTGATCAGTATGATGTCGATCCAGGAACCGGATCACGGTTGCGACTCGTTCGTAATCATTCATACCGTCAGTTTGTAATCGCCAAGACTGCGTGCCCACCCGCTTCTTGCTGCGATTTACAAATATTTCCTGACCTGCGAGATGGTCAACTTGCCCGGACAAGCCGGCCGAGCTCCCGGGCAAGCGCTTGTTCGGCTTCGCCGTCATCCTGATAACCCCAAACAATGATTTCGAGAATTTGCGCGCCGATCTCACGCCGGCCTTGAAGGGCAGCCCGAACGCGGCCGCGCGGCGACCAATCCTCGACCGCGGCCGCGGCCGCACTTTCGTAAGACGACCGCGCATCCCAGTAACAGTAAAAAACGTGGAGTGGCGAGCCGCGATCGTCGAATCGATACGAGCGGATGGGCATAGTCACGCCGTTGACCGCGACCAGGTGCAAACCGTTGTCGCGTTCCATTGTTCTGCCGCTGGCGGGAAGACAAATATCCGGCCGGTGCACTTTAACGAACCGCGCCGCGGTCCGGCCGGGAAGCCATTTGAAAAAGTACATCATCCACTGATGGCCGTCGTCGCCTTCCCAAGCCGCGCCGCCGCCTTCGTTGTAGCGAAGCAACGTTTCGGCTTCGGGCGCAATTGGTACCTGTTTGTAATTGCTTTCTGAATCGGGCCAACGCACGGCCCAGCGGGAACCGGTCACGGTTTGGTGAGACCGATACCAGACTTGCACTCCCACTTCGACAAGCAGGAACCAAATCGCCAACGCGCCAATTAGAGACCAGTTGAGTCGGATCGGGGCGCGTTGATTCTCGATCGAGTGCGCGATGGGCGATACATTCTCGCGCCGTTGCATGATGAGGCTCGCAACCCAAAGTCCAAACAAACAGACCATCAAAATTGTCAGGCCGGCCGGATCATGCCAGACCTCGATCGATTTTAGTCCGCTGGTTGTCCCAGCCCAGACAAGAATGGCGGTTCGCACAACATTGCAAACGAACGCAAGCAACGTACCAATGACGATCAGAATGACTCGGCGTGAGGCGGTGAAGTAGTAAAGTTCACCGAGAAACAACGAAACCATCAACGTCGCTTGAAGCGACCGGACCCCGCTGCAGGCTTCTTCGATTCCGATAAAGCCAGTGCCAACTTCGATGACGTTTCCGTGTTGAAGAGCGGGGACGCCTGCCAACTGCAAAAATGTTACATTGATGGCGGCCACAATTCGCATCAGGTCCTGGATGACGACCTGCTCAATCCGGACCGGCCACGGCACGGCCACGAGAAAAAATAAAATCGGAAACGGAAAATGCCGCAGCCAGGCGCGCCCACCGATCAGATAGACGAACGAGAGCGAGATCGCGACCACGATGAGGGCGAGCGACCAGCTTAACAATCGCCAGTCTGGATTTGCTTCGGCGAGAAACCGAATCGGAAGAAAAAGTGCGGCGCAGAAAAGGATCAGCGAGATTGGAAACGCGGTTGCTGCTGGCGGTGCGGGAATGGGTCGATTGCGCCAGCGTTTCCAGAACAGGTAAAGCGCGAGCAATGGAACGATCAGACCGTAATTGTATTGCGGATTGAGCCACCACTCGGCCTTCAGCTGATTGATGAGCTCGAACCAAAACAGGCCGAAGAAAACAATCGCGACCAGCCAGCCTGCTCTCTTGATACGCGCTCTTGAAATAGGCGCGGTTTGCGCAACGGCCTCATCCATTTGGGGCATAGCGTAGCCGAGCGCGAGCAACTTGCGAGCCTCTGAGCAAGACGTGGCCAGACGCTTTGCCAACGGCGGAACACGACCTGCTAACCTGCTATTTACGCCGCCTCAAGTTAGCCGCGTTGATTCGCCTTTCACAAATTCTCCGTTTAATTTTTAACTCCCTTGGAAAAGTCAGTTGAAAGATCACAACGAACAGTCATCAGGCTTTTGTTCGGCATTCTTCTGAGCCTGATTTTTTTGATCGTTGCGATCTGGGGCGGCCACGATCTTTATGTCCGCTGGCAGGAAAAACGGCTAGTTCGCAGGGCCACGTTCGACATCGAACACGGCAATGATCGGGACGCCAATCTGGCGGCGCGACAGATCCTCGAAATGAGGCCATCCAGCGCATCGGCCGCGCGGATCATGGCGCAACTGGCGGAACGGAGAGGAGAACGATCGGCGCTCGACTGGCGCCGTAAAGTCGCGCAATTAAAGCCGCACTCAGTTCACGATGTCTTGGCGCTGGCGCGGTGCGCGTTGCAATTTAACGATATCGCCACGGCTAAGCGCAGCTTGGATGCAATCGCTCAAGATGCCAGAAATAATGCAGATTTTCACGCGGCTTGCGGCCTTCTCGCTGAAGTAATGCACGAAGATGAAAAAGCGGGCCAGGAATGGAGCGAGGCAATTCGGTTGGCGCCGCAGAATGCGTCCTACCAGTTGCAATTAGGAACTTTGTGGCTTCGGGCCAATAAGCCAGAGCGCCAGGCGTCCGGCGAAGCAATGTTGACCGCATTGCGTGCCGATCCCGCTGAGCGGGGTCTGGCGACGCGTGCCCTGATTATTAATGGTGCCGCGCACCATATTAGTAACGATGTCCTCCTAGCGATGGCGCAGGAACTCCAAGCTTACCCTGAAGCGACGTTCAACGATCGGATCCTTTATTTGGATATCTTGCGACAATTGCGCGCGCCCGATTTTACAAAATATCTCACACACTTGGAACAGGACGCTGTTTCCCAACCCGCAAATCTGACCGCGCTGATATCCTGGATGACGACAAGCGACCTCAGTTTGGTGGCGATCGATTTCGCACGTAATCTTGGGACCGAGACGTTGACTAAGTGGCCGGTGCCGCTGGCAATGGCTGAGGCTTACGCAAAGCTTCGTGATTGGACGGCGCTCGAAGCTTGGGTTGAGAACAAGGACTGGGGCCAATCTGACTTTATGCGCCATGCTTATCTGGCACTCGCCTTACGGGGCCAGAACAAGACGGTCGCCGCGGACAAAGAATGGGCGTTAGCGGAAAAGCAGGCGTCGAGGCAGCCGACGTTTCTATCCATGCTCACTCGCGCAACCTCGGAATGGCGCTGGAAAAAGGAGTGGCTCGAGTTGCTTTGGAATCTAACGAAATACCCCGAGACACAATTTGAAGCGTTGCAAAACCTCTACCAGAAATATTCCGAGGATGGTGACACCGTCGGACTTTATCGTGTCCTCGTCCGACTAGCTGAGCTGATGCCCGAGGACGGAAAGATTCAAAACAATCTCGCTCAGATTTGCCTTCTTCTAAACGCCGATGTCGAACGAGCACGAAAGCTTGCGGCGGAGGTCTATCGAAAAGAAGGCGCGAACCCGGCGTATGCTGCCACATACGCATTCGCGCTCCATACCAAAGGGGACACAATCGGAGCGCTGAAAGTCATGAGGGGACTGAATACGACTCAGTTGCACGATCCCTCGGTCGCTGCTTATTACGGGGTTCTTCTCGCGGCTGCTGGCGACGCGCAAGGCGCTCGGGAATATCTCAAACTCGGGGCTTCAGCCAAGCTTCTGCCGGAAGAAAAGGCGCTGATTACGAAGGCAGAGAACTCGCTAAAATTAGAGCGTTAGTGGAAGTCCCCGCGTAAAACAAGCGACCGTTCCTTGTGGGAACGGTCGCTTCAAACAAACAAGAGCAAATTCTTAAGCTATCGCGCGGCGCCGGCGTCGGGCCTCAAAAGCTGTCGCAGCTATCGCCACGAATACCGCCGGAATAAGGCTCGTGGCCTCTGGAATCGGAGTGATCGTGGCCTGAAAAGCAACGGGCAGAACATCAGCCGCGGCCGCTACGACGGAGATAAACTTAAAGGTTCCGAAGTTCGGCACGGACACGAACGTGACGTCTGAGCTCGAGTCGTAGGGAGTAGCGTTTAGTTTTGTACCCAGGACGCCCAAAGTGTTCGACCCGAAAAGACTAAATGCCTCGTTAGGCTGGACGCTTCCGATTGAGATTTTGCCGTTGGTGAACCCTTGAGCAAGAATGGACGTAAGATCGAGTTGGATAAAGTGGAGTGGAGTGCCGTTGCTGTCGACCTGGAGTTCATTGTGAAGGGTGTTTACTAATCCCAGACCAACCTCATCAGAGCCGTCATTCTTGAAGAACAATTGGTGTAGGGTGCCGATACCGTTATTATTGTCGTAACCATAAGCAGTAATCGTATATCCAGACACGGTGTAACTCTGGCTGCTCGAACCGACGGGCTGGTTCAAGCCACTTGGGTTCAGATTCCACGTCACGACGGTAGCCCACGCCTGAGAGCCAATGAAGGCGGAGCACGCGACAAGGAGTACGGTTTTGAGAAGGCGGTGAGGTTGGATAGTTTTCATATCTCGGTTTTCTAGCTGCTGTGGGTATGATTGATGAATTGAATTACGACTTCGCTTCGCTTTATTGTTCGCTAGTTTCTGGCTTTCGTAATGATTTCCATAATGCTCATATCTGCGTCGCAGCGTCAATAACAATCTCTATGCCACCTATTAAGCTCCCGCTACCGGGCGTCCTTTTACCTGAAGCCCGCCCTCTAGCGCAAGCAAAAAAACCGCTTTGATTTGCTTTTTTTGCTTCGCCAGTCCAGTGCCCGGCACCACGAAAGCCCAACCTCCGGTGACCGCGATCTTTCCTCGGACGCTGAGCACGTTTTTGTTCGACCCTAATTGCGTTTAGAATGAGCGCGTGACGCCTATCTGGAGCCGCGCCAATCCACAGTTGCGTAATCTCGCCGTTTACGAACCTGGCAAGCCGATCGAAGAAACGGCCCGCGAGCTCGGAGTGAATCCGGGCGACATCATCAAGCTCGCTTCCAACGAGAACGCTCTTGGCCCGTCCCCAAAAGCCGTGACGGCGATGCGCGCTGCAGTTGAGTCGGCACAGCTCTATCCTGACGGCAGCGGCGTCTATTTGCGTGAGGCCATCGCGGAGCGATTGGGATTAGGCCGCGAAAATATTATTCTCGGAAACGGCTCCAACGAGGTCATCGAATTCATTGGTCGCGCGTTTTTGAATCGCGGCGACGATGTCATCACTTCCGATTACGCGTTTATCGCCTACAAACTTATCGCGCAGCTCTTCGATGCGCAAACGACTGAGACGTCAGCGATTAATTTTCAGCCCGATTTGGAGTCGATGTTAAACGCAATTACGCCCAAAACGAAAATCATCTTTATCGCCAATCCAAACAATCCAACCGGCACGCTCATTGCCCAGGAAAAGATCGCGGACTTCATTGTCCGTGTGCCGGAAGAGGTTATCACTGTTTTGGATGAAGCCTACTT
>DATNKD010000051.1:0-36731 GCA_035603575.1 Chthoniobacterales bacterium
GTTATCTCCGTCGCCAAACGCTCCGAAGAGTTTTGGCCGTCGCCAGACCGGAATAGATTCCAATTCCGCTCGGGTCCGGACAACATCAAAGCCGTTTTGGCGCAGTCCGAGCAGCAAGTCGCGGTTGTCTTGCCGTTGTCCCTGTTTTGCCTGCGGAAGAAATTCGGCCGCGCTCATTCCCAAGCAGAGATCGATCTTTCCACCTTCGACGAGCTGACTTGCGACTTGGTCGATATCGTTCGCGTTAGTCGCATGCGCAAAAAAGGCCGCGCACGTCGCATTCGTGAGCGATCCATTTGTGACCAAGCCGGTCGCGCGCCCGCGGCTGTGCGCCAATTCGAGAATGCTTGCGAGCGGTTTGCCCGTGGGATCGACTGAGAGGGAGCGATTATTAACTTTAACTCCCGTGGCCAAGGCGCTCGCGGCCGCTGCCTGATCGGAGACCGCGAAATCTCTGGAGTGATTAGTTACGAGAGCGACGTGTGGCATTCCGTCCAGGGCCAAACGCGCATCGGATCCTCCGAGATAAACACGAGTCAGCGCGATGCGTTCCGGCGCGAGCCCTTCACCGATAACAAGGATTATCCCGAACGGCTTCTGGACGACCCAATGCTGGAAATAGAGAACCCCCAACCCGGCGAAAACAGCGAGACATAAAAGCGCGAGCAGTTGGTTGCGCCACTTCATCAGCGCGATGTATCTGCGTGCGAGTTCTATTGTCAATCCCGCAACCGCGGGAAACCGCTTGTCCGACTTCATAATCGTCGGCAGAGTGCGCGCATATGGCCAGCCCCGTCATGCTCATCATTCGAGATGGCTGGGGCATCAATCCCGGCGGCCAGAAATCGCGCGAGCAGAATGGCGACGCCACCCTTCTTGCCAGCACACCCTTTCACGACCAGCTTTATCGCGATTATCCTGGCAGCAAACTCAGCGCGAGTGGTTTGGATGTCGGTCTGCCGGAAGGCCAAATGGGCAACTCGGAAGTCGGGCATCTAAATTTGGGTGCGGGCCGCATCGTTCTGCAGGACCTGACTCGCATTAACAAGGCGATCGCCGCTGGAGAACTGAAGCGGAATCCAGTCGCGCAAGAAACTTTCGCGGCCGCGCGCGGGCATCGTCTTCATTTGCTAGGCCTGGTTTCTGATGGCGGTGTCCACAGCCATTACGAGCACATGATCGCACTCGCGAACGCGGCGAAATCCGCGGGAGTCAACGAGATTTTTGTCCACGCCTTCACCGACGGGCGTGATTCGTCGCCTACCGGCGGACGCGAATACTTAAAAACTTGCAAAGAACAACTTCGCGAAACCGGCGCAAGAATTGTGACTGTAGTCGGACGCTATTTTGCAATGGATCGCGATCGCCGTTGGGACCGGACCAAGAAAGCCTGGGACGCAGTCGTTCTCGGACGTGGCGAGATTTGCAAAGACTCACCATCGGAAGCTTTGGGTCGGCAGTATCGCGCAGATAAGACGGATGAGTTCATCCCGCCTTTGATTTTCTCTCATTCGAACGAGCAGCGCGTTCGCGACGGCGATGTTGTTTTGTTTTTCAATTTCAGGGCCGATCGCGCGCGCCAATTATCGCAAGCTTTTCTGTTCAAGGATTTCGATTGCTTCGACCGCGAGGTGTGGCCGCAAGTTAAATTTACATCTCTGACAGAGTATGACGTTCGCTTTCCATCGCCGTTCATCTTCCCTCCGGAAAACCTCAAAAACATTCTCGGCGAACTCGCTAGTGCCGCCGGCAAATTGCAGCTGCGCATCGCCGAGACGGAAAAGTACGCGCACGTGACCTATTTCTTTAATGGCGGAGTCGAAAAGCCTTTTCCAGGCGAAGAGCGGAAACTGATCCCATCGCCAAAAAAAGTCGCCACTTACGATTTGAAGCCTGACATGAGCGCATTTGAAGTAACGGACGAGCTTCTCACGCGTCTGAGCAAATTTGATCTGATCATCCTGAACTTTGCCAATCCCGACATGGTTGGTCACACCGGCGTTGTGAAAGCCGGAATCAAAGCGGTCGAAACGGTAGATGAATGTTGCAGCCGGATTATTCCGAAACTGCTTGAGCTCGACGGCAAATGCATTGTCACCGCCGACCATGGTAATTGTGAGCAGATGCGAAATCCCGACGGCTCACCGAACACTGCGCACACCACCAACCTTGTTCATTTCATTTACGTGGCGAAGGATGCCGGGCAATTCCGATGCGAAGACGGGATTCTGGCCGATGTTGCGCCGACGCTTCTGTTTTTGCTCGGAATGGAAAAACCGAAAGAAATGACCGGGCACAACTTGCTGGTCAGACGCGGGTAAGATCGACATTTGCTAAGATCGATAAGGTGCGGTCGCGACGTCCTCGAACGTGATGTTCAACGTCCGATTCAATACGCGCGTGCCGGCGGCGGCGATTTGCTGCAAGAAACGCAGCTCAGCCTCCGTTTCGTGCCACGTCGGTTTGCGGGCCAGGATCAAATCCCCGTTCGATTCAATCAACGCGCCCCAACCGATCGGAATTTCGGATTCGCGAAACAATTCGCTCGGCAGGACCAGAAAAAACAAATTCGCACAGCGATACCGAATTAGCGTTTCGAATTTAGTGCCGTCGAAGAGTCGATTTTGTAAGGCCTGCATTTGCCGCATCACCTGTTTGTAGCCACGGTGCTCGATCGCTGCGAAATTGTGCGAATCGAATTCGGCAAAGAGCGAATCGGGGACTCGCAGGGCTGGATAATGAACACGCAAATTTCTCTCCAGAATCTCACGACGTTGGTGAACTTTCTCCAAACGCCGCATCGTTGTCGAAGTGCATCCGTTGTCTCGTCGAAGATCGACGAGCGCTTGTTTGCACTCGAAAATTGCGGTGGCGCCTGGTTGTCTCCCACTCGGGCGATACGCCGCTATGTCGGCGCGATATCGACAGCGTGGCAAGGTAACTTCCATCGCGCACGCGGAGTAGCCTTGCCCCTGCGCCCAAAGGAGAGCCAGGCGTTTCAGACGAGCGTGCGCCTCTGTCTCGCCGTTACGACTCGTCAGACGCTGATCCATTCGGCTAGTTCGCGCGCCCAGTAGGTCACGATAATGTCCGCCCCGGCGCGCTTGAGCGAAGTCATGATTTCCATCACAGCCGCGCGCTCATCGACGATGCCTTTTTCGGCGGCAGCTTTGATCATCGCGTATTCGCCACTCACGTGATACACCGCGGTCGGTTTGCGAAAGCGCTCGCGCACGCGCCATAAGATGTCGATGTACGGTAAAGCCGGTTTGATCATGACGATGTCCGCCCCTTCGTCAATATCGAGGCCAACCTCCCGCAACGCCTCATCCGCATTTGCCGAATCCATTTGATAGGAGCGGCGATCTCCAAATTGCGGTGGACTTTCCGCGGCTTCGCGAAAGGGACCGTAGAAAACCGAAGCGAACTTCGCCGCGTAACTCATAATTCCGGTTTCAGTAAAGCCGTTCATATCCAGCGCTTCGCGAATTGCGCCAATTCGGCCGTCCATCATGTCGCTGGGCGCGACCATGTCGGCCCCGGCCTGCGCGTGAGAGAGCGCGGTTTTCACCAGAAGATCGACAGTCTGATCGTTCAGCACATGGAAATGGTCACCGTCGGTGCGGGTTACACCGCAATGGCCGTGACTCATGTATTCGCAAAGACAAACATCGGTAATCGCGACCACTTCCGGACATTTGTCCTTAATCGCGCGCAACGCTTTTTGCACAACGCCGTTTTCGGCATAAGCGCCGCTCGCTTGCTCGTCCTTTCTTTCCGGAATCCCGAAAAGCAGAACGGCTTGGAGCCCGGCGTCGTGCGCCTGCCGCGCTTCGTCGACAATTTCGCCCAGTGGAAGCTGAAAAACGCCGGGCATGCTCTCGATCGGACGTCGTTTGTCGATCTTTTCGTTCACGAAAAGAGGCAACACGAAATCGTGCGCGGTGAGATTGGTTTCGCGAACGAGATTTCTCATAGCTGGAGACCGGCGCAACCGTCGTGGGCGATGAACCAACTTTCGCACGTAGCGAGGCTACGCAGTTGAAGATTGGCCCGCAAGTTCGCTACTTGACCTCGATCCGTCTTCGCAGTGAAGTCGCACTTTGTGGGTGAGACAAATTACATGCTGATCGATATCAGCAATTCGTTCACCAAACTCGCGTTCGCGACGCGGCGTCGGATCTCAAAGCCTGTTCGAATACCGACGGAAGAATTTACCACCACGGCGCTCCGACGATTTTCAGGCCGACGCAAGATCGACAACTTCGTTGTTTGCTCGGTCGTGCCGAAGAAAAATGCTGTCGTTAGGAAAGTCGCGAAGCGATCTAGGATTCTATGGTTAACGCCGCAGGTCGAACTGGGCGTCGGGATCGATTATCCAAATCCGAAAACGATTGGGGCGGATCGACTAGCGAATGCAGCAGCGGTCGCAGCGCTTTATGGATGTCCCGCCATTGTAGTTGATTTTGGCACCGCCGTAACATTCGACATCGTCTCGGCGCAACGAAAGTACATCGGTGGTGTGATTGCGCCCGGACTGGAGTCGATGACGAATTTTCTTTATCAGCGCACAGCCTTACTACCGAAGCTCTCTCTGAAGGAGCCGCGCTCAGCCGTTGGAAGATCGACAATCGAGGCGATGCGTTCCGGCGCGGTGATTGGCTACCGCGGCTTAGTGCGCGAAATCATTGCCCGGATCAAAGTCGAGCGTTTTCCCCGGAAGACGGTGCACATAATTGCGACGGGGGGATACGCGGATTTGATCGCTGCGCGGCTACGCGAGATCGATGCCGTCCATCCAAATCTTACCCTGGAAGGCTTGCGGATCGTCGCAAATCTCAACGCCTGAAGCGGGGTCAATTCTTGCTGCCAGGCCACCGCGAAAATCCTCTTCAAGCGTCAAAAAATTTAGGCTTGTCATTGACCTCACGAAGGGGTTTTATGTGAGGCGGCCATGAAGATTCGCAAAATCGCAGCAGTCGCAGTGCTGGTGCTCGGTTCCTTGGCAGCGGACAACGTTGCCCCCTCGAAAGTGGAACTCGAAGCAATGTACGACAAAGCTTTTCGAGCGTTCGACGCGAATAATTTTCCGGAAGCGCTGAAAGAACTCGACGCGATTGACGCGCGTCAGCCGGACCTGGCCGAATCACAAAATTTACGCGGCGTAATCATGATGCGCCAGGGCATCTACGACAAAGCCGAGGCCGCACTGCGCGAAGCGTTGCGGATCGATTCGAAATTTTGGAACGCGCGTTTCAATTTGGCCGAGATTCCATTTCTAAGAAAGGATTGGGCTGAGGCGCGCAATCGCTTTCAGGAATTACTTTCGAGCAACGCGTCCGAACTGCAGGGCGAAGCGACCCAGCTCATTCAATACAAAATTCTGCTGACCTATTTGCTTGAGGGCAAAGAGAACATGGTCGATTCGCTTTTGGCCAAGTTCGAGCTTTCTCCGGACACACCGGCAGTCCACTACGCGAACGCGGCCATCGCACTGCAGCAAAACAAGACGAAGGAAGCGAAGGATTGGATGGCGCAAGCGGAAAAGAATTTTTCGCCGCAACTGAACAAGCTTTTTGCCGAGTCGCTCTACGAAGTGGGTTGGCTGCAAAAACAGGCCGGCCAGACACGCGCAGCGCTTGAGTTGACCACAGCGGCTGATCGCGCGGCCAAGAGCAAGGCGTTTGCTCGCTCACGTGTCGAGCAGGCGCGGCAGGCTTATCAGCAACGCGACTTTGTCGTCGCCCGCAAATTTATCGATGACGCAGACGCGGCCGATCCGAACCAGCCAGCGACTTTGAATTTGCGCGGCGAAATTTTGCTCGAGCAAAAGCAGTTCGATCAGGCCGAAGCTGAATTCAAAAAGGCGCTGAAGGCCGATTCAAAATTCCGGCAGGCACAATTCAATCTGGCGTTGGTGCCGTTGAAGAAAAAGGATTACGCCACCGCGCGCGATCGATTCGAAGCGCTCTTGGGCAAGGTACCCGGCGGAGACAAAAGCGAGGCGGCCCAGCTCATCAAATTCAACGTCTACATGACATGGTTACTCGAAGGCAAAGACAGTCGCGCCCAGAAGTTGATGGAGCAGTTTCAATTTACCGGCGACACGCCGGCTCTTTATTACGCGCAGGCCGCATGGGAGTTTAAGCATAACAATCCAACCAAGGCGACCGATTGGATTACTTCGGCCAAGAAAATTTATTCGCCCGCGCTCAACGTTGTTTTCGCGGATTCTTTTTACGATCTCGGCTGGATGCAAAGCCCGGCGCTCGCGACATCGCCGGCACCGGCTGCGGAAGCCGCCACGGCTTTGGCTGAGGCGCAAACCGAATCGAGTCCGGCAATAGAACCAAGCCCAATTCCTGGAGCAGCTGCTGCGAAGGGTAAGGCAGCCGAAGCTAAGACCAAGACCACTGCTGCGCCCGCGATTGCCGGCATGGAGGCAACCGCTCCTAAACCGGCAGAGGCCGCGGTCAGCACCGCCCTCACAGAATCTTCCGGCGCTGCGCCTGGATCACTCGCCGCTGGCAGTCCAGCTAGACCTGAAGAGATTCCGACGTCGCCCGCTCCTAATTTCTCACCCGTCGTAGAAACGCCAGTCGCGGCGGCTGGTGCGCCAGCATCGTCCGCGGCGGTCCCCAGCACACGCCAAGAACCGGCAGTTGCACAATCGCAGCCCGCCAAGGCGCCTGCTCAGGCGCCGCCGCCTCCGGTTGCCCTCGCGAAAGCGCCAGTGGTTGCCGCGGCAGCGGCTACCCCGGCAACCGCGCTTGCTCCGGCGCATGTTGGCGAAGTTTCTCGCGGAAGATTTGAAATCGGCAATTTGTTCGCGGCCATTTTAGTTTTGGCCGGCCTTGGGGTCATTGGCTGGGTCGTCGTTTTCGAAGTTCGTCGCCGTGGAATCCATTTCCCAAGTTTCCGTCGCGCCGCACCAGCGACCGGCCCGCGGTTCGAAGGAATGGAATATGCAGCTGCGGCTCCCAAAGAAATGAAAGTTATGCCACGATTGAGTGGCGGCCCGCGACAGGTCTCGCTCAAATTGAAAGCGTCCGAACCGTCGCTCCGCCGCGCCGTCGTCCCAGTTGGAAAGCCGAGTCGCATGTTTGGTGTCGAGACGGCTGCGGAACCTGCAGTTGCGGGCAATGGTGAGCGCTACCTCGAGCTTGAACCGGCGGTCGAAACATTCGAAGCGGTTGGACCGATTGTTGAGCAGGGCGCGATGCCGACGGAAGCGGTCGCGCAACCCGAATGGATTGCGCCCGAGCCCGAACTGCCTGCATTTGAAACTCCGGAACCAGTTGTTGCTCCAGCGGAAGAAATTACCGTCCCCGAAATTCAGCCCGTCTTTGCCGAAGCTGCAACGATTGCGGAACCTGAAATTCAGCCGGTCTTTGCGCAAGTAGAAGCGGTTGCCGAACCGGAAATTGAGCCTGTGGGTCAGGGTCAACCGATTCCTCAGTTGACGCCTGTGGAGGAACCGTCCATCATTGAAGTCACTGAACCCGAACCGGCCGGATTCGACGCGCTTCGTCAACCTAGCGAAGCGTCTGTTGAGCCCGTTTTCGAGTCACGAATTTACGAACCAACCACACCAGTAAACATGCCTGAACCGATCCAAATCCCAACCGCTCCGGCCGGGCGAGGTGGCGCACCTCATCCAGCGGGCGCGATGCAAACTTCCGTCCAACTCACTTTCGCTTTCGAGATTGCGTCAATGCAACTAACTCCAACGTTCAAGATGGGCGCGTTGCAGCTACGGCCGGCCTCAAAAGTCGTGACGATGCGCCTAGCTGGCGTAGCTTCACAGCCGGCGATGAACCTGCAAGTAACTTTTGAGCTTGCCCGGATCCAGCCCGCCGGAGGAACGCTCGGAAGCGTCCGCCTCACGCCCTCGCAGCAGCAGCGTCCAACCGTGGTCGGATCGCCTTCGTTCACTGTTGGAGGTTTGCACCTCGTTTCGGATTTCGCGGCCGCACCGCTTCAGCTAACGCCATCGCAGCAGGGACAAGCCGCAGTCCACGTCGTTGCCGCGTTCCAAATCGCGACTGTCGAGTTTTCACCATCGTTCGAAATCTCGTCGATTGTGCTCAATTCGAATTCTAAACAGGTGTCAGTCCAACTCCCAAGCGCAGGCGGCGCAGCTATCGAAGGCGCGCCGGTGTTCGAGATTTCGAATTTGCAGCTGACTGGCAGCGGCGAAATCGGGATGATGCAGCTGAACCTGCTCGGCCAGGGTCCCAAGCGCGCGGCCTAATCCGGCGCCCAAGATCGATATCCGTTCGAGCGATTCCACGAATCGCTCTCGCTTCTGGTCGCGGATTACCGCCGTCTAACGAAGTTGCTACGGTTTAGCGATCGTAGCGGTTTCGGTAGAAATTCGCCGTCTTGCCGGATTAATTTGCCGTCGAAATAAATCTCGCCTCCACCATAACTTGGCCGCTGGATATTGACCATGTCCCAATGGACCTGGCTGCGATTGCTGTTGTCTGCTTCTTCGTAGGCTTGGCCGGGAGTGAAATGAAATGACCCGGCGATTTTTTCATCGAAAAGAATATCGCGCATCGGTTCGAGAACGTGCGGATTGAATCCGAGCGAAAACTCGCCGACGTAGCGGGCTCCGGCGTCGGAATCGAGGATCTTGTTGAGCTTTTCAGTTTGGTTGCTTGTCGCCTCTACAATTTTGCCTTGGCGAAAATCGAGGCGAATTCCGTCAAAGGCAATGCTTTGGTAAATTGTCGGCGCGTTGAATGTGATGTGCCCCTCCACCGAGCTTTTCACCGGTGCAGTGAACACTTCTCCGTCTGGAATGTTCCGGTCGCCTCCGCAAATGACCGCTGGGATTCCTTTGATGCTAAAGCGGAGATCGGTTCCTGGCCCTTTGATTTCGACCCGGTCGGTTTTTTCCATTAACGCTTTCAACGCTCTCATTCCTGGCTGGAGTTTGCGGTAATCGAGCGTGCAAACTTCGAAATAAAAATCTTCAAAAGCTTGCGTGCTCATTCCGGCCAGTTGCGCCATGGAAGGAGTCGGCCATCTCAGCACTACCCATTTGGTTTTCTTGACGCGTTGATCTTGAACCGGGCGCATTTTCTTGGCCACGAGCTGCATTTTCGCCACCGGCACATCGGACAACTCGGTAATGTTATTGCTTCCCCGCAGCGCAATATAGGCGTGCATTTTCTTCATGCGCGCCAGCTCATGCCGCGCGCCCAGCGTTAATTGTCGATCCGATGCTTCCAAGGCAAGCTCGCGCCCGATGCGGGCGCGCTGAACCTGCACAAACGAAATTGCCCCTGCTTTTCGCACTGCCCGGATGAGAGCGATGGTCATCTCATCCGGAACATCGAAAGCTTCAATCAAGACATTCTCGTTCCGCTTGAGCCTGGTGGAATATTCCACTAGAAGCTTGGCGAGTTCATCAAAACGCGCGTCATGCATAGAAAGCTATGATTCCATTGTGTGCGCGGGATGCAACCGCTGCCCTACGATCTAATTAATCGGTCCGCCGTAATCTTGCGGCGAATGCGCCGTCGAAATTGTCTTGAAAAGGAATGGAACGCTTTTCTTCCTCCACTTGCAAGATCGACATCTGTCCAAGCAGCTGTTGAACGACGTCTTCATTTTCCTCTACTTCCACGCTGCACGTGCTGTAAACGAGAATTCCCTCGGGCTTCAATAACGGAAATACCGCGCGCGCAATTTGAATTTGTCGCGTCTGCATCCGGTTAAAATCCGTTGGTCTCAAGCGCCAGCGCGCATCGACTCGGCGTCGCATCACGCCAGTATTGCTGCACGGAGCATCAATCAAGATTCGATCGAATGGTGCTTCCGAGAGAATCTCCTGTGGGATTATCGGCTTAGTCCAATCATGGCAAACGATTTCGGCAATTCGAACACCGAGTCGCGTGAGATTTTCGTCGAGCAAATTTAGACGAGCGGGTTCGCGATCGCATCCGACGATCAAGCCTCGGTTTTCCATCAATTCGGCGACATACGCAGTTTTGCCTCCGGGAGCTGCGCAGGCGTCGAGAATTTTTCCGCCTGGTTTCGGCTGCAACAATTCGCACGCGATCGATGTGCTTGGGTCCTGGACGTAGCAATCGCCCTGGTCGACCGCGTCCGCCGGTGAAGACAGTTCAACGAAGTTCGAAACATTGGGCACCGTTCGCGCGTTGCGATAGCGCTCGAGGAAACTCTCCCGATCAATCTTTAGCCGATTAATTCTCGCGTAAATTGGCGGAGGCTGATTGTTCCAAGCGCACAAAACTTCGGTCGCATTGGCTCCGAATCGTTTTTCCCAACGCTCAATCAGAAACTTAGGATGCGAAGCTCGAACATCGAGTGGTTGGGAATTCGCTTTCTCTTGCAACTCTTGCCGGCCGCGCGCGGCGGAGCGCAGCACCGCGTTGACGATGGCACGCTGGCCTTTCGGAGCGATCTCTACCGTTTCGTAAACGGCGGCGTGTTCCGGCGTCTTGGCGATAAATATTTGATAAAGGCCAAGGCGCAGAAGGTCGCGAAGATCGACATCTACGTGTCCGCGTCGGAGCAACCTGATCCAAAAGTCGAGCAGGGTAACGTTTCGCAAGACGCCGTAGAAAAGTTCGACCGCGAATGCGCGATCGGCCGGTTGAAGCGCGGTCTTGGAGAGCGCGCTCGAAATGACTGCGTCAGCGAACTGCTTTCTTCTCCGCCATGTTCTCAGCGCGGCGAGAGAGACTCGGCGAGCAGAGGTCTGCGCCACGAGAATTTCAGCGCGGAAGGACGCTGGCGCGGCCGATGGAATGATAATGGAAGCCGAGCTCGCCCATCGTTTCGGGATTCAACAGGTTTCTCCCGTCGAATATGATCGGCGTTGTCATCCGCTGCTTGACCGCGGCAAGATCCACATTGGCAAACTCACTCCATTCAGTGGCAATCACGAGCGCCTCGGCGCCGTCGACCGCTTCCAGCGCGGAGGTCGCGAATCTCGCGTCGGCGATTGCCTTGAGTTCGCGCGCTTTCTCCATTCCTTTCGGATCGTAAACACTCACGTGCGCGCCTTCGCGCAACATCGCGTCCACCAATTCGATCGCGACCGACGAGCGAACGTCATCGGTGTCCGGCTTAAAGGTCAAACCCCAGACCGCGATCTTTTTTTCCCGTAACACCCAGAGCGTGTCACGAATGAGTTTCAGAAAGCGCTCCTTTTGCCCCGCGTTAATGCGCTGCACTTCTTTCAGAAGATGAAATGGAACACCGAGTTGCTCGCTGATCTGGATGAACGCAGCGACGTCTTTTGGAAAGCAGGAACCACCGTATCCGATGCCGGCATTGAGAAATTGGCGGCCGATGCGCCGGTCCATTCCGATTCCGTCTGCGACTTTCTCCACGTCTGCTCCGCTGGCGTCGCAGATCGCGGATATGGCATTGATGTAGGAAATTTTTAGGGCGAGAAACGAATTGGCGGCGTGCTTGATCAGCTCGGCGCTGTTAATGCCCGTAACCAGCACCGGTGCCATAAAAGGTTCGTAAACCTTTTTCATCAGATCGACGGCATGCTGACTCTGGGCGCCGATGACAATGCGGTCGGGGTGCATTAAGTCGTGAATGGCGCAGCCCTCGCGCAAGAACTCTGGATTACTGACAACGTCGAACTTTGCGCCGTGCCGGTTGTAGCGCTTGATTGTTTCCGCGACGCGTTCGCCGGTTTTTACCGGCACAGTGCTTTTATCGACGATGACCCGATAATCAGTGAGAACGTCGGCGATTTCGCGCGAAACTTTTTCGATAAAGCTAAGATCGACATCTCCATTTGCCTGGGGTGGCGTTGGGACCGCGATGAAGATGATTTGTGACTTGTCTACGCCTTCACGAATGCTGCTGCTGAAGTGCAATCGATGAGCGGAAACATTGCGATGAACGATTTCTTCCAAACCGGGCTCGTAGATTGGAATGCGCCCGGCTTGGAGCGTTTTAATTTTGCCCTCGTCGTTGTCTATGCAAATGACATTGTGACCGACGTCCGCAAAACAGGCCCCCGTGACAAGCCCCACGTAGCCGGAACCAATAATTGAAATATCCATCTTAAACAGGAACAGCGCCGATTATTGCCCTTCGCTCCCTGGGTCGAAGTTGAGATCGAAGCCGAATTTTGGAAAAGCTTTCAGTGTGAATGTTAAGAGCACGCCGTATTCCTTTACCCCGGCGTTATCGCGAACGACTGCGCCGAAAGAAGCGACCCAATTGGTCAGGTCACGGTAAATGGAGTAACGCTGCTGTTCAATAATGCCGGTGGTCCCTTCGTATTGTTCCTGAAATCCAATCGCCCAATTGTCATTCAGGCGGTAAAACCCGCCGACGACGTAAAGGCTGCTGTTTTGGAAAAACGGATTGCTGTTAAGGTAGCGATGACCGGCGCTCAGCTGCAGATTGGCGATCGGTTGAACAGCCACGCTGGTGTTCACTTCGGTGAACCCTTTATCAAACGCCGGGAGTTGCGAATCGATTGAAAGGGACGCCCAGGGCAATGGGGTGAAACGGAGCCGGTTGAAAAGGTTTGAATAGGGCGTGCGGTCGTAAGGATTGTCGAAGTTCACATCGAAAAACGTGTCCAGCTCCAACCAGGTCACCGTTAAATCGTCTCGTCGGGTCTCCAGCCGGTTGCGAACTCCGCCGCGCCAGATTGTCCAACTGGCGATCGAATCGACGGAGGTGAATTGAGGAAAATCGATTGGGCGCAGTTGGGTGGATGGTTCGAAGCGGTCGAATTGCAAAACGGCCGCCGGGTCCAAGCCGTTGTTCCAGACATATGAAAAATTCGTGAAAGGCTGAATCACATGAAGCAGTCCGTCCAAACCGAGTGCGCGACTTTCCACATTTTCCCACGTTCGTGAAAGTTTGAAGGACGCTTCCGCGCCGGTATTGAATGTGGTGCGCAGTTTATTTCCGCCTCTTTGGATGGGCATATCCAGCGTTGGATCTGGGAGAAGAAACTCCGGAATCAGAGGGTTAGGGTCGGGCGTAAATATTGTCTTCCCCAGATCACGTGTTTGATCGTAATAGGTTTCGCGAAATCCGACCCGGGGAACAATGGAAAGCCAGCCAAAGTACGTGTTCGGGTAGAGCAACTGGTGGAAAGTATCGACACGAACCGTGCTGTAGCTCTCGAAATCTGATTTATCTGCAAAGTTTCGATGGAGATCGGCCACGCCGGTCTCGCCTTCGTAAAAGATCGGGCCGCCAAAAAGGGCGTGCCGTTTAACGTCGAGAACCACTTCGGGCAAACGCTCGGTTTGCTCAAAGAAGTCGTTAGCTTGAAAACGTCCGATCGCCGTCAGTGTGTAGAATGGGTTGGTCTTGGTCACGGCAACGACGTTGTCCGGCACTGGATTGATCCGGAATTCGCTTTGATAAAAATCCTGCATCACGAATGCGTCGCTCAGCTTGGTCACGTCGACGATCCCATAAATGTCTGAGGTAAACTGGGTCTGATCTTGCAGACTCACTCGATACCGGCCCGTGCTGATGTCGCCGCGCGGCAAATCGGTTTTGTTGATTTCCGGATTCTGATCTTCTATGAAATAAGTTTTCAACTTCACGTTGCTCGACTTGTCTTTGCCGTAATCGATATCCGACTCAAAACCGACCGCGACGCCCCGCCGGCCGCGATAGTCCAGCCGAAGCCTCCCTTTGACGTCGTCCGTAATTGGAAAAGTAATTTGTGAAAGGAGGGAAGGCCCCCACGAGGTGAGATAAGCCGGCGAAACCGTAAAACTGAACGCGTCGTTCAGAGATTGATACATATATGGCCACCAGAACACCGGAATTTTGCCAACATAGAATGTGACGTTTTGAAAGACGACGTGGTCGTTTTCATAAACCCGCACGGTCCTCGCGTGGAGGTGAAAGTCCGGGCGAGTGGAATCGTCAGTGGTGAAGGTGGCATCCTCCACGCGATATACGTTCGCCGAAGTTTCGGTCACGTTTTCGCCGCTGAGGAAATAGGGATGATAATCTGTCCGCACATTGCTCGTGCGAATTTGTTTGGTCTCGATGTTGTAAACACCGCGTTCGGCCACGTAAATGTTGATGTCTCGGTAGATGCGGACGTGGCCTTCTACTGAGACTTCATGCGTGCGCGAGTTGTACTGAGCAAAGTCGCCGTAAATATCTGTGTCCCCGACGTGAATCGCGACATTGTCTCGCGCCGTGGCCACGCCATTTTCGTAAGTGGTCTCTCCAGTGGAGGTGATCTCTACCGGCTCGTGCTCGGAGACATTATTTGCTGCGCCCGCCGCGCCGGCCGCCAAAACCATAAAAAAAATCCCCCAGACCAGCGTTCGCATGGCGGACGCCGAAGGTACTGTAGACGGGCCGGGTTGCAAAGGTAAAAGCGGGTCGGGCGCGGCCTGCTTAGATCGACAATCGCAGTCCGGCCACCTGTTGATTTAGGCCGCAGTTTAAAACAATCACCTTCTTAAATGATATCTCGCCCAGCGTTGAAAAGCTGAGGCCCGCCTCGGGGTCGGAATGCAACATTGGCGGGAGGCGTCTCGTTCGCAATGCTTGCACCCCAGTGATTGTTTGCCAGAGCGTGCTCGCGCCGACACTTTCGCCAAGGGCCGGCTTGGCGCTATAAACTAACGCGCTGGGTAATTCTCGTTCTATCGCGTTTCGTTCGGCAAGATCGATAAAGGTTCCATTGGCGCTGGCGACGATGCACGCATGTTCATCCGCAAGATCGTGCAGAACTCGGCGCACGATTGCATTCGCTTCACGACGCTGGGAAAAATTTCCGCCTAGATCAATCGCGTCGATTTGCACTGCACCTTGACGAGCGAGTAAGACCGCGCCGGCTCCCTCGCTCAAAATCATGCCGCGAGGCGGATCGCGGAACAATTCGATCGGCGGCTCTTTTTTGAGAAGCCGCCATTTGTGATAAGCATCGCAAAGCAACCAGTCCGCTTCTTCCGCCGCCACCACGAGACAAAAATCGAGCGCTTCATTATCGAGTAGATCACTGGCCATCTTAATCGCTAGGACGCCGACGGCGCCGTCTCCGACAAGTGTGTAACTCGTGCCCGTAATCCCGAGGATCGCGGCAAGATGACTGGCGGGCGCATTAAAAACTGTTTCCGGGAAAAGCAGGGGACTCGCCGATTGCGCACCGGACTCGACTACGTTGTGATAAAAGCGTTTTGTATAAACGACGCCGCCGTTCGAGACGGCAAACACCAGGGCCAGTCGTTCTGCCTCGATCTCTCCGATTGTCGATCTTGCCTCGGCCAGGGCATCGATCCCTGCGGCGGCCGCAAAACGCGAGATTGCGCTGGCGCGGCGAAGACGAGGATGAGGCGGCAAATCTTTCAACGCCTCGGCAGGGACACGAAAAGCGGAGTATGCTTTGTCAGAAACAGAATCAGAGATCGGTTGCACTGGGGCTTCATCGCCACGAAGCAAACGGCCCCAAACTGCATCGACTCCGCGGCCAAGCGGCGTGACCCAGCCCATGCCTGCAATTCGCAGGCTCATGCTGCGAGTTTCTGGATCAGAATGGAAGCGTTCGTGCCGCCGAACCCGAATGAATTTGACAGGATGATGTCGATCTTCGCTTCACGGGATTCGTTCGCCACGATGTTCAGATTGAGATCTCGGTCGGCATTCCGAAAGTTAATGTTTGGCGGGACGAACTGAGCTTGCAACGCGAGCAAACATACAACCGCTTCGATTGCACCCGCCGCTCCTAATGAATGACCCATCATGCTTTTGGTTGAGCTGATCGGAACGTCTCCGAACAATTCTGCAACCGCTTTTCCTTCCGCGGCATCATTGAACGTGGTCGCTGTGCCGTGGGCGTTTATATAGTCCACTTCTTCCGCAGAACGATTTGCGCTCTGCAATGCTTGTTCCATCGCCCGTCGCGGACCGCTTCCGGAAGGGTCGGGCTGAGTCAGATGATGATTATCCGTAGAAATCCCGTAGCCAATGATTTCGCCCAAAATTCGCGCACCGCGCGCACGCGCACTTTCCAGATTCTCGAGCGCAAAAATGGCCGCACCTTCACCCAGCACCATACCGGAGCGGTCGCGATCGAACGGGCGGCATTTTTCCGGGGTTGCAGCCTGCAATGAATCGAATCCGACAAAGACCAGTTCGGAAAGAGCG
Organism: Chthoniobacterales bacterium; assembly: GCA_035603575.1. GTDB lineage: Bacteria > Verrucomicrobiota > Verrucomicrobiia > Chthoniobacterales > UBA10450 > AV40. The sequence goes on from DATNKD010000051.1 coordinate 16,147, forward strand.
TCGTATCCGCCCGTCAACACGCGCTGGTATTTTCCTGACCGCACGCATTCAAACGCGTGCCCAATCGCGTTTGTTCCAGAAGCGCAGGCATTGGCGATGATTTGGCATGGCGTCGAAATTTCAAATGCATGTTGTGCATCGATCACTGGCTTTTGCGGCGGATAATTTGCAATCCACCCTGGCGAATGTCGCAAGCCCTGATGCCGATGTAAGCCGCGGTAATAATCCTCCCCAAATGACATTCCGCCGCTCGTTGTGCCGATGACGGTCAGTTCCGGCTTGAACTCAGGATCTTGCCCGAACAATTCCTCGAAAACGGCCATCATCATGCGGGTCGCGCGATGCAGCCGTTCGGTTTTTCGCTCATTTCCCCGCCCGCTGAGGAGGCGTTCGTCTGAGATTTGACCAGCCGTCTTACATCGACATTTCTCGACGTCGAACCGGGTAACCGGCGAGACGCAATCCTTGTTGGCCCGGAGCGACGCCAGGGTCTCATCCAAGCCAAAGCCGAGGGGGCTAAGCACCCCGGCTGCGACCAGCGCTACCCGGTATTGCCCTGTTTTTCCGCTCACATCGTTAAATCTCGACATCTCAGTGCCACTTGGCCCGCGATTTTGGTTGCTTTCCAAACCGAAGCACCTTACACAATGTGCCCGAAAGGAGAAAACAGCAGCTCGGAAGTCCGCCGATTGTCATCTGAAATTCACTCAGCGGCGATTTGAAATTTGATAAGCGGGAACAGTGTCCTGGCGGCGTTTTCCAGATTAGACTCAATGGCAACTAAACTATACGTGGGAAATCTCCCATTTAACACCACCGAAAACGAACTACAGGAGCTTTTTTCGCAAGCAGGCGCGGTGCAGGAAGTCATGCTCATGCAGGACAAATTTACCGGCAAATCCCGCGGCTTCGCTTTTGTGACCATGGGCTCCGACCAAGACGCGCAAAAGGCAATCGCGGAAATAAACGGCAAAACTCTCGAAGGACGAGCGCTGACCGTTAATGAAGCGCGCCCGCGCGAACCGCGGCCCCCAGGTGGCGGTGGAGGCGGTGGCTACGGCGGCGATCGACGCCGCGATGGCGGACAACGCCGCGGCCGTTAATCGGCTCGGTTAGATAATTATTTTCTTAAAGGCGGCCGCCGCGGCGGCCGCTTTTTTGTTTCGTCACGGCTGTGCCCGACCCCAGGAGCGAACTACATAAAACGACAACGCTCAAAGAAGGAGTTCCGATTATGCCCGACGATCAAAACGCGCAAGAAAACATCGACATTCCACCAATACCGAAAGAAACAGCCGGAGCCGTGGCCGGTGCTGCGCTTGGCAGCATGATGGGTCCGGCCGGCGCAATAGTCGGAGGAATTGCCGGCGCAATCGCAGGAAAAGCAGCGAGTGAGCGTCGCTTCGCTCCCGCCGCAAAAAAAGCGGTTGCTCGCGTAATTAAACCCCCGCGACGACGCCGGACGAAGAAAACGTCGCGCGTCAAAGCTGCGAAAAGAAAACCTGCGAAATCGCGCAAGCGTTCGGCCGCCAAGAAGACGAAAGCCAAACCGCGCCGAAGATCGAAATCTTCGCGTGGCAAAGCGCGAAGACGTCGCCGCTAAGAGACGAAAATAAAATGGGCAGGGCTGGATTCGAACCAGCGAAGGCGTAAAGCCAGCAGATTTACAGTCTGCCCCGTTTGGCCACTTCGGTACCTACCCTCGCGCGTTTTGATATAACTCACGCTCTGCCGCTGGCAAGTGTCGCGGACACGGGCCTATTCAAAAAATTCGGCGACGCATTTTACCACGTATTGCTGCGCTTCGCGCGGGATTTCGGGATAGATTGGCAGCGCCAGGCTCTCTCGCGCGGCGCTTTCCCCTTCCGGGAAATCGCCCGGTTTGTAGCCAAGATATTCGAAACACGGTTGCTCGTGCAGCGCGAGCGGATAATAAACAGCCGTTTCGATTTCGCGTTCGGAAAGATGCTCCCGCAACCCATCGCGCCCGGGCGAGCGGATCACATATTGGTGATAAATGTGATGGTTGTTGAGCCCGCTCCCCGCATAAGGCTCGACCGGCAATTTGATTTTTTTGTCTAATCCAGCACGCCGAAATTCATTCGCGTAAAACTTCGCTGCTTCGCGGCGCGCAGCTGACCAACCATCAAGATACGGCAATTTCACTTTCAGGATGGCGGCCTGCAGTTCGTCGAGCCGGAAATTGCCGCCGATAAACTGATGTTGGTATCGCGCTTCCATCCCGTGCTGACGACAAATCCGTAACCGATCGGCGAATTGTCCGTTTCGGCATACTACCAGCCCAGCGTCTCCGGCAGCGCCCAGATTCTTCGATGGATAAAAGCTGAAGCAACCGGCGTCGCCCATTGTGCCAGCTTTGGCTGATCCACCGTCGAGCGGGCAATCAGCCCCGATGGCCTGAGCCGCATCTTCGATCAGCAGCAGATTATGCTCGCGCGCGACGGCGAGCATTTCATTCATCTCACAGCACAAACCGAAAAGGTGAACCGGAACGAGCCCGCAGATCGTTTGTCGATTTTCGTTAACTAATTTTCCCTCGACGCGATGACAACGCTCAGCGATGTACGACTTTAGCGCCTTTGCCGAAATGTTGTAGGTCTCGGGGTCGATGTCGATGAAAACCGGAGTCGCTCCGACGCGCGCGATGCAACCGCTGGTCGCAAAAAATGAATAGGCTGTAGTAATGACGGCATCTCCCAGTCCGATCTCCAGCGCCATCAAAACGGCCAGGAGCGCGTCTGTCCCGGATGAAACGCCAATGGCGTGCGGCACGCCGCAGTAGGCCGCGGCTGCTTTCTCGAATTGTGCCAGCTTCGGGCCAAGGATGAATCGCTGGCTGGAGAGCACTTCATCAGTCGCTGCGCGAATCTCGTCCGACAGGGCACGGTATTGTTCGCTCAGATCCAGCAACGGAACGCGCATGACCGGTTACCTTGGCAGTTCTCCGAGGCCGATCAATCCGAAGTTTCCCGCAGGTAGCCAGATTGACCTAAAACTCGGCCTCAGTTAGGCTTGCGGCCATGTCATTGTTGCGCGGGATATTCTGGATCGCTCTGTTTATCTTCTTCACCTTTTGCTTCGTCGTCCTTTTCGAATACGGCACGCACGACTTCACTAACGGGTTCCAAAAGGAATTCAGTCGCGTGAAAACGTTTGTCATGAAACAAGTCGGTAAAGCGGAGAAGCCGAAGAAATAGCCTCGCTCGTTACTCGACGAATTCGACTTCGGCGCGATTGCCGATGTAGCCAGCGCGTCGCGCATCGCCCAGAAATCTGCGGATCGCAGCGCGGCCGGTCTCGCCGTAATCCCGAGTAAAATCGTTCACGTACATGCCGATAAATTTGCTCGCTAGCTTTTCGTTCATGTCGCGAGCGTAAGGCAATGCATGTTGCACCGCTTCGTCGCGATGTGCCAGGCCGAAGTCGATGCTTTCGCGCATGATCTGGCAAAGATCATGTCGAACATTCGCGGGGATGTCCTTGCGAATGACATTTCCGCCAAGTGGCAACGGCAGTCCGGTGTCTTGCTTCCACCGTTCGCCAAGATCGACAATCTTCGTGAAACCTGATTGTCCATAGGTCAACTGCCCTTCGTGAATAATTAAACCGGCATCGGCACCGGCTCTCACGGCATCGAAAATTTGATCAAACGGCACCACCACGTGTTTGAAATCGCCGAGATAAAGTTGCAGCGCCAGATACGCGCTGGTCATGCGACCCGGCACAGCAATCACGCGATTGCTCAACCATTTTCGAAGATCGACATCTTCATTCGACGGCATCGAACCCTTTCGGATCACAATCGGTCCATAACCGTCGCCCATGCTCGCGCCGCACGGAAGCAGCGCATATTTTTCCGCGACGTAAGCGTAGGCGTGAATAGAAATCGCTGAAATATGCAGCTCGCCGCGAAGTGCTCGCTCGTTCAGGGTTTGAATGTCTTCCAGTCGATGCTCGAAGCGATAGCCGCGCAGATCGATCTTATTTTTCGCGATCGCATAGAACATAAAAGCGTCGTCCGGATCCGGAGAATGTCCGAGAGTGAAGACTTCGGGCGCGCGCCACATTGCCGCATGCTATCTGTCGGTGGAAACCCACGCAACCCCCGCGCGTTTCTCATTGCCATTTGCGTTATCTGAGCGCTTCCGATAGCCTCAGGCACATGGCGAAGATGGCGAAGACCGGTCTCGGCAAGGGTCTGGGCGCGCTCATCGGCACTCGGCCTTCCCCGATTCGGCAAGATGTCGATCTTGGCGAGTCGGTTCATCAGGTGCAGCTGGCCACGATTGTTCCCAGCCCGTTGCAGCCGCGGAAAAATTTCGCGCCCGAAGCGTTGCAGGAATTGGTCGATTCAATTCGACAACACGGAATCATTCAGCCGCTTATTGTCCGGCGCATCGACCATCGTCACGAATTGATTGCGGGCGAGCGACGCTGGCGTGCAGCGCAGGAAATCGGACTTGCCGAAGTTCCCGTCATCGTCCGGACGGCGAGCGATTTGGAAGTGCTCGAGCTTTCTTTGATCGAGAATCTCCAGCGGACCGATCTGAATCCGATCGAAGAAGCGCATGGCTATTCCCGGTTGGCCGAGGAATTCGGAATGCGACAGGAGGACATCGCGCTCAAGGTCGGCCGCAGCCGCGCCGCGGTCGCCAATGCGATTCGCTTGCTTGATTTGCATCCGCAAATCCAAACCTGGGTCGCGCAGGATTTGCTCTCGGTTGGGCACGCCAAGGTTTTGCTCGGGGTGAAAGCGGCAGAGGAACAATTACGTCTGGCGGAGACGATTTTGCGTCGCAACGCGAGCGTGCGCCAAACCGAACGTCTCGTTGGGCGACATCTCGGCGGCTGGAAAAAACGCGCGCGGCGGACTGCGGAAATCACGGTCACGTCGGCGACGATCGCTGATTTGCAGGACAAATTGCGTCAACATTTGGGCACGAATGTCGCGATTCATCATGGACCAAAACGCGGCCGGATCGAAATCGAATATTATGGCGATGACGATCTCCAGCGCATCTTGAGCATTTTTGGTTTGAGTTCCAGCGATCTCTGAGCGGACTTTTAGATGTCGTTTTCTTTGGGGCGAGTGAGTCTGTCGTGTGGGTGCCTAATCCTTGCCGTTTCGTGTGCCAAAGCGGACCCGCCAGATATTTGGGCGCGATTTTCAGGCGATAAAGCGCTGGCCTATGTGCAGCAGTTAGTCGATTTCGGTCCGCGGACGCCGGAATCCGAGGCGATCGAAAAATCGCGCGCCTACATCAAACAGGAACTTAAGGCTTCCGGTTGGAATGTGAGCGAGCAGGCGTTCACAGATAACACGCCGCGCGGTCAGGTTCGCTTCGTAAATCTAATCGCGCGTTTTGGCACGACGACGAAGGCAAACGAATTGTTTTTGCTCTGTTCACACTACGACACGAAGATCTTCGATACGTTTCGCTTTATCGGCGCGAATGATGGCGGTTCGAGCACCGGCTTGCTTCTGGAATTGGCGCGAGTGTTAGCTCAACAGCCGCGCCTGGCAGAAAAGATTGAGCTTGTTTTCTTCGATGGCGAAGAGGCTTTCGAAAATTTTAGCGAAGCCGACGGGATCTACGGCAGCCGTCACTTTGCGCACGAGCTCGCGCAAGGCGGATCCGCCAAATCATTTCGAGGCGGCATCCTCTTCGATATGGTCGGGGATCGCTCGTTGGATATTACGTTTCCGCCGAACTCACCCACAAAAATAGCTCGCGACATTTTTGCCTCGGCTGACGCGCTTAAGCTGGGAAATCACTTCACCTATTTCGATCAGGACATTACCGACGATCACACACCGTTGAACGCGATCGGGATTCCAGTGGTGGACGTGATCGATTTTCATTACGCTCCGTGGCATACCGCCGATGACACGATCGACAAGCTCAGCGCTCAGAGTCTTCAGATTGTCGGCTCGGTGGCGGTTTATTATCTTTCAGAATTCGCATTCAAATGACGCGGGTCATAGCGGTTTGGATTTCGATTGCAATTAGCGGTGCCGCCGGGATCTGCTGTGCTGAGTTGGCCGCTCGTTCGGTTGCGCTCCGCGATAAATTCGGAACAGTCTGCGGCCGCGGGCATTTGTTGGCGCTGGTTCACGGTCACGGTATTTATCAGGCCGATGTCGATGGAGCGTTGGCCGCAGCGCATTACCCCACTGGCGCTGCTGACCACAGCGAAGGAATAAGTGCCGAAGGACAATCGGCGCTGACTAATCTAATCGCGAACGCCGCTCTCCAATCGCGCGCAGAGGGGGAAAGGATTTCGCGAGCGGATGTGAAACGCGAGCTCAATCTGCTGCGATCCCAGTTTCGCGACGACAAAACGTGGGGACAAGCATTGCATGAGAGCGGTTTATTTACCTTGTCGCTTTGGCTGACGCTCAGAAATGATTTGGGTTCTCGGCAATGGATTTTAGATCGGATCGGGCGCCAAATCGACGTCACCGAAGACGAATGTCGCCGGTTCTATGAGTCGCATCCGGAGAATTTCTTTGTTCCCGAGCGTCTTCGCGTCAGCCATCTGTTCTTGGCGGCGCCGGCTGAGACCGCTCTCGAGATTGTCGAGGCCAAGCGAACCGCGATTGAAGCGCTTTCCGTTCGTTTGGCTGGCGGCGAAGATTTCGCCGCACTGACGGCGGAAAATTCGGAAGACGAAGCTACGAAGCTGGGCGGCGGCGACCTCGGGTATTTCTCCGCGAGTCGAATGCTGCCCGATTTTGTTGCGGCGGCGCTGAAACTGCGCCCGGGCGGGATCAGCAAACCGATCCGAACACGTCTCGGTTTTCACATTCTCAAATTAATTGACGTGCAGCAGGCACGGCAAAAAACATTCGACAAAGCGCGCGACGACATCGCTATCGAGCTGGCCAATCAGAAACGGGCCACAGCGATCCAACAGCTGATTGTCGATCTTGGCTCTCAGGCCGACTATTTGCGACCGCTTTAACCTCGGTCTGAGCGAACTTCTGGATTGCGCGACGGCAGTTTTCGCCGCAGGCTGAACAGGCGGCCAAAGCTGCGAAAAAGCCGCGGACAGTTCAATGGCGCGTCGAACCAGAAAAAATGTCGGTGTAATCGGGCTCGGCATCATCGGAAGCCGGGTCGCGGAAAATCTGCGTCGTCGGGGTTTTCCCGTGTTTGTCTGGAACCGAAACCCACTGCCTGTCCCGAATTTCGTGGGCGCGCCGGCAGAGTTGGCTGAAATGTGCGACTACATTCAGATTTTCGTCTCGGACGACGAGGCTCTGTTGGACGTGATCCGGCAGCTGGCACCGGCGCTCGCGCCGCGGCACATCGTTATTGCACATCCGACGGTTGCGCCTCATTCAATGCGAAGCGCCGCCGATTTGGTGGAACGGCGCGGGGCACGTTTCATCGAAGCTCCGTTCACCGGCAGCAAAATGGGCGCGGAAAAAGGCGAGCTCGTTTTTTACGTGGCCGGTGATGAAGTCGCATTGAGAGAAGCGCGCCCGATTCTGGAGGCGAGCTCGAAGGAAATCATCGAGATGGGTGAGATCGGGCAGGCGACTGTGGTCAAGCTCGCCACAAACATTGTCACTAGCGCGAGTGTTCAGGCCCTGGCTGAAGCGCTCGCACTGATCAACCACGCCGGCGTTTCCTCCGAGAAATTTGTGGCCGCGTTACAAAACAACGCCAGTAATTCCAAGACGCTGTCGATGAAATTGCCGAAAATGATCGAAGGCAATTTCGAACCGCACTTCGCGCTCAAGCACATGCTCAAAGACATGTTGATCGCGGGCCGTCTTGGCTTGTCGTATCATCTCGAACTCGCGGTCGCTACAGCCGCGCGCGATCGACTCCTCGAGCAGGAGCAACGCGGATACGCTGAGGAAGATTTTTCGGTGATTGCTCGCAAATATTTTCCGGAAATGCAGCTGCCCACAGTCGAGCAGGACTTGGAACTTTTTGAAAAACCGCCGCCGATTGAACCGGCGGCGACAATTTCGAGCATGGGTGAAGTAGCCGCTGCTGTGCAGGATGCTGATCTTGCGCCGCCTCCGGCGGAGCCAGCGCCGCAACCGCAGCCTGCGATGGAACAATTCGTTCCTGCGGAATCGTCCGGCGAATCAAACACGCCTGCGGCCGAACCAAATCAACCGGAGACGTCAGTCCCGGATGTTGTTTCACCCGAGGCCGTGCCTGAGCCGGAGGCTGAGCAGTCGGCCGCGACCAAGTCGCCGATGGATCTCCTCGCGAAGTTGCTCCGTGGTGAAGGCGCGCGTCCGGACGAATCCTAAAACAAACCGCGTCAGCGAATGACGGCGCAACTTCGCTCGCTCGATCGCGCATTTTTCGATCTATCCGCGCGCGTGAAGCTTCGCGTCAGTGGTGTTGATCGTTTGCGTTTCCTTAACGGACAACTGACAAACGATATTCGGAAGGCGACGGAGACGAGCGCCGTCGAAGCATGCGTCTTAAACGCGAAAGGCAAGATGGACGCTCACCTGTTTGCGCGCGCGCAAGCGGACTCCTTCTTGCTCGATGTTGATCCCGCACTTCAATCAACTTTTCAAACACGGCTCGAGCGCTACGTCATTGCCGACGATGTGCAGATCGAAGACGTGACCGCGCGATTGTCGATCTTTCATGTGACTGGCGGATCTCCGCCGAACTTTTCAATTCCGGCGCGGATCGCCTTGGCAAATCGCTTCGGTCGATCCGGTCACGATATTTCGTGCGAATCAACTCAACATGACCAGCTCGCGACCGAATTATCGAAAGAGTTTGAGTTTTGCGATGAAAATTGCGCGGAAGTTTTCCGAATCGAGCAAGGAATTCCGCGGTGGGGTCGCGAATTGACCGGTGACATCATTCCGATCGAAGCCAACCTTGAGCAGCGCTGCATCGATTATGATAAAGGTTGCTACATCGGTCAGGAAACCATTTCGCGCATGAAAATGTCGGGACAACGAAATAAGCAATTATGTGGATTGGTTTCGGTGAAAAATATTCCGCTGGCTCCTGGCATGCGATTGACCGGGCCCGAAGGAAAAGAAATTGGCTGGATCACAAGTGCCACCCGAAGCGATCCGCGAGAAATCGCGCTCGCTTACGTAAAGCGCGGGTTTAATTCGGTCGGATCCAGACTCGAAGCGACATCGGCGGAACATCCTGCTGTTCCCGCGGAGATTGTCGATCTTCCATTCGTCCGGTAGCGGGCAATGTAATTTCTTTCCCCGCTGTAATTTGCACGATTTTAGGTGTTGCCTTTTGAAGATCGAGGCGTGTAAAGTCGCGAATCTATGATATCGCCCATGAATCAGCGTCTGCTCGCCGAGATCGGCCGCACCCAGAGGCTGGAAATTCTCAACTCTCTCAAACGGACCAAGGGGATGTCCGTGAACGAGCTCGTCGGAAAAATGGGAATGAGTTATATGGGGATCAAGCAGCATTGCCTCACCCTTCAGCGGGATGGCTATCTCGATACCTGGCGACGCCCGCAAAAAATGGGGAGGCCGGAAATGGTTTATCGGCTGACCCGACGAAGCCACGATCTTTTCCCGGCCGACAGCAATGAGTTTACCCTCGAGCTGCTCAAATCAATTCGCGACATTTACGGACCGAATGCACCGGAAAAGCTTCTTTACAATGTTTTTGAGACACGCACCGCGGCATTGAAAGCAAAGGTAAAAGGCGAGAACGTGGTCGAGCGCGCAAAATGGCTGGCCAAAGTGCGCGATGGCGAAGGTTACATGGCCCAATTTCTTCCCTCGGAAAAAGATGGCCCGCAAATTTTGGAATGTCATTCGCCGATTTTTAATTTGCTTGAGAAATATCCGATCATTGGCCGGCTCGAGCAGGACATGTTTGAAGCCCTTCTCGGAACGAGCGTCCGGCGTGAGGAAACGCGCACGAGCGGACTCTACGAGTGCGCGTTTTATTTCGCCGCCTGATTCATTGTCGATTTTGCGCGGCGTGATTTCTTCTTTCGCATCCGACTAATTTCTGTTGATTGAAGGCCCATGGCTCGGGCCTTTCCCAGCGCGGTTATTGAGAACCTCCGGCCGTTGATTAACGGCGGACGTTACCCGGTCAAGCGCATCGTTGAAGACGATCTTGCCGTCGAAGCCGATGTTTTTAAAGACGGTCACGACGTCGTCGCTGCAGCTTTGAAATGGCGGCTTGTTGGTGAAGCTCGCTGGCACGAGACAGCAATGTCGCTTGTCGACAACGATCGTTGGCGCGGGATTTGTTCGCTGAATGAGATCGGTCTTTACGAGTATACCGTTGAAGCTTGGACCGACAGTTTTCGGAGCTGGCGCGATGAGTTTACAAAAAAATTCGAAGCGGGGATTTCGGATCTGACTGCTGAAGGGCTGGAAGGCGCGGCCCTGGTTGAAGCGGCAGGAAAACGTGCCCACGTCGCGGAGGATTCAGCGCGGCTCTGCGAGCTGTCGGAATGCATTCGTACGGCAGACGACGCGCAGATCAATAACATCGTCCATTCGGGCGAGCTCGAAGTGTTGATGGCGACTTATCCTGACCGTTCGTGGGCGACGCAATACGTGCCGCCACCGCGGGTGATTGTCGAGCGCAAGGAAGCGCAAATTGCGGCCTGGTACGAATTTTTTCCGCGCTCGGCTGAAGGCCGCGGCGATCGTGGATCGACATTTCGCGATTGTTTGCCGCGAGTGGATGACGCGAGAGCAATGGGCTTCAACGTAATTTATTTCCCGCCGATTCATCCGATCGGCCATACGAATCGCAAAGGGCGAAACAATTCTGTCACTGCTGAACCGGGCGATCCGGGCGTGCCGTGGGCAATCGGGAGCGAGGCCGGCGGTCACAAGGCAGTCGACCCGGCGCTGGGTTCGCTGGCGGATTTCGATTGGCTGCAAAGGGAAGTGCGAAAACGCGGAATGGAGGTCGCGCTCGATTTCGCGATCAATTGTTCGCCGGACCATCCCTACGTCCGCGAACATCCCGATTGGTTCTATCAGCGACCAGACGGCTCGATCAAATTCGCTGAGAACCCGCCAAAAAAATACGAGGACATTTTCCCGTTGAATTTTCGCTGCGAAAAATGGGCCGAACTTTGGGCGGAAATGGTGAGCATCGTGCTTTTCTGGGCCGGCCGCGGTGTGCGCACGTTCCGAGTCGATAATCCGCACACCAAACCAGTCGCGTTTTGGGAATACTTGATTGCGCGCGTTCGCGAAAAATATCCGGACACTATCTTCCTCGCCGAAGCGTTCACCCGGCCGAAGATGATGAAGGAGCTGGCCAAGGCCGGATTCAGCCAAAGTTACACCTACTTCACGTGGCGAAATACAAAGCAGGAACTGACGGAATATTTGACCGAGCTGACGCAAACGGAGATGCGCGAATATTTTCGGGGAAACCTGTGGCCAAACACTCCCGATATTCTGTCGCCTTATTTACAGGATGGCGGACGCCCGGCTTTCATCATTCGCGCGGTGCTGGCCGCGACCCTCTCACCGCTTTACGGCATCTACAGCGGATACGAGCTTTGTGAGAACGAAACGTTGCCGGAGCGCGAGGAATATCTCGACTCGGAAAAGTATCAATTCAAAGAACGCGATTGGGACGCACCCGGTAACATCAAAGATTGGATCACGCGCTTGAATGAAATCCGGCGGACAAATCGCGCGCTCCGTTTTTACGATAACCTGCGTTTCTATGACGCCGAGAACGACGCGATTATTTGTTATGGAAAAATGACCGCGGCGCGCGACAACATTATTTTGGTTGTGGTCAATCTCGACCCACATCGAAAACAACATGCGTTTGTCGATGTTCCGATCGATCAGTTTGGTTCGATAGAGGGCGACGCCTTTCAGGTCCACGATCTTTTGAGCGAAGCGCGTTACATTTGGCACGGCCGCCGCAATTATGTAGAGCTCGACCCTGAGATTCAGCCGGCACACATTTTCCGTATCCGCCGCTGGATCGAAGGAGACCGATTTGCCTGAGCAACTCCGTTATTTGAACGAGGTTTAACTCGTAGCCGTCTATTTGCATACGGTGCGGTGGCGTCTATGATTACAGCACTTTTGGCATGAAACTTTTGCTCCCGCTGATCGCTGCTGCGATCGGAACTCCATTGTTTGCACAAACCGTAACACCGAGCGCGACTCCGCCAGCTGCGGCTACGCCATCATTGGTCCCCGACATTCATTCCAAGACGATCCTGGAAACGCTGATCGCCGCCGGGCCGGTGATGCTCGCGCTTTTCGCGCTCTCAGTCTTCTTTGTCATGCTCGTCATTGTTTACCTGATGACGATTCGCCGCGGCGCGGTTGTGTCGAGCGGTTACATGGCCACGGCGGACGCACTGTTACGAAAACGTGATTATCTTGGATTGCTTGCGGTTTCGAACCGGCACGGCGAAGCGATTGCCCGCGTCGTCCAAAAAATGCTCGATTTCATCACTAAAAACCCGAACGCCGATCTCCAACAGGTGCGCGAGATTGCAGAGACCGAAGGGACTCGAGTGGCGACGAGTCTGAACAACCGCGTAATTTATCTGGCCGACATTGGAATGATCGCGCCACTGCTCGGATTGCTCGGCACCGTTCTTGGGATCATTCGCTCGTTCGGCGCGCTCGGCGCGGATCTGGGCACAGCGCGCTACGTTTTATTGTCGAAGGGAATCAGCGAAGCGTTAGTCAATACCTGCGCCGGACTCGCGATAGGAATTCCGGCGATGATTTTCTACGCGTTCTTTCGCGGCAAAGCGCAAAAGCTTATCTCCGAATTGGAATCCGCTTCCACTCACGTGCTGGCTTTGCTCTCACTCGGGTACGACAAACGCACTGAGCGCACGCCGGTCATGATTGAGGACGAGCTATAACCGAACCTTTCCTCGCAAGACCGACATCTTTCTTTCATGAATCTGCGTAGCCACGCGCCGTTGCATCATCCCGGCATTCAGCTCGCGCCGCTCGTCGACGTTCTGTTGCTCCTCCTGATTTTCTTTCTTCTGACCTGGAATGCGGCACGGAACGAAAACGAGCTCGACGTGAAAGTGCCGAAAGCGTCGTCCGCGAAAGAAAAGAGCGCACCGATCGGTGATGTGGTGGTGAACGTGAGAGCAGATGGCAACGTCATCGTAAATCGACGAACGCTCACCGGCGCGGAACTGACTGACCTGCTCAAGAGCCTTGTCCAACTCAATTCCGAACAAGCAGTGATCATTCGCGGCGATGAAGCGGGCGCTTACAAAAATATCATCGGCGTGCTGAACATTTGTACCGAAGCGGGAATATCCAACGTCGCCTTCGCGACTGCAAAATGAAAACTGCGCGCGGCGCGGCCGGTCTTCTCGGACTGGCGATGCTGTTTTGGATTGTCGATCTGGGTCTCGCTCAGGGACCGCCCGGGCCGCCGCCGGTGACGCGCGCGTTGCCGGTTGAAGAAACACGGGAACCACCGCCCGCGGCGGAGACGGAACAGCCCGAAAAGCGCCAGCTCGAGTACGCCAACGCGCTGTTCACCCGAAAACTCTACGATCTCGCCATTCCCGAGTATCAAAAATATCTGGACGATTATCCGGGGGCGTCCGGCCGCCCGAATGCCTATTTCTCGTTAGGCGAGTGTTATCGCAATCTAAACAAATCGTCCACGGCACGGACGAACTTTCAAAAAGTACTGAACGATTACGGGGAAAGCGAGTTCGCCGGCCCTGCCGCCTACGCATTGGCGGAGATGGCGTTTACTCAAAAAGATTATGCGACCGCGCTTCCGCTCTTTCATCGGTCCGCCGCGAAATCAAAAGACGCAGCAGTCGCGCTTTCCGCCCATTATTTCGAAGCGCGCTGTCTCGAAGCGCTCGATCACAAGGATGAAGCTTGCGACATTTATCAGCAGGTCGCCGAAGCGAAAAATCCGAATCCGTATCGCGAGGATGCGCGCGAAACCGCCGCCCGCATCGCGCTCGCGCGCGGCCGAAAAGCAGACGCGTTGAAACAATACGAGGCGCTTTCCAACGAGGCACAAAAACCGGCGCTAAAAGCCGAAACGACTGTCCGCGCCGGTTTGATCGCGTTGGATATTCTGCAGTCTGACAAGGGCAAACTCGACAAAGGCATGTCAGATAAAGCGATGGCGCTTTTGCAGAAAGGTCGCTCGTTATCCGAAGCCGGCCGCTGGCGTTCACTGGCACAGCTTGGCATTTTGCGGCTGCAATTTCAGACCGGCCAATTCGCGCAGCTCCTGAGCGATTACAAAAAGGCGCAGCAACAGTTGCCGGAAGAGATGCGCGCGGAAGTAATGTTGCTCGCGGCGAACAGTCAGCGCCAGGTCGGACACGCCAAGGAAGCCGAAGCGCTTTATCGCGAAATTATCGACAAATATCCGGGGCGCGAGGAAGCCAAAGAGGCCGCGTTTGAGCGGCTCATCAACATTTATAACTCGGATCCTTCGACGCTCCCACCCGAGGTCGATCAATTTCTCGCTACTAATCCGCCAGCCGAACGCGCTGATCAGGCGAAACTGTTCAAGGCCGAGGCTCTTTACAAACAACAAAATTATCCGCGTGCAGCCCCGATTTTCTCCGAACTGCGCGCTTCACAGCTCGCACCGAAACTGCGCGCCGAAGCGGCGTATCAACTCGGCTCCTGTTACCTGCAAATGAAGGACGTGGCCGGAATCGTTGAAGCGTTCGGATTCTTTGTTCAGGCTTTTCCTGACAATCCGCTCGCGTCCGGGGCCTTTGCCCGTCGCGCCGAAACCTACGAGAGTGACAAAAACTACGACGCCGCTCTCTCCGATTGGAATGCGATCCTGACCAAATATCCCGGCGCGCGTGACCGCGAGGAAGCGTTGCAGCACAAGGCGCTCATTCTTGGTCAGCAACAAAATCCAAAGGGAATGAGCGATACGTTTCGTCAGCTGCTGAAGGATTTTCCGAAAAGCCCGGCCGCGTCGATGGCGCATTACTACATCGGTAAATCCGCGTTTGAAATGAAAGATTACAAGACCGCGCTGGCTTCCCTCAACACGGCGCGTCAACTCGATAAAGATCACTACTACGTTCTGGCGACAATCCGCATCATTTCGTCCTATTTCGGTTTGCACGATCGCGCGGCAGTCACGCGTGAGGTCGATGGATTTCTCGCCGCCAATGCACCTGGGACGATCCCTGCCGAGATCCTGGAATGGTTGGGAATTGGATATTACAACGAGAAAAATTACGCTGCCGCCGAGAAATACCTCGGTGTGCTCGGCAAGATCGACAATCCTCCGGTCAAACCGGATTTCTGGTTTTATCTCGGTGACGCCGCCGCGAAACAGCAAAAGTTTGATGAATCGGAAAACGCGCTCGGCAAATATCTGCAGGTCGCGACCGATCCGGCGGGAAAAGCCAAAGTGCTGTTGAAGCTTGGCGAGGTGAAGATCGCAGCTCACAAACCAGACGAGGCGCAGAAGATCGCCGAGCAAATCATGGTGCTTCAACCGGAAGGACAGGTGAATGCGCAGGCGCGTCTGCTCGCGGGCGATGTTCAATTCGAACGCGGCCATTTTGATGAAGCGAGCAAGGCGTTCATGGGCGTCGCTTTGCTCTATGACGATCCGGCGATCACGCCGCGCGCTTTACAAAAAGCCGCGATCGCTTATCAGCGCGCCGGAAACACTGCGGAAGCCGACAAAGTCGCGCGGCAACTGCGCGAGAAATATCCCAACTACGCCGGCGGATAAGAACAGTGACAAGTGACCAGCGCTCGGTGCCGCATCTCGTCACTTGTCACTTCTGTTTCGATCTGATCTCATTGCGCCATGGAAAAATTTCGTCCCTGGCTCGCGGAATTTATTGGAACATTTGCTCTCATCTTTGTCGGCATCGGAGCGATTAAAACGGCCGGACACGACGTTCTTGGCGTCGCGCTGGCGCACGGTCTGACCATCGCGGCTTTTGTCTCCGCCACCTTGCACATTTCGGGAGGCAACTTGAATCCGGCAGTCACCTTCGGCTTACTTTGCGGCGGCCACATGACGTTGGCCAAAGCCATTCGTTACTGGAGCGCGCAACTTCTGGGTGGGTTCGTTGCCGCGCTGATTTGCCTCAGCCTTTTTGGACGCGATGTAGTGGTGATGGGAACCCCGCAGCTCGCAATTAATTTGACCGGAATCCAGGGAATTTTGGTCGAGGCGATTCTCACATTTTTTCTGGTCTTCGTCGTTTTTGGAACGGCGGTGGACGAGCGCGGCCGCAGCCCTGGTTTTGCTGGATTTGCCATCGGCGCGACCATTACCCTCGACATTTTGTTCGGTGGTCCGTTGACCGGCGCGGCAATGAATCCCGCACGCGTCTTCGGACCAGCTCTGGCCTCGTGGTTTTGGCACGACCATTATGTTTACTGGATCGGGCCATTAATCGGCGGCGCGCTCGGCGGATTTGTTTACGGATTGTTTATCGAACGTAAACCAGTCGCGACCTAAGCGAGCGCGAGCGTTTCGATCGGCAACGGCGCCAGAAATTCTTTGGTTTGATCGATTCGCAACACCGGTCGAGCCAGATGCGCGGCCAGAAAACTGGTGTCAGGCAACGGTGCGATTCCGGCTTGAGCCTGAATTTCGCATTTCGCGAGTTTCGCAACAACCCGTGAGAGTTTCGCGGTCAGCTCTCGATTATCCGTGAATTGGACAGCGCAAACGCCGGGTGCGGTCGCTTCGACAAAGGGCGAAAGCATAAATGCGTGCTGCAATAAAATATCGTCGATCACATTTTCCTGCGCGCGCTCGCGCGTTCTGATGACGACCTGCAAACAGCGCGCCAGGGCCTGACTTGGAGTCATGCCTTTTGCCACACCTGCTTTTTCAGCGAGCTCGTTAAGTTGAATGATCGACACTTTTGATTTCGAAGCGTCGATTAATGCCACCGGTTGCGCCCGCAATTTGGGATGATGCCGGATCGCGGCCTGTAAATAGAAATTGGGCAAATAGATTGTCGCGAACATTAATTTGCGGCAACGTTTTCGAGTCGATTGAGATGCGAGCGTTGAATACGAAATCGCAAATACGAAATCGCGTTCTCTTTTTCCAGAGTTTCAAGCGTCCACGAATTTTCGAGAACGATTTTTAACTGGGCGCTGCTGACCAGGCTTTGCGGATTGATGATGAGACATGCAGTTGGTGCAGCTTCAACGAGCCGTTGCAAACGATACCAGCTCGTCTTGGGAATTTTCCGCAGCTCCTCAATCGCGTTCAGAACAAGATCGACAATCACCAGCGGAAAATTGCCGTCGCGCAAAAGGAGATCGGCCGCTTTGACGGCGTCGAACGCTTTCCGGCAGCGGACCCAAAGCAAATGGCGCAGGGCGGAATTGTCCGATGAGCCGGGGTCGAACGAATCAGAGCCGTCAATCAACGCGACGAAGTGCTGATCTCGTTGCGCCGACCGCAGAAGCCCGTGAACGAGCGAAGCGCTTCCGGCGCTGCGTTTCGGCGCGATTAATTCCGTAATCGCGCTTTTCGGCAGGCCGCCGCCGCCGATTTGATCCAAAAAAGACAAACCAGTCTGTAAAACAGCTGCGCCTGGAGGAAAGGGGTGGGGGAAACGCTCCGCCAGCAACCTTCGAAGATCGACAATTTTCCCTGCTGCCACGAAGGAACCATGGCACGAAAAGGGGATATGTTCAAGCGAACATTTTTCAGGGAGCCTCTGCTACTGTTTCTTTCGCCGTTCGTGCTTGCGCACGAGCGAGACCATCACGCCTTGAATTTTTAATTCGCGCGCCGGGATCAAGTTCGGATAGCGCGAATTCTCCGCTTTCAAATAAGGCCGGCCATGATCGACCACGTATCGTTTCAAAGTCGTCTCACCGTCAATCAACGCGGCCACAATGTCGCCATTATGAACTTCTTTGCTTTGTTCCAGAATCACGATGTCGCCATCGACAATGTGCGCGCCGATCATTGAATCGCCCCGAACTCGCAGCGCAAATGTGCCGTGATTCTTGGAAACATTGGCCGACCGCGTATCGAGCGAGACGTGCCCCTCGACGTCCTGCTCGGTCAATGCGGACATGCCCGCCGGAATTTGCCCGTAAATCGGGACGTCGTGGATTCGCACTTTTTGCACGGGCGTGATCAATGCGCGCGCTTTGCCGGCGTGGCGTTGGAGAAATCCTTTCCGCTCGAGGGCGGCGAGGTATTGCATCACCGAAGTTTGACTGGCGAAACGAAAATGGCTTTGGATTTCGCGCGTGCTAGGGGTGATTCCTTTTTCGCGCTGCTCGCGTTGGATGAAATCGAGGACGCTCTTCTGTCGCTCCGTGAGCATGAACTCAGCATCGGCGCACTAGGTCGCCGATGCAAGTTCAAATGAACATGAATTGTCATCCCGAGCGCAAGCGAGGGATCTCGCAGTCGAAGCGCAGATCACACACAGTAGTTTGTGTGGTCAATCACCCACTGAGACGATCCTTCACTTCGTTCAGGATGACTTATGCGCCAGGTTCGGCTGGATTGCGGTTCGGATAGGGCGGCAGTGGTGGCAGCTCGTAGCGTTTTGTCTTCAGCTCTTCCTCGATTTGCTGGATCGCGCGATCAAGCTGCTGGTCTTCGCCGTGAAATTCCTTCGCCGGATCGTTGTCGACCACAATATCGGGGTCGACACCGTGACCTTCGATGATCCATTCTTTTCCGTCCTTGGAATAAAGTGCGAACTCCGGTTTGAAGAACTGGCCGCCGTCGACCAGCGGAAGCGAATTGCGAATTCCGACCACGCCGCCCCAGGTCCGCTTCCCGATCAATTTGCCGAGGCCAAGTGTTTTGAAGCGGAACGGAAAAATATCGCCGTCGGATGCGGAGAATTCATTGATCAAGGTGACCATTGGACCCATGAACGCGTGCGCCGGATCGGGTTGTGGCATTCCGTTGCGCGCGATTCCTACCATCACGAACGCCCGCCGCAATCGCTCGATCACCAGCGGCGAAACAAACCCGCCCCCGTTTCCGCGAACATCGACAATCAGCGCGTGTTTGCGGATTTGAGGGAAATAAAGCTTGGTGAATTCGTTCAGACCGGGACGCCCCATGTCCGGAATGTGGAGATAACCGACTTCGCCGCCGGTTTTCTTCGTCACGTAATCCATGTTCTTTTGGATCCAATCTAAATAATAGAGCGGACCTTCGTTCGCCGTCGGCACAACGGTCACATCCCGCGCGCCTGCATCAGATGGCTTCGAATTGACGCGCAGGATCACCTGTTTGTCGGCCGTGCCAATCAGCGCTTGGTAAAGATTCGGAAGCGATGAAACCTGCGTGCCGTTAATCGCCAGAATGTAATCGCCGGCTTTCACGTTCACGCCTACGGCCGTGAGCGGCGAGCGCGTGTGCTTGTCCCAGTTTTCACCGGGCAGGATGCGATCGATCCGATAAGCGCGCGTGGCCGGGTCACGTGAAAGTTCCGCGCCGAGTAAGCCAAGCTTCACTCGCGGCGTGTCGGGACGATCGCCCCCGGCGACGTAGGTGTGGCCACTGTTCAATTCCGCGATCAATTCGCCGAGTAAATAGGTGAGATCGTTGCGATGGTTCACGAAAGGGACAAGCGCGGCGTATTTGTCGCGCATCGCTTTCCAATCGACGCCGTTCATGGTTGGCGAAAAGAAGAAATCGCGCATGTGCCGCCAACATTCGAAATAGATCTGGTTCCACTCCGCGTGCCGGTCGAGTTGCATATCCAGTCCCTCGATTTTGTGCTCGTGGTCCTTGGTCTCGATCTTGTCCTTCGGCAGATCGATGATCGCGTAATCCTTTTTGATTTTTACCAGCACCTTTTTGCCGTCGAACGTGATTTGGTAATCATTCGCATCGCCAAGCACTGTCTCTTTGCGATCTTCTAGGCTGTAGGCGCAGAGATGTGATTTCCGATCGCGGCCATCGCCGTCATCGTCGTCCTCGCCGATGTCGTCGCCAGCGGTTCGGCGGAGGTAAAAGATGCGATCATCCACCATTCGAATGTTCCGGTAATTTCCAGGCGTGATCTCGAGTCCGACGATGCGGTTTTGAATTCCGTCGGTGTCGACTTTAACCACCACCGGTTTCTTGGGCTTGGCGGCTTCGGGTTTCTTTTCTTCCGGTTTTTTCTCGCCGACCGTTTTCTCCTCCGCTTCCTTGGCCTTCTCTTTCTCGCGTTTTTGTTCCGCCTTTCCTACTTCATCACTTTTCGGCCCGAGCGGGTTCTCCGTTTCCTTTGACAGCGTCACCAAATAAACGCGTTCCATGTCGCGATAGATGTTCGCGAATTCCTCGTCGCCGAATGTCGGTTTGAAGTCGCGCGCTGAGCTGAGCAGCAAATATTTTCCATCGTCACTGAACACCGGTTCGCCCGATCCGTACCAATTGTCGGTCACCCCGGTCTGTTGTTTGCTCGCGAGCGAGTAGAGATAAACGCGGGACAGTCCGTTTTCCTCCGGCCGGCCCCACGCGATCCATTGACTGTCCGGCGACCAATTGAAAATTTCGATCTCACCCCATTTGTCCTGATCGACCTGCGTCACCGTTTTGCTCGCAACATCGACATAACGCAGTCGCTGCAAGCGATCGCTCCAGAGCAGC
>DATNKD010000052.1:0-4207 GCA_035603575.1 Chthoniobacterales bacterium
GCGCAGATAAATATATTGGCCTCCGCTCGCTGACATTTGCGACGAAAGCTCCGCGTAAATGAAAGCGCCCGCGAGCGCGATCAGTCCGCCGAATGCCCAGGCGGCAAGGATTAGAATTGTCGACGGCACCTGTTGCGCGACCACGTAAGGATTAATGAAAATTCCCGAGCCGATGATGCCGCCCATCACGATCATCGTGGTGTCGAACAACCCGAGGCGGCGCGCCAGGTGTGCTTCCGACGACGTGATCGTGGTCACTATTTCTCGGGCGAGGTATCTTTCTGATTAGCGTTCTCTCGACGGGTAGCAATCATCGAGACCGCGATCGTGGTCGTGAGCACCGCGATCACGACCGCTAGAGAAATCGGCGTCGGTATCGTGAAGATATCGCGGAGTATCATCTTCACTCCGACAAAGGCGAGAATGATGGCCAGCCCGGTTTTTAAGTAGATGAAACGGTCGATCAGCTTCACGAGCAGAAAGTAAAGCGAACGCAGGCCGAGAATGGCGCAGATGTTCGACGTGTAGACAATGAATGTATCGCGGGTGATTGCGAAGACCGCAGGGATTGAATCGACGGCAAAGACAAGGTCCATCACGTCGATGACGATTAATGCCAGCGCCAGCGGCGTAAGCATCCACCGATCGTTCACGCGAGCTTTGAAGTGTTCGCCGTGGAAATCCTGCGTAATCGGAAAGGCCCGGAGACAGCACCGCATGATCCAGCTTTGCCCGAAATCCTGCGGCTTTTGTTTGACGAAAAACATTCGCCACGCGCTGACCAGCAGAAACGCACCGAAAAGGTAGAGAATGAAATCGAAACGATTGACCAGCTCGATGCCGAGCCAAATCATCACGCCGCGCATCACCAGCGCGCCAACGATTCCCCACACCAAAGCGCGATGCTGTGCCATCGGTGGGACGCGGAAGTAGGCGAAGATGAGAATGAAAACGAAAATGTTATCGACGCTGAGCGAGTACTCGATCACGTAGCCGGTGAGGAATTCGAGCGCCTTGTCCGGGCCGCGGATTTTCCAGACCACTAAATTGAACAAGAGGGAGAGAACGATCCAAATAGCGGTGCGCTGAGCGGCCGCCCGCATACTCAATTCGCGGCCGCGATGCTTGAATTGGACAAGATCGACAGTCAGCGCGACGAAAACGCCGGCATTAAAAGCAATCCAAAACCAAATACTTGTCGTCGCCACCGCGCGTAGGGTTTCATGCTAGGCGCGGGACGGCAATCGGAAACATTGAGCTGCTTGCCACGCCGGACCTTCATCGTAGTTTGTCCGTCTCTCATGGACGCGGAGCTCGAGAAACTCGTTGAAGCTGGCAAGCTGCCTTCAAAAGCAGCTGAGAAGCTCGATAAGCTCAAGCCGGGGACGTTTTGCCTGCACAAGAGTTGGGGGTTCGGTCGTGTCGCTGAGTGGAATCTTCTCCTCAATCAGATCCTGATCGATTTCACCGGGAAAAAGGCGCACCCGATGCAATTGCAATACGCCGCCGAAAATCTCACTGTAATTTCGGCGGAACATTTTCTCGCGCGCAAGGCAAGCGATCTCGCGGTGACCAAAAAACTCGGCAAAGATGATCCGGTTGCACTGGTTCGAAACATTTTGGAAAGCCTCGATGGACAGGCGACCGCGCAACAGATCAGCGAGTGGATGGTCCCCGACATTTTCACTGAAGCAGAATGGAAACGCTGGTGGGAATCGGCCCGCAAGCACTTGAAGGCAAGCGGCGCGTTTTCGATTCCCGCGAAAAAGACAGAACCGATCCAGATTCGCGCTGAAGGTATCTCGCATGCCGATGAGCTAACCGAAGCGTTCAACCGCGCGCGACAACCGAAGGAGCAAGTCGCGGCGCTCGAACAGATCGTAAAATTTCATCCGCAATTCAAAGAACCAGAGAAGCAATTGCAGCCCGTAATTACGGCTGTCGAAAATGTCGCCACCCGCAATCAAAGATTGCATCCCGAGCTGGCATTCGAGCTCGTGCTTGGCCGCGACGATTTACTCGGGAGCTTTCCACAATTGAAGACGACGCACATTGGACTGACGCTCGCCAAACTGATCGCGGATGAAGAGCGGCGGTTGGTGTCGATCTTGCCGAAGCTTCCGGCGGCGAAAGAAAAGCGGATCCTGCAAGCGTTGCCGGCTGCGCTCGGGTCTCGCTGGAGCGCACGCGCGTTGCAGTTGATGCAGGCGACGCACGGCCGAATGGTCGCTCAAATTCCGCACGTTTTTCGCGACGCGGGACAGCACGCTGAGTTGCAGGAAATGCTGGAGCGCAGCGTTCGCGAACATTCCGCGACCAGCGAGATGCTCGTCTGGTTATGCACGGAGCGGAATGACTGGCGTGGATTGATCAATCCGGAGTTACTGGCCGCGATCTTGTCCGCACTCGAGCGCGAGCAGTATTCGGCGCCGGGTCGCGCCAGCAAATTGCAGCGCTTGCTGATGGAAGATCGACAATTATTTCAGGACATGTTTGGAAACGCCGATGTCGGGCTCGCGCGCGACGCGCTGCGGCGACTGCAATTGAGCCCGTTGTTCGATGAATTGACCAAACGCTCCTTGCTCGCGCGAGTCGTGAAGGTTTTTCCTGACCTCGAAAGCATGATTGCCGGTGCGCAGGCGCAGGAAAAAGCTGGGCCGCTCGTTGTTTCCTGGAGCAGTCTGGAAAAGCGCAAAGCGGAATACGAGGAGCTCGTTAAGAAAAAGATTCCGGAGAACACCAAAGAGATTTCAGTCGCCCGCTCTTACGGCGATCTCAGCGAAAATTTCGAATACAAAGCGGCCAAACAGATGCAGGCTGTGCTGATCCGGCGCCGATCCGAACTCGAACAAGCGCTCCAGAACGCGCGCGGCACGGCGTTCGAAAATCCGGACACATCCCGCGTCTCCATCGGCACCATTGTTACTGTGCGCGATAAAGCTTCAAAAAAGCAGGAGACCTACACCATCCTCGGCGCCTGGGACGGCGATCCGGACCGACACATCATTTCCTATCAGACCGCAATCGGCCAGGCATTACTTGGCCACAAAGCCGGCGAAATTATTGCTTTGAATAGCGACCACGGTACAAGCCAATTCGAAATTATGTCGATTGAACCGGCGCCCGTCGACAAGCCCGCCGCCGAACCGGCAGTTGCTGAAACCGAGCCGGCTTCGGTTTAGAGGTTGTAGCGGCGCTCCGCCGCGGCGAGCGCCGAACTAGATAACCAGGCGCTTGCCTCTACAACAATCGGCTTTCATTAAATTCCCGCTCACGAGATAATCGAGAAATATGAACGCGAAAATCAATCACCTCGCGGTCTGGATCCTCGTCGTTGTTTATTTTCTCATCGGTTGGGGATGGTACGCCATTTGGGGCGACACTTGGCTGAATCTTCACGCCAAAACTGCGACCGACATCGAGCGGACACATAGCGTCGGCGCCTACGTCCTCGCATTTGTCGCTTCGATCATCGTCAATTACGCGCTGGCGTGGCTGATCTCCCGATTCAATGCAACCAATGCGGTCGCAGGTTTGAAAATCGCGCTCGTCTGCTGGTTCGCGTTCTTGTTTGTTGAATACGCGACGATTTCCGTCTTCTCCGCTTTTGAAACGAATCCCTGGCCGCTGGTTTGCATCGACATGGGCCGGCCACTGCTCGGATTTGCGATTAGCGGCATCGTTCTCGGCGCCTGGCGCAAGTCTGCCTGAACTGTAGCGGCGGTCTATGACCGTCGACACTTATTTGCTGAATTTGACGTTGGGCGTTGAACGTTGAGCGTTCGGCGTTTTCTTCTTATGCCGTTGCCGGCTTTTGCGCGTTGACGACTTTTTCAAATCGCTTTTCCCAGGCCAGGTAATTCCCCTTGGCGCCGAGCACGAGTGGCGAGAGCGCGATCGCGTTGAGCAAAGCCCAGTTCAGCAACGAGGCCGGAAATCGTAGCGGTCTGACAAAGTCCATAAACAGAACGACGCGATCGCCGTTAGTCTCGTTCCAGGCTTCGTGCCGGTAAGTGTCGTCGAAGACAAGACTCTTGCCTTCTTCCCAATGTCGGGTCTCCCCGTTGACCTTGATCCCGCAACTTGAAGCGGGCCGCGGGATGATGAGCGCCAAATGGTAACGCAGCACGCCTTTGTAGGGACCGCGATGCTCAGGCAAATGTTTGCCCGGCGCGAGAATCGAAAAGAACGCCGTCTTCATTCCCGG
>DATNKD010000053.1:0-6740 GCA_035603575.1 Chthoniobacterales bacterium
GTTCGATATCACGACGAAGCAGCCGCAGCTCTTCGTCTGTCGTGATTTCGAGCATCTGAAGAGTGTGCTGGAAGAATTTGCCAGCAAGATGGCCTATCAGGTCGGCGGACTCGAAGGCATCAACAAAGCGATCGAGTGCAAGAACACCGCGACCTGCGAATACTCATCCGGTTTGCAAGTCAGCGGGGTGTTTACGGACGTTCTCACCGACAAAAAGAAACAACCGATTTATCTGCGAACGACCGGCAAGACTGCTCTGGCGTTCAAAGACAAAGAACTGCCCGGTCACGGAATCGATTATCACAAAGACGGTTTCGGATCGCCGATCGGCAAATGGAAGCAAACCGACCTCAAAGAAAGCAAAAAGACGAAGCTGGAATTTGAAAGCGGCGTCACGGTGGAAGGAAAGATCGACAAGTTGCTGGAGCGAGATGGCAAACTGCTTCTGATCACGTTTTCGAATTGCACCGCGAAGTACGGCGGTCGCGTTTTGTTCGATCCGAGCTGGGGAAATTACGATATGGCCGTGGGCGACCGGATCACTTCGGTGTTCAACGGCGCGGCGGACAAGGACGCTTATAATCAAGTCGCGCTCGTGCCGAAGGAGCGCACGATCAAAGTCCCATCGGATGCCAAGCGGAAGAAGCTGGAGAGTCTTTATGCGCAGGTGCGCCAAATTCGCGAAAGCAAAAAAGGTTACGAGCGTCTCGGGGAGATCTGGGAGACGCAACAAGCCGAGCATCCTGGTGACTGGCTATTGTCGATGGAAATTTTCGAGATTCTCGACACGACAAACCAGCAACCGGAACTGAAATCGAGAATCGAGAAGTTCCTGAACAACAAAAAAGCGCAAACCAAAGATCTCACGACCCTGATCGGCTGGGGATTTCGCCTGGTCGAATATCACAAGAAACCGGAATACCAGGCCGCACTTCAGGCGTCACCGAAGTGACACAAGCGTTTTGCTTGTGTCATGTCGAGCGAAGCTGAGACATCTCTCGATATCTTGGCTTCAGAAATAATTAGAGATTCCTCGACTGCGCTCGGAATGACAGAAAGCGCAAGTAAGACCTGCTAAACGGTTTCGTCTTTGAAGTGACGTTTGCCTTTTAGCGCCTTGGCGTATTCGTCTTTGCTTAAAATATTTTCGTCGAGCTGCATGTCGGTGCGGCAAAGATTTTTGAAGAACGCCTCGATTCGCTCCTGACTTTTCATCACTTCCTCGGTGAGATAGTTCTCATCGACATTGATGCAGATCGCACCGACGATCCCGAATTCCTTGCGCTTGATTGGAATGGTCGTGCATTTGAATTTTCGGGCGCCGATGTTGAGCTCGTAGTTGAGTTTGTCTTCGTTCTCGCGTCGTTTGAGATCAATGAGCAGGTTGGTTGTACCGTCACGCAGATGTCTTCCGGTAACATTGTTTTCTAATACGGTGAGCGAGTGCGCGGGATCGGCCAAGTTGTGCAGCAAAATCTCCATGCCTGTGTTTGGGAATGATTTCCCGATCAGACGCACAATGCGCTCGTAGTTTTCGAGAAACTCATGCGTGTCATCGACGATTTTTTTGCCTTCGTACTTATCGAACAACTGCGCGTAAACTTTTTGCTCGGCCGGCTCGAGTTGCGTGCGGACGTTGTTTTGTTCGCCGATGAAAATGAGCTGGCGCGCCGCGGTGTGATCTTCGTTCTTGAGGAAATAATGCATCCCGAGGCGAAAATCTTTCAGACTGAACTCGCCAAAGTTCTCGCGACTGACCGTGAACGGGTAGAAATCGTATTCCTCCAGATTTCTTCCGAATTTCCGGCGACGTTCCTTATATTTTCCCCAAGCGAAACCAGCTGCGAGAAAAAAAAGCGACGCGATGATGGACGCGATCACGTTGATTCCGATCTCGCCTTGCAATGCGTTAATCATGCGATGTCATCCATTGAAGATCGACAATCACCGTGTCCTCACAGATTTCCAGCTGCATTTGAAAGGGTGATGTTTTCAACCGCGACATTTGCCGGTTGCGACAAAGCGTAGGCCACAGCGGAGGCGACCTCTTCCGGTGCGATCATTTTCTCGCGCGGCCAATCGCCCGCGACATCGTCCCAAATCTCGGTATTTGTCGCCGCCGGATAAATATTGAGCACGCGAATCCGATGCTCGCGCAATTCTTCCCGGACCGATTGTGAAAATCCCTCGAGCGCGAATTTGCTCATGCAATAAGCGCTCCAGTTCGCGAAACCGGTTTTCGCGGCGATCGAGAGAATATTCACGATGCTGGAACCGGGTGGCATCTGACCGGCAAATCGTTGCAGCAGCAGAAACGGCGCGGTCACATTGACGCCAAGCGTTTGTTCCCATTCATCACGCGTGACTTCACGAAACGGTTTTACCACCGCGATCCCGGCATTATTGATCAGAACATCGAGCGGATCGTCGCCGACTTGCGAAATCAAGTTGGACACGCCTTTCGCGGTGGCGAGATCGTGAATCAGTTTAATCACGCCGCTACACTGTGACTGAACGGACTTGCACGTTTCCGCGAGTGCGACGGTATCGCGGCCATGCAAAAGCAGGGTGACATCGGGCGCAGCGAGCTTTTCAGCAGTCGCCCGTCCAATCCCTCGACTCGCACCGGTAATCAGAATTCGTTTGCTCATGTGCGTCGCACGGTAAAGCGATTGTTCTTCGTTTCCCATAATCGCAATCGCACCAGCTGCCGGTTCACACGGCTGTCGATCTTCGACCAGAGCGCGCGGACGATGTTTTCGCCGGTGGACGAAATTTTCTGAAAGTCGTCCGTCTCCAGATCAAGATGTCGATTTTGCCAGGGTTCAATCGATTCGCTCAGCGCTTTTCGAAACGCAACGAAATCGTAAAGCGTTCCGCTTCGCTCATCGTAATTCCCGCCAAAGGTCGCCTCGGCCAGATAAAGATGGCCGTGACCGCGGGGGTTGTCGCATTTCCCAAACAAGGTCGCGTTTTTTTCATCGGAAAACGATGGGACATGCAATCGATGAGCGGCGCTGAAACGCATCTGCATTCCGAGAAATATGCCCCCGCCAGTCCAAGCTTCAGCGAAGAAATCTGCGCGTTCGTGGAGACGGACTCGATGAATTGGAACTGATGCCGCCACCCGTTCGCGAATGTAAGCAGCCAGGCTTTCGGTAGTCATGGGCCGATCCTTCAACCCGGGAACGTCTTCGTTGAGATGGCGATGATCCAACTCCTGACGCAGCGAGTCGACGCACGCATCGAGATCGCGCTGCTGAACAATCGGACGATCGGCCTTTTCTTTTCGAAATGTGAGACGCGCGCGGTAATTGTGCCCATGAACCACTGCAGCCGTGCCGAAGACGCGCTCATTCTCTGCCGGCGTCAGGCGAGGCGACATCGTCTGTCGTGCCGCCGAAAATTCAAACCAATAGTTGGCTTCGCACGCGCCATCGGCATAAAACGTCGCGCTTCGATCAGGAGTCTCAATCAGATGACACGCGACCAGTTTTGCATCGACATCGGCAAAAGACGGCGCGACATCGGTGAAAAGCTGACGCGCAATGGTTTCAGGCGTTGGCGGCGCTTCATGAAACGCGGGATTGTCCTCGTTCAGGAATTTATGGTCGAACCGGTCGTCGACAATTTCGCCCGCGCGTTTCTTGATTTCACTGATGTTGATGAGCATTCCAGTGACCGGATCGACCTGGCCGCTGAAAATAAAATAGGCGATGTAATTGCGACCGGTTCCGTAGCGAGCGCTAGTTTCCGAGCCAAATGCGGCCAGGTTTTCACTGTCACTCCAGCGCGAAACAAACAGCCGGCGCGAGGCCGAAAACTCAAGCCGTTTACTGACCGTCAGAAGCATGGTGCTAATGAATTGTAGGCCGTCTCTCTGAGACGGCACTTAATTTAAAGGGCGTCCGACACAGACGCCGTACAATCATTCCTTAAGCAACGAGAGGAATTCAGAGCGGGTGCGCGCGTCTTCTTTGAACGCGCCGAGCAGACAGGAGGTTTTCATCACCGAGTTCTGTTTTTCTACCCCGCGCATCATCATGCAAAGATGCTTTGCTTCCACCACGACCGCGACGCCGTTGGGCTCCAGACAGTCCATCAACGACTCGGCGATTTGGGTGGTGAGATTTTCCTGAATTTGCAAACGCCGCGCAAAGACGTCGACAATGCGCGCCACTTTCGAAAGTCCGATCACTTTGCCATTCGGAATGTAAGCCACGTGCGCGCGTCCGATGAACGGAAGCAAGTGGTGCTCGCACATCGAATAAAGCTCGATGTCTTTAACCAGAATGATCTCGCTCGCGTCGGAATCGAAGATGGCATCGTTGACGATCTCTTCCACGCTTTGGCGATAACCTTGGGTGAGAAATTCCATTGCCCGCGCCGCGCGCGCCGGCGTCTTGGCCAAACCTTGTCGCGTTGAGTCTTCGCCAATCGCATCCAGCAGATCGCGATAGATTTTCGTTAACTTCCCGAGTTGGCCGGGCGGCAATGGCTCGGCATACCGCGACAGCCGATCTTCAGTTTCAATTTCAGGGTCAAACGTTCGCAAGATCGACAATCCCTTTAATCCAACCAGCTCTGCGGATATTTCTCGTCGTCGAGCGCGACCGCCTGCTCGGTCAGCTCGAGCGTGTGCTGGGTGTCGAACATGACCGCGAGCTCTTCGGTGCGGAGCGCGTTCTTGCTCGCCATGATCGTTCCCGGATGCGGGCCGTGCGGAATTCCGCGTGGATGGAGCGTGATCGACGCCGGCTCGATTCCGCGACGCGATCCGAAATTTCCGCGCACATAAAATAAAACTTCGTCCGCTTCGACGTTGTCGTGCACCCACGGAATTTTCATCGCCTCGGGATGGGTATCGAGCAGACGCGGCGCGAAGGTGCAGACAACATAGCCGCGAATCTCAAACGTCTGATGAATTGGCGGCGGCTGGTGCACCGTCCCGGTGATTGGCTCGAAATCCTGCGCGTTGAACGTGAACGGATAAACGTAGCCGTCCCAGCCGACGACATCGAACGGATGATGCGCCATCGTCACGCAGGTCCAGCGCGGACCGTCTTTCACCAGGATCTCAACATCTTCTTCCTTGTCGACCGTATTGAGCTCACTTGGCGCATGAAAGTCGCGCTCGGAATAAGGCGAACCCATTTTGATCTGACCTTCGCTGTTCAAATAACGTTTCGGGATTCGGACCGGGCCGGAGGATTCGAGGACCAGATAATCTTCTTCTTCCACTTTGTCGGGCACCAGCCGGTATGTGATTCCGCGCGGAATCACGATGTAATCTTCCGCGCGGTAACGTTGCTTTCCGAAAACGGTTTCCAGTGTTCCGCCGCCTTTAAAAATGAAAATGATCTCGTCCGCACCGCCGTTCCGGTAATACTCGTATTTGCCGTAGGCTTTTTCCGGCCGCCCGCGATACGCGGTCATGTCCTGATTGAAAAGAATCGGGATCCGTCCGGTGTAAATGTCGCCGCGGCGCGGAATTTTCGCCGTCTTCAAATGATGATGACGCAGCGGACTGTCAGTCACTTTCTTTAGCTCTTCACATTTCAAGAGCTTGACGTTGCGGACGCGCGTCGGCGGCCGCAGATGATACATGATCGAGTAGGCTTCGTTGAAACCTTCCGTGGTGATGACGTGCTCGTAGGCGATGCCTTCATTCTTGTACGTCGGCGCGGCCCCGTTGCGATGAAACCAGATATGATGCTTCCGCGGCATCTCGCCTAATTTGTGGTAATACGGCATTGTCTTGTCCTCTTACAAATTGCCTCTACGTTCCTGTTCCTTTTCAAGCGCTTCGAACAGCGCCTTGAAATTTCCTTTGCCAAAACTCTTTGCGCCTTTGCGCTGGATGATTTCGAAGAACAGCGTCGGCCGATCTTCCACTGGCTTCGAAAATATCTGGAGCAAATAACCTTCGTCATCGCGGTCGACCAGAATCCCGAGACGCTTTAATGGCCCCAGATCTTCATCGATGTGACCAACACGCTCCGGAAGCGTATCGTAATAAGTGGATGGAATATTTAGAAATTCGAGGCCGCGCTTTTGCAGCTCAGTTACGGTTTTGACAATGTCGCCGGTCGCGATCGCGATGTGCTGGACGCCTTCGCCGTTGTAAAACTCGAGATATTCTTCTACCTGCGATTTCTTTTTCCCTTCCGCGGGTTCATTGATCGGAAATTTCACGAAACCGTTCCCGTTGCTCATGACTTTGCTCATGAGCGCGGAGTATTCGGTCGAGATATCTTTGTCGTCGAAAGTGAGAATGTTTCGGAACCCCATCACGTCCTCGTAAAATTTCACCCACGGATTCATCTGGTTCCAACCGACGTTGCCGACGCAATGATCGCAATAGAGCAGTCCTGTTTCTTTCGTCTCGAAACCCGGATCCCATTTCTCGAAGCCCGGCATGAACGGGCCGGTGTAATCGTCGCGTTCAACGAAAACGTGCACGACCTCGCCGTAGGTGTGGATACCGCTCATGACGACTTTGCCGTGCTCGTCCTTCAATGTTTTCGGCTCCATGTAACTTCTGCCGCCGCGCTTGGTCGTCTCTTTCCAAGCTGACGTCGCATCTTTTACTTTGAGCGCGATCGCTTTGACGCCGTCGCCGTGTTTAGAAATGTGATCTGCGATTGGATTGTTCGGCCGCGTTGGCGTTGTTAGAACAAACGTCAGCTTATTCTGTCTAATGGCGTAACTCGCACGATCTTTGACGCCCGTTTCCGGCC
>DATNKD010000054.1:0-5158 GCA_035603575.1 Chthoniobacterales bacterium
CACCATCCGTTTGATATGCGTGTAGTCCGTGTGCGATTGGAGGAACTGCAAACTTTGTTGCGCATCGCCCCAGTGCAGAATTTGGATCGGTTCCTGGCGCGCGCCCCACGTGTTCATGTCGCGCTGGTTGGACATGTAAAGGTCGATCGTGTTTCGGCCACTCAACGCCCAACCGTAATCCTCGACGCGATAAAGTTGTCCGGTCGATAGCAATCGAAACGTCGTGCCCATCGGCCAGCGCGACCAATCGGCGGCGGCGCTTCCAATTTTCGGTGGTTTGCTAACCGCAACTGCGCGCTTCGCGCCGCGCACCGTTGTCGTTTTCGTTACTCGGGTTGTTGCCGTAGTCATCGTCGTCACGCGCGTCGCCTTCTTTTCCTGCATCGAGAACGGCTGCAACTTCGCGTCGGTATTTGAAATGTTGATTACATCGACATCGTCGCTGTCGGAGATCGCGCCCGCGCGCCTCACGTTTTCAGCGCGATGAATCGCCGGTCCGGCTGCGTGGAGTTCGCCGCCGAGCGCGTTGCGCGAACCATACTGAGTGTGATCAGCTTCGGTATGGGTGTAGGCCGTGGTCCGGACATTTTGGAAATCCGTTTTTACCAGAGGCGCTTCGTACGCCGGAAGCGCGCGAGTCGAGGTTGTCCCGCAAGCGCTGAGGAGAATGATTGCGATGAAGGCCGCGAGAACGGCCAGGGCGAGGCTGCGAAGTTCAGCGTGGGTCAAGGCGGATCGCTGGACTTATTAACAGTTATTCACAGCCGCGCAAGGCGTTTTTTCCACGACAAAATCAGCGGCAATCATTTCAATCGGCCAACCGAATCGTTAAGTGAACCCAAAACTCATCAAATACGCCGAGTGGATCGTCGCGGTTCTTCTTTCCGCCGCGGTTTTGTTTCTCCTGATTGTCCGCGTCACTCATGCCGGCGCGCTCTGGCGAGATGAAGCCGCAACCGTGCAGCTCGCCCAAATGCCGACGCTTGCCGAAGTCGCGTCAAATTTTCAACACGAAGCTTTTCCGCTTCCATTTCCGCTGACGATCCGGAGTTACGCTGCTCTTTTCGGCGCAAGCGACACCAGTTTGCGGTGGTTCGGATTTATCGTCGGCGTGGCGATGGTCGCCGTCGCCTGGTTCAATTTGCGTGCAGCCGGAGACCGCGGGCCGCTCTTGTTTCTTGCTCTCTTCGGACTCAACGCGACGTTTTTGATTTGGGGAACCTCGCTGCGCGGTTACGGACTTGGCTCCGTTTTATTACTTCTAACTCTCGGGCTGACAGCAAAAGCAGTCCGTCAGCCGACAACCGCGAACGCCGTTTACGCGACGATTATCGCGATCGCCAGTGTGCAGATTATGGTCAACGCGCTCCCTTTGATCGCAGCGATTGCAACGTCTGCCTTGCTCGTCTTCATCTCGCAGCGGCGATTCCGGCAAGCGACGATCGCTTGTGTATGCGCGGCGATTTGCGCGCTCTCGTTCGTCCCTTATCTGAAATCCTACGTCGATGCAGACTGGAATGTGGTTCTGAAATATCCGGCGACCCTGTTTTCCTTGTGGGGCAAATTTCGTATCGCGCTCGAGGAACAGGGCCCGCTCCTGGCCTTTTTTTGGGGCGCCGCAGTGCCGCTGGTCGTGCTCGGAGGGATCTGGCGCTGGTGGACTTTGCGCCGTGAGAAATCATTCAACGAATCTCATCTGCTTTTATTCCTGATCTCAGTCAGCACATTGTCGATCTTTGCCTACTATGCATTCCTGAAAATCCTCAGTTATGCGACGCGGCCCTGGTATTATCTTCCCCTTCTTTGCGTCCTGGCCGGCGCAATTGATTTAATCAGCGGAATGTTGGCGCGCGCTCGGTGGATTAGGATCGCGCGGGTGCTTTTTGCCATCGCGACTCTGTTGTTCCTGCCTTTCACCTTGTGGAACAGCGCGCGCCAGCGCCTGACCGATATCGATTTCATCGCGCAAAAACTTGAACAAGAAGCGAGCGCGAACGATTTGATCGTCGTCAACCCGTGGCATTTTGCGCCGTCGTTCTATCGATACTATCACGGTTCGACTCCCTGGATCACCGTTCCCATGATGAACGAACATCGAATCCATCGTTACGATCTCATGAAAGCCAAGATGATGGAGCTGGATCCGCTCAGCGACGTGCGCGAAGCGATTCGCCAAACCCTGGAATCCTATCATCGCGTCTGGATCGTCGGTGGCGCGCGCCCGCCTCTGGAGAATATGCCAGCCACTTTGGGCCCAGCGCCCCATCCCGAGCTTGGCTGGACCGGCTACATGGCATTTTGGTCAATCGAACTCGGTTCCTTTCTCAATGCTCACGTCATTGCGGGCGAGGTTGTGCTCGAGCCGATGGCTAGCGTAAACAGCAATGAAAATGTTCCACTTCTCGTCGCGCGCGGCTGGCAGGATTAAGCGACGACTCATTTTGCATCGGACGCCGTTTGACTGAAACTGGCTTATGCTCGCCGAATTCGAAAAGCAGCTTTCCCAAACGCTCGAGGAAATAAAGTCGCAGGGACTTTACAAAACGGAGCGCATTATCACTTCGCCACAAGACGCGCACATCGCAGTCGAGGGTGGTAAACGCGTGCTCAACATGTGCGCGAACAATTATCTCGGCCTAGCCGATCATCCCGAGCTGATCAAAGCGGCCAAAGAAGCGCTTGATACTCACGGGCTCGGCATGGCCAGCGTGCGTTTTATTTGCGGGACGCAGGACCTTCACAAAGAACTCGAGGCCGCGCTCACAAAATTTCTCGGCACCGAGGAAACCATTCTTTACCCGTCCTGCTTCGACGCAAATGGCGGTCTCTTCGAGACATTGCTCACCGAGAAAGACGCCATCATCAGCGACGAATTGAATCACGCCTCGATCATCGACGGCATCCGGCTCTGCAAGGCGCAACGGTTTCGTTACAAACACAACGATATGGCCGATCTCGAGGCCAAGCTGAAAGAAGCGAAGGACGCGCGCTTCCGTTTGATCGCGTCCGACGGCTGCTTTTCGATGGACGGAACGATCGCCGATCTAAAATCGATCGTTGATCTCGCCGAAAAATATAACGCGCTGACGATGATTGACGACGCGCACGCGACTGGATTTCTCGGCAAAACCGGGCGCGGCACTCACGAATATCGCGGCGTGATGGGCAAGATCGACATTATCACTGGCACGCTTGGCAAAGCGCTCGGCGGCGCCAGCGGCGGTTTCACCAGCGGGCGCAAAGAGATTGTCGATCTTTTGCGGCAGCGATCACGGCCGTATTTATTTTCCAACACGGTCGCGCCGCCGATTGTGGCGGCGTGTTTGAAGGCGCTCGAAATTCTGGCGGCGTCGACCCAATTGCGCGACAAACTCGAAGAGAACACGAAGTATTTTCGCGAAGCAGTGACTCAGCGCGGTCTCACGATCAAGCCCGGTGTGCATCCGATCGTACCGATCATGATCGGCGACGCCGCCAAATCGCAAAAGTTCGCCGCGCGCATGCTCGAGAAAGGCGTTTACGTGATCGGCTTCTTCTATCCGGTCGTGCCGCACGGCACCGCACGTGTCCGCGTCCAAGTAAGCGCCGCGCACTCGCGCGAAGATTTGGAATTCGCGGTCAAAGCGTTCGCCGAAACCAACGAAGAATTAAAATAGTTGCGCGATGCATTACATGGTGATTGAGCGGTTCAAGGACGCGCCTGCGATTTATCGGAGACTCAGCGAGAAAGGTCGAATGATGCCGGAAGGCTTGAACTATGTTTCGAGCTGGATCGATCATCATCTCAAAACCTGCTGGCAGGTTATGGAGACGGAGGATTTTGTTCTGCTCGAGCGTTGGATCGACAACTGGAAAGATTTGATGGAGTTCGAAATTATTCCGGTCCGCACTTCGGCCGAAGTCGTAGAACTGATGAAACCGGAAGCACGTTGACCTTGTTGTTGGCTTGCCCTCATCGGGCATGCGTTGTTTGATCGACATTCGCTATGGCAACAACCGAACAAGCAGAACCAGCTCACGTGAGTATTCACGGCACAGCAGCAGGCTTCGCCCAAGAAGTGGAGATCGATTCCCACGAACTCTATGCAGACGAACCCGTCTCGTACGGCGGTACCGATACGGGTCCTACGCCTTACGATCTTTTGCTCGCCGCGCTCGGCTCGTGCACATCGATGACGATCGGCTTTTATGCGCGAAAACGGCGCTGGCCACTCGAAAATATCACCGTTTCGCTTCGGCACTCAAAGATCCACGCGGCCGATTGCGAAGATTGCGAGACCAAAGAGGGAAAGATCGACCGGATCGACCTCGACATTCAGCTGACCGGATCGCTGACCGAGGAGCAGCGCGCCAAACTCATCGAAGTCGCGGGCAAGTGTCCGGTTCATCAGACGCTCACCTCCGAGATTAATATCAAAACTCGGGCAGTGTAATCGGCGCTGCCGATTATTGGTCGTGCAACGCGATGCTGGAGCCGACCCAGGTTTTATCTTTGTTGAAATCGACGCCCATCATTTTTCCCTGACTCATCCGGACAAGATTGTTGAGCAGGACCGGTTCGCCTCGTTCCGACCAAACAAACATCATCCGCAGCTCCGCTTTCGATTTCGGGCCGTCAACTGTCGGGACAAACGACGCGTACTCGACTTTCTTTTGCAGGATCCAATTTCTCGGATTTTCCAGCGCCTCGAGTTTCTCCCGCGTCGGCTCCATATCGACACCGAGACCGGCGAATGAATAGAGCGGCTTCAAAACATAATTGTCGATCTCTTCGCCTGCCGGAAATTCGTCCGCAAAAAATACCGGTGACGTGTGGGCTGTCTTGATGAATGGCAAAGAATGTTTGCTAATCCTGTAATACCAATTCGGGTGCGCGATCCAGGTGACGTCGAGCTCGTCCTGGAAACTAAATTGTAATGTCAGATCGGGCCGGCGCCCGAGCTCGTCGAAGATGACGCGGTTATAGATCCGCTCGACGCGGGTCGTGGTTCCATCCCGATCGTAAAATAACTGTCGCCCGCGTTTTCTGATTTTCGTTACGCAAACAGACTGAATTCCCAGGAGCAGTTCGGTCGCCGCGAAATCAATCCGGGTTTTTTGTTTCTCCGGCTCGATCTCGAGCAAAATGACGTTCTCCGGTTTCGAATTCGCGAGAATC
>DATNKD010000055.1:0-5140 GCA_035603575.1 Chthoniobacterales bacterium
CGGTCTTTAACGCTTTGTCCTCCAATCCGGCGAGCTCCTCTTCCTGACCAATGTCTGCGCAGAAGGCAGTGATCTCCGCCTTATAATTTTCTTTCAGCCAGCGAAGAATCACGGAGGTGTCGAGACCGCCGGAATATGCCAAGACGATTTTCATTTTCATCGCACTAAGGGGCACAAAGGATCACTGAGGTTCTCAACGAATCAAAGAATTTCCTTTGAGTCCGTTGTGATCGTTGTGCGAGATATGATCGACATCTAGTCGCCGAACGAGATATCGACGTCCCGCGCGGTCTGCACCATCTCGCCGTGCGGCGGGACCAAGCGCAAACGGTTCACGGCGTCCGCAATCGGCACGTGTCTCACTTGATAGTTCTGGTAACTAACCATGGAACCGAAATGTCCTTCGTTGGCCAACTGCACAGCTTTAACACCGAAGCGCGTGGCCAGAATCCGATCGAGCGTGGTGGGTGCGCCGCCGCGTTGCAAATGCCCGAGCACACACGATCGTGTTTCCTTACCGGTTCGTTCCGCGATCTCGCGCGCGACGACGTCGCCGATTCCGCCCAGCCGAAATTCGCCGCCTTCGATATCGCGCTTAATTTGCTGGCCGTCTTTTGGCCGCGCGCCTTCGGCGACGACAACGAGCGAGCCGAGTCGGCCGGCAGCCTCGCGTTTCTTTATCGCCTCCGCGATTTTGTCATAATCGAATGGGATCTCCGGAATTAAAATAATGTCCGCGCCGCCGGCGATGCCGCCGTGAAGTGCGATCCAGCCGGCGTGGCGTCCCATTACTTCGACAACCATCACCCTCTTGTGGCTCGTCGCTGTTGTGTGCAAACGATCGAGTGCGTCCATCACTTCGGCGACGGCAGAATCGAATCCGAATGTCATCGCCGTCGCTTCGATGTCGTTGTCGATCGTTTTCGGAACACCGATGCAATTGATGCCCGCTTCCTGCATTTGCATCGCTGTGGTCATCGAACCGTCGCCGCCGACGATGACGAGCGATCTGACGTGCAACTCGTGCAGAACTTTTTTCGCGCGCGCGATCACTTCGCTCGCAACGACCGCGCGATCACCCGCGCCGACTTTTGCGATAAAATGACCGCGGTTCGTTGTGCCGATGATCGTTCCGCCGAGCGCCATGATGCCTTCTGTGCTTTTGCGATCGAGCACGACATAATCGCCGGGCGGCAACAGACCTTCGAAGCCGTCGCGGAATCCGATCACTTCCCAGCCAAGTTTTTCCCCCGCGAGCACGACACCCCGCAAAACGGCGTTGAGACCCGGACAATCCCCGCCGCTGGTGAGAACTCCAATACGCGTCTTCATGGCGAAGACACAATCAAAGCATTTTCTTCGGGTCGACAAGCCGGCCGCCGGCCGCCCACTGATCGTAAAGCTGCCAGCCTTGGCCAATGAGTTGGGCGCCTTCGGCAAATCGACTGCTGCTGCCGAGCAAGACAACGATGATGCGGCGCGGAAAAATCCTGACGCCTTGTCCTTCTTTCACGATTTCCGATTCCCGACTCGCCGATAAAACCAGACATTCGCCCGCCCGCGCGGTCCGTCCGGTTTTCACACCGTCGATCCCTTGCGTTCCGAGAAGTTCATTGGTGTTGCGCAAAAGGTAGCGCCGCTCTTTGCCTCCGTGACGAAACGAGATCTGGCGTTCCTTCTGGGAAATGTAAAACCGAAAGCTCGCTTTGTTCAGAGCATAACGCGTCAGCCGGCCCAGATCTTCAGCCGTTGAATAGGGAAGCGGTTTCACATTTTGGTCAACGCCGTGCGGATTCACAAAGCGCGTCCGTTCCATTTTCAATTGCTTGGCCAGCGCGTTCATCTGGGTGACGAACACATCGATCGCGGTCAGTTTCGATTTCTGTCCCGCTGCTGCCGGCCCTTGAATTATCGATCCAACATAACTCGCGAGCGCGTAAGCAGCGACGTTGTCCGACTGAACCAGTGCGGCGTAAAGCAGATCGCGCAACGCAATTTCATCGCCGGGCTGAAAGCCGATGTTGTTTTCCAAGGTGCCCACAAACGCGGAAGGCGGAATCACAACGGTCTGATTCAGATCACCGCCTTTGTGCTCCGCCCAATCCAGAACAACCATTGCGGTGGCCACTTTCGTTAAACTGCCAATTTGACGTTTCTGTTTCGACTCGTGTTCCTGCAAAACAAATCCGGTCTGCGCATCGACAACGATCTGTGCTTGCGCGGGAAAAGCCGAACGAAGGGCGCCAAACAGAAGCGCGGCGACAATGATGCTAAAGCGGCGTGTAAAAATCACGGGCGACGGTTTGAAACGGCAGGACGTTAATCGCCGCCGATCAGTTGGCAACCCGTGAAAACGCGAACGCCGACTTATTCAGGCAAACTGACGTTGGCCCGCTCACCATAACGGTAAGGATTCGCGCTCAAAGTCAGATAAATTCGTTCCGCCGCATTCACGAGATCGAAGTGTGTCGCTCGTCCGAGGCCGCTCGCACGAACCGTTCCGTGCCTGCCTTGGAAGCGGCTGCCACCGGCCATGTCAAATTCGTAAACGACGGTGCGCCGATCGACATCGGTGATTCGGACATGCAGCGCCAGGAATGACTGCCCGGCGCCAACACACCCGGCGAAGAACCGAGCATAGGGATCTCCGCCGTCGATCAACTGAAAGTGGCCCTCGACCAGCCAGCCGGTCCGCGGCCTTTCGGTATCCTTCAAAATTCTAGCCGGCGCGATTTTTTCCAATTGCTCCTTTAAATCATTGGCAAACTCCACTGGCGACAGGGCTTTACGAATTGGCATTTCGCCGTCACTTAACGCCTCATCCCCTCTGAAGACGGCGGTGTCGATGCAGAAAGGTCTAATATAGATAGCGCGCGGATTGTACGCCCCGACCCCGCAGTTCGTGATCATGTGGACGCCTTTTGAGCCGTAATCCTTGGCATCGATAACAGCGCCGGCGGTGCGGCCGCCGGGCGTGGCCACTTCGGTCCGGGTGACATACATGTCGGCGCATGAGCAAAGCAGAAGGCTTGAAGCGATAACGATAACTGGTTTCATATGATTTAGTGCTGGCCGCTTCGGGCCTACTTGGGGCACAAGGCGAGCCATTTGACGCTTTGTGATGCAACTCCCGTGCCGTTCGAAGGAGAAAAAGTGTCGCGCCGCCTGCCGGAAACGCTCCTCAAGCTGAGGCCTGGGGCGACCGCGCCCGGCTAATCAGCATTCGCATCACAAAATAAACGACGACCGCTGATGGGATCGCCAGAAAGAGCGAGCCAATAAACGCCGGCCACACGACTCTCAGAAACACGTCCCAGTGTAAATAATCATACAATCCAAAGTGGAATCGGATTCGATGCACCGGAGGCGGCCGATGCAGCGTCCAGCAACCCACCTTGTACTCGGCAAAGTAAATGGCCGGCATCACGAAGATCAGAACGTCGTGAATCGTGACCGCGATCGCGGCGGCGACCTTATTACATCGACATATCCACGCGACGGCGATGGAAAGAAGCGTTTTCAAACTCCAAAGCGGCGTGAATCCAAAAAAAATCCCGATGGCTGAGCCGAGTGCGATCGAGTGCGGCGTGTCCGCCATCGTCATCAACGTCATGTGATGATCGGCCAACCACTGTTTTTTTCGGGCCAGAAAATCGGGCAAACGCGGCCCGTAACCGCGCTCTCCAACTGATGGCGACTGTGGCACGAGCGCGAGTGTAGCCT
Organism: Chthoniobacterales bacterium; assembly: GCA_035603575.1. Classification (GTDB taxonomy): domain Bacteria; phylum Verrucomicrobiota; class Verrucomicrobiia; order Chthoniobacterales; family UBA10450; genus AV40. Next base: position 3,724 of record DATNKD010000055.1, read on the forward strand.
AAAACAATTCGGGTGTCTCCCGCGAGGGCAACGCGACCAATTGACCGAGCGCTGCCCTGAGACGCGTCGCTGCCCGCGGCGCGTAATCGAGATTGTTGTTGTTGAACACCACGTGCACGTCCTTCACTTCGCGTGCGAGTTTCCGGCTGCGTTCAGCGAGATCGTCAATCTCCTTGTCCGAGTAATCGTAATTGAAGCGCGCCGCCACGGTCGTGCCCGTCAAGTACGCCTTGGCATCGCGCCCATGCAGTCGCAAATAACTGAAATTCGGATTCGTGATCTCATTTAAATCGGAAGGCATGATTGAAAAATGATCGGCCGCGGGAGCGTCCACGTTCACAAACGCGACTCGATGCTTGCGCAGAAAGTCGATTGTCGATCGTAATTGATCGCCCACCGCCCAGTTGCGATTTCGAAATTCAATCGCCAGCGAATAATCGGCCAGCCTTTCGAGCAGTGGTTTTAGTTCGCCCAGCTCATGTTTCCGCGGGGAGAACGCCGGCGAAAGCTGCAACAAAAACACGCCGAGCTTTCCAGCCGATTGCAAGATCGACATCGGCCGCAGAAAAGATTCGAGAAGCGCACCTTGCAGTTCTGGCGACGCGTTCACCTTCCCCTTTGGATCGGTCTGGGCAAGCCGTTGCAATTCCGGCGGCAATAATTTTCGCTGGGTCGAGTGAAACGAAAAGAGCTGATGCACCTTGACGTCGAAGGTGAAATTATCCGGCGTAGTGGCGCACCAACGCTCCACCGTTCGTGCGTCCGGAACCGAGTAAAAAGTCGAATTGACCTCGACCATCTCGAAATGTTGTGCATACCAGGCGAGTCGTTCGTGCGCCGCCATTTTTTTTGGATACCAACGCTCGACAAATCCGGGATCGGTCCAGCTCGCAGTGCCGATCAAAATGTTACCGCCATTTTTCTTCGCCGGACGCGATGTCGTCACCCGTTAACGGAAACGCCGCAGCTGAAGAACGCAAATTTCGTCGCCTCAAGTAGCAGCGAACGAATTAAGCTTCTGCGCTTACCCGGCGCGCGCGTAATCGAAATCGAGTTGCGCGTCCATATTATTAAGAAGCTCTTCGAGTTCCTTCAGATCCACAGGCTTTGGCAGGAGCGCAACGGCGCCAATATCAGCGAGATCAGTCGCGGGGCGGCTGGAAACAAAGATAATCCGGGCCCTGGGATCTTCCGTCAGGATGTATCGACAGGCTGTTCCTCCGTTGATTCTGCCCATGGAATAATCCATTAGCACGACGTCCGGTTTGTAAGTGTGATAGGCCCGGATTGCGTCCACACCGGAACTAACGACTTTAACGACGTGGTGTTTGGCCGCGGAAACGAGCAAAGCCAGAGTGCTGCCAACGCCCGCCTGATCGTCTGCAATGAGTACACGCATGAGTTGAGGGCATTGTTA
>DATNKD010000056.1:0-13888 GCA_035603575.1 Chthoniobacterales bacterium
CGTCATCTCAGACCATTTGAGTGGCAAGATCTAAGTGAACCGAACATCGAGCGCCCTTCGCTGGTTATCGTTGCCCAAAATGCTAACGCTGATCTTTTTGAGAAGAAACTCGGTGGCCATCCAACAATTCCAGGCGATAAAGCGTTCGAACTTTACGACACATACGGTTTTCCTCTCGACCTAACTGAGCTCATAGCGCGCGAGCGCGGGCTCACTGTCGATGTTGCCGGCTTTGAAAAGTTGATGGAGGAGCAGCGCGAGCGCGCCCGCAAAGCTCAGAAAAAGGAAGTCATCCATTTGGCTGCGCCGCTCGCCGGCAATTTAACAATGGAAGGCACCCTATCCGTGCAAGTTGGGACGCGCTTTGTCGGATATGACGAACTTACGACAACTGCGAAGGTCGTTGATGTCTTTGATGCGACCGGCAGATCCGCAGTCGTTCTGACTATCACAACAGCCTATGCGGAGATGGGTGGACAGGTTGGTGACACAGGTCAACTGCGGAAAGGGGAACAAGTCTGGCCGATCATCAACACCCAAAAGAGCAGCAACAGAATTTTGCATGTGCTGCGCGACAAAGATGCACCACCTGTTGGGACGGAAGTCGAAGTCAGAGTTGCCGAGTCACGTCGGCGCGCGATCGAGCGACATCATACGGTCACGCATTTGTTGCATTGGGCGTTGCATGAAGTTGTCTCGCGCGATGCGGCGCAGAAAGGAAGCTACGTTGGCCCGGAAAAATTAACGTTCGATTTTTCGAGCGCAGCGCTGGCTCCGGAACAAAAACGGAATGTAGAAAAATTGGTGAACGAAAAAATCCGAGAGAATGCTCCAGTTTATTACGTTCCTGATGTTCCTTACGCGGAAGCCAAGAAGCGCAACGACATCCAGCAATTCTTCGGTGAGAAATACGGCGACAAGGTCCGCGTCGTTCAGATCGGCGGTGAGCCGAAGAAATTAAACGGCTACTCGATGGAACTTTGCGGCGGCACTCACGTGAGATCGACAAGCGAGATCGGCTCGTTCCGGATCGTGAAGGAAGAAGCAATTGCCGCCGGCACGCGGCGAATTGAAGCTGTTGCCGGCGACGCGGCGCGTGTGTGGGCGCGCGAAGAAGCGGCGCGCCAGCAGGAGAAATTCGAAACGTTGTTGCGAAAGAAGCCCGATCTCCCGCCGCTGCCAATCTTCACGGACACGGTGCAAACAGACGAGATGCTGAAGCAGATCAACGCGCGCGCGGCACATCTGGAAAAACTCGATGTCGATGTTCGCGAGTGGGAAAAGAAACACGCGAAGGAAGCGGGGGCCGATTTGCGCAGCCGCGCGTCGCAAATCGCAAGCGAGCTGGCCTCATCCAAAATCGGCCAGAAAATCTGTGTGGCCAGCGTGCCAGATGCCGACGCCAAACTGCTGCAAGCGGTCGCCGACGCACTGAAGCAAAAGTTTGACGGCCCGATCGTTCTCGTTGGAGTGCAAAATGGTAACGTCGCGCTCGTCGCAGTCGTTCCAAAGCAACTGACTTCGAAATTTCAGGCCAACAAGATTATCCAACAAATCGCGCCGATCGTCGGCGGCAAAGGCGGTGGCCGTCCGGAAAGCGCGCAAGGTGGCGGCACCGACGCGGACAAGATCGACAAAGCACTTGCCGAAGCGAAGCGATTGCTGACTTAGTCAGACGGCAGGACGAGCGTGATAAAAAAGGTCGCGGCCAGTGCGAGAAATAGCACCATTAGATAAATAAAACCGCCGACGAAGAATTTGAGCGTGCTGATGAACCAGCCTTGTCGATAGACCCGGCGAATCGACAAGAATATTTGCATCACGAACGCGATCCAAAGCAGCGCAATGCACCAGCCGGCGAGCGTTGGTGGTAGCGTGCGATTGAGGCCAATGGTCGCGAACACGATCAAGATGATCCCGATATAAAAGAAGGTGTGGATGTGGAGCGCGTAAATCAAATGATCGATGTAAAAAGTGTGACGACGGATATAGAGAACTTTCAGGACAAACGCGAACAGCGGGACACAGCAAAGCATCATGTAAGGGAGATTGCTGAAGAGTGTGCTGATGAAGAGCCCCATTTTCGTTCCGTGCTCACCCATTTTGTCCTTGGCGCGCGCCTCGATCCACTTCTCGAACGGGGTTGACGATTTCGTGTCCGCGTCAAAAACCACAAAGGGTCGATCTGTCACTGGCCCGAAAGTTTGTTTAGGCTTCTGCGTATCTGTCGGTAGCGTGGCCGGAGCGGAAGCCTCGACCCGTGGCGAAGACGCGGGCGAAAGCGAAGGCGAACCAGAAGGGAGAGGCAGGGCCGGAGCCGGAGAAGGTTCGCGTAACAATCTCTCCAATTTCGCGCGTGCCTCGGGTGGCAAATCTTCGTTCTTCAGATCGGCTTCGATTTCGGCCCGGTCCTTTGGACCAAGTTTACCCGGATCAACGTGAAGCCCTCTTGCTCCATAATTGACGGCAAAGAAAAACAAAATGCTGGCTAGGAGGTAGAGACGAAGTGGATGGAGATAGCGTACACGTTTACCGGCGAGGAACTCGTTGGTCAGCCGCCACGGTTTGACGATGAGGAGGCCGATGGTGGCGAAAAATTTCGAGTCCCAATTCAGAAACGAGTCGAGAACATCGACAATGACATGTCGAAACGAGCGGCGATAATCGATCGCGGCCTGTCCGCATTGCGCACAATGCGGTCCGACCAATTCGGCGCCGCAATTTTCGCAATGTGTCAGCGGCAGAGGTTGTCGATCTTTGCCTCGCCCAAACCACCGTCGGCGCGCATTTCGCTCGAGCGCGGAAATCGCAGTGTCGCCGAGAATAATTTTTGCGGGTTCGTCGGCCATGGCGGCCGAGATTACGAAAAAAACGCGCAGTGAGTCTATCGCAGAAAGAACAAACCCGCTGTCCCGATCGCGCCGATTGCAATCATAACCAAGTCATTGCTGACAAAGTAGGGATAAACCATCAACGCGATGCCGAGGAACATCGGCTTCCAAAGATTCATTCGCTTTCCATAAACGAAGGCGACGAAGCCGATCGAGCCAAAGACGAGGCCGCCGATCAAGTTGGCCGCGCTCAGGTTGATCATGGTTGGTTTGGCAGCTAAATCTGCGCCAGAAGGTTGTATAGGCGCTTGTGCCAAGCGCCTATTCTTTGGTTTCGGCGTTCGCCGCGGCGAACGCCGCTACAACATCGAAACTTTGCATTGACCTGCAAAAGGCGGTGATGACACGATCTGCAGCCAATGGCGTCTCACCTTTTTCGGAAGAAAAGTCCGGACCATTTAATTGCCGAAGCGGCCGCGCCCGAGCGGCAAATGAAACGGGCGCTAGGTCCATTCGCTCTCACCTGCATTGGCATTGGCGCGATCATCGGGACTGGAATTTTTGCGCTCGCGGGAACGGCGGCGGCCGGGGAACAAGCACAGGCGATCGGGTCGATTTTGAAAACGCCGGTGCTCAATTTCATTCAGTCGTGGATAACACATGCGCCCGTGGTTTTCGGCCGACCGGGAGCGGGACCGGCGGTTATGCTTTCGTTCGTCGTGGCCGGTGTCGCATGCGGATTCGCTGCGCTTTGTTACGCCGAACTTGCCGCGATGATTCCGGTCTCGGGCTCGGCCTACACGTATTCCTACGCGACGCTCGGTGAGATCATCGCGTGGATCATTGGCTGGGATCTCATTCTTGAGTATGCGGTAGGCAACATGGCGGTCGCGGTTGGCTGGTCCGGGTATTTCGTCAGACTGTGCGGCAGCCTCTTTGGTCTGAAATTTCCGCTCTGGTTGGTGAACGATTACACGACGGCGAGTGGTATCGTTGCGCAAGGCGGTGACACGCTGGCGAACTATTCTTCGACCACGCTTCCAACCATTGCCGGCCACGCAATCGCGGTGAATCTTCCGGCGATGCTTGTCGTTGCGGCTGTGACTGCGCTTTTGATCTACGGAATTCGTGAGAGCGCGCGGACGAATACGACCATCGTCATCATCAAGGTCGCCGTCGTGGTGTTTGTGATTTCATTTGGCGCATTCCTTGTTCACCCGACCAATTGGCATCCTTTTCTTCCAACCGGAATCGGTGGGGTGATGAGCGGTGCGGCCATCGTGTTTTTCGCCTTCATTGGATTCGATGCCGTCTCGACGACGGCCGAGGAAACAAAAAATCCTCAGCGCGACATGCCGATCGGAATCATCGCCAGTCTTATTATTTGCACGGTCCTCTATGTCCTGATGGCGGGCGTTATTACCGGGATGCGAAAGTATACGACTTATCTCGGCGATCCTGCGGCAGTGGCGACCGCGTTTGCCGATAGGCCGTGGGCCACGGCGCTCATCAGTGCCGGCGCACTTGCGGGCATTACGTCAGTCCTGCTCGTTTTCCAAATCGGGCAGCCGCGCATTTTTATGGCGATGGCTCGCGATGGTTTGCTTCCGCAATACTTCGCTCGCATTCATCCGCGCTTCCGAACACCGCACATCACAACCATTTGGACGGGCGTGGCCGTTGGTGGCGTTGCCATGCTGACCGATATCGGATCGCTTGCGGATCTCACAAACATCGGAACGCTTTTCGCCTTCGTCCTCGTTTGTCTCGGTGTGATTATTTTACGGCGCACGAACGCTAACCGTCCGCGGCCATTCCGCGTGCCTTTCGTTCCGCTGTTCCCGATTCTCGGCGTCCTTTTTTGCGGCGTCCTGATGCTAAGTCTGCCGATCGAAACATGGATGCGCTTCTTTGTCTGGCTCGCGATCGGCCTCTTAATTTATTTCCTTTACGGCGTTGCGCACAGCAAACTCCGCAGCGGCGTCGACACTGGAATCACCGAAGACCAGCCACCGCCGCTGATTAAACCATAACGAGGCGGGCCAAATCGGTGGATCGGCCGCTCCGCGGGCGATGTAAACAAATGCGGCCTTGCCGCCAAATTTTAGCATCGAGCAAGGGACTGCTCGATCCACCTGTGATAACTGCTACGCCGCTTTTTGAGCGTGGCAGGCTTTGTCGTCTTTTTCGAGCCAATCGAACAGCGTCGTTTTGGCCGGATCGAGCCCTAACGGCTTCACCTGTTCGACAAACCACTCGCGGCGCTCCGGATCGTTGTACGGATTCATTGCCGTGACTTCATCGCCCCAACGTTTGATTTCATCGGGCGTCTTCTTTTGGCCGTTGCGATTGAGCCATTCTACCATTTCCTGATCGCTCGCGCCCTTTTCGATCTGCGCCTTGAAGTCGTCGCCCTTCACGCCTTTGAAGCCAAAGAGCATGTTGTCCAGTGGGCAATCGAAATGGTATTCGCCGATATTGCCGCCGACGAGCGCACGGCATTTGTCGATCGTGCGCCCAAGAATTGCGTAGCCGCCAACGCGAATTCGAGGACTGCGCGGCGATTCCTTTGTCAGATCTTTCCCTATCACCTTCGTATTCATATTTCACGCTAGCGCCAAAGAACGGCATCGCAACCGCGCAAGATTTTTCAGGGACGCAATCAACGCGCGCGATGCGAGCGGCGACGACAAGGCAATCCTGAGCCAGTGCGAACGCCGCGAAGAAGAGCTGATCAAGCCAAGATTGCCGGAGGGCGCCGCGCTGTCGGTGCCTTTGTGTCTCCCGGTTGTACGGCAACGGCGTCCGTTGCCGATTTGGCAGGCGGAGCGCCTGCCCTACAATTGTGGCGGTGAAAACGATAGCCGTTGCGCTTCTCGTTTGTGTCGGCGCTCTACACGCTGAATCGCCGCGGATTCTGCCACCGCCGTCCGGAAAACTTTATCACGGATTTTATTGGGGTGGAGTTGGCACGGACACCCACGATCCGACCGAGCACGACGTTACGCCTGCGGATGTGGCGGGCTACGAGCAAGCAATCGGGAAGAAGACCGCGTGGGTTTATTTTTCGAACAACTGGTTCGAATCGCGCAAGTTTCCCGTTGCGATGTGCAATTGGATTCGCGATCTCGGGAAAATTCCGTACGTGCGATTGATGCTGCGTTCGGATGTCGATCAACGTCACGGTGAGAAAACGTTTTCGCTTCAGAAAATCATCGCTGGAGAATTCGATGTCGATCTTCGCGCGTGGGCGCGCGACGCAAAAGCGTTTGGCTCGCCAATGTTGATCGAGTGGGGGACGGAGCCAAATGGGAACTGGTTCAGTTGGAACGGCAAATGGAACGGCGGCGCAGTCGAAGGACCGAAGCGTTACATCGCGGCTTACCGGCACATTGTCGATCTTATGCGGGCCGAAGGCGCTGATAATCTCGCCTGGCTCTGGCATGTAAACTGGCTCGATGAACCGGAACGAAAATGGAATGCGTTCGAAAATTATTTTCCCGGCGAAAATTACTGCGACTGGATCGCGCTTAGCGCCTACGGACCGACCACGCCGTTGGCGCGCGACGGTACCGAAAGTTTCGCGTTCAAAATGCGCGAAGCTTATCCGCGCTTAACCAAGCTCGCGCCGGGAAAGCCGATCATCATCGCGGAGTTCGGATGTGACTTACACAATCGACACATCGATGTCGTTCGCTGGACGAAAGAAGCACTCGAAGATCTCTTTTCAAATCGCTGGCCGGCGATTGTCGGTTTCTGCTGGTGGAACGAAGGCTGGCAGAACGACGACCACAAGAAACACGACACCGACATGATCATCCTGCATGATGTCGATCTTACGCGCGTCTTTGGCGACGAGTTCGCTCTGCACGCCGACAAAATTCAGGAAAAACCAATTTTTTCGCGCTGACAACGCGCAAAGGCTTGACCGCTTTAAACGGTCAAGCCTTCCACAAGCGCCAAACACTCGCGCTCAATTGCGCTGCGCACAAACGCGCCGCATAATCTTTTCATGGTCAACATCTCGATCAAATACACGGGCGACCTTCACTGCGACGCGACGCACGGCCCTTCTCACGCGAAGCTGGCCACGGACGCGCCAACGGACAACAAAGGGAAAGGCGAGGCGTTTTCACCGACCGATTTGGTCGCGACCGCGCTCGGCACCTGCATTAGCACAACCATGGGAATAAAGGCCGACGAGCTGGGCGTGAACCTGAAGGGCATGAGGGTCGACGTGAAGAAGGAAATGTCCAACGACGCGCCGCGCAGAATCGTTGGCCTTCCGTCAGAAGTTCATATTCCGCTGCCGGCGAATTCGCCCCATCGGGGAGTGCTTGAGCAGACCGCGCTCAATTGTCCAGTCCACAAAAGTCTGCCGCCGGAAATTAATCGGCCGACGAAATTTTTCTGGGAAGGATAGTCTGTCATCTCGAGCAGAGCGAGAGACCTCCCGCTCGATGATGGATCACACAAGTTAGCTTGTGTGAGTTACGCTTCGACTGTGAGGTCCCTCACTTCGTTCGGGATGACGGCCGAAGATTATTTCTCCGCCGGGTACAACCACTGCACGTAATCGGCCACGCCGCGTTCGAGCGAGAATTGCGGCTGGTAACCGAGCGCGTTGCGAACCTTGTCCAAGTCCGCTTCGGTGAAGTTTTGGTAATGAGCGTGCGGGTTTTCGATGTAATCGGGTTGAAATTTTGTGCCGAGACATTTGTTGAGCACATCGACGAGTTCGTTGAACGAGCGCGCCTGGCCCGAGCCGAGATTGTAAATTCCGCTCTCCTTTGCTTCGAGCGCGAGAATGCTTCCTTCCACCACGTCCTTCACATAAACGAAATCGCGTTTCTGGTCGCCTTGTTTGAAAATGCGTGGCCGCTGGCCCGCCTTCATCTGCTGGGCGAGATGATAAATCATGCTCGCCGGCACGCCTTTGTGCGCTTCACGCGGGCCGTAAACGTTGAAGTAACGCAGCCCAATGATGATCCAGGCTGGGTTCTCCTTCGCTTCGCGCATCGCGACGTTGTCCATAATCGTTTTGGAAAATGCGTAGACGTTTGCCGGCGCGGCGCCGTTTGATTCGACACTCGCTGCGGTAGCCGGGCCGTAAGTGGATGCTGATGACGCGTAAACGATTCGAGTCTTGCCTGGCCGCGCAAAATTCAGGAGCCGTCGAAGACTTTCGACGTTGTCATGCACCTGCACGAATTGATCGTGCAACGTCGTGTCGGTGATCGACGCTAAATGGAAAATGGCGTCGAACTTTTCGTCGCCGAATTGTTCGCGCCAATCCAGCGTGGCCAGATTTTGTGCAACGAAATCGCCGCGATAGCCGCGCAAATTCTTGAAATCGCCGGAACGAAAATCGTCGATCAGGGTCAGGCGCGCTTCGGGAAATTTTTCCTGCAAGGCGAGGGTAAGATTGGAGCCGATGAAGCCGGCCCCGCCGGTGACGACAAAGTTCAGTGACGAATCGGATGCACCCACGGCGGCAATTATAGCGCGACTCATCAAATTTGTCTTGAGCCGAGAAGCGCGAACGGCTAGTTGTCGATTCAGTTCTTTGCGAGCTTGAAAAAGTGGATCGGCGCGAGAAATCCCGTGCAAACCGGGAGCAGTTGCGCTGCTGTAACTGGATACGACTTCCCAGGGCCAATCGTTGCCAAAGGTAACGGTGAAGGCGGGAAGAAGGAGCGTTCCGTGAATGCGGGACCACAAGCCAGGAGCCAGAATATTCGACCGCTCCACCTCATTCGTGTCGCCGTGTGTACGGACGATTCGAAAAAACTTCTTCGCAAAAAGAAGAATGAGAGCTGGGCGATGCGCTCTTCGCGGCAGCGGAGGACAAACAAGTCCGACTCTCGAGTTGGAGGAAACTTGTTATGCGAAATCGCCCATTATGTTTTGTTTTAGTAAGTTTGGTGAGCGCGGCATTTTCAGTCCGCGCCCAGGACACGTTTAGATCGACATCGGCCGATGGCGATCAGTTGCCGGAATCCGAGCCAGTCGTCGTTTCAGCGACGCGGTTCGATATTCCCCTCGATCGATCGCCCGCCAGCGTGAGCGTGATCAGCTCACCGGACATCGATAATAAACAAATCGAGCGTGTCAGTGACGCGTTGCGTGAAGTTCCCGGACTGGCTGTTGTTCAAACCGGGACGCGTGGCCAATTGACTTCGGTTTTCATGCGCGGCTTACCGAGCCAGGATATGCAAGTTTTGCTCGATGGAATTCCGATCAATCAGGGGCTCGCCGGTCAGTTTGATTTTGCGAATCTGACGACGGACAACTTCGACAGAATCGAAATCGTCCGTGGCCCGCAAAGCACCATCTATGGTCCGCGCGCGCTGGCTGGCGTGGTCCAGATTTTCACGAAACAAGGAATCGGCCCGCCGGGAATTACGCTGAGCGAAGAAGGTGGCACTTACGACACGTTTCGCGAGGCGCTCGCGAGCGACGGCAAGATCGACATCTTCGATTATTCGATTGGCGCCAGCCGCATCGACACCGACAACGCGCGGCCAAACAATCAGTATCGCAACACCGACGTTGTTGCGGAGCTCGGCTTGTCGTTGAGTGAGCAACTCAGGGTCGGCAGCCTTATCACTTACTCGCTGAGCGACGCTGGAAGTCCCAACCTGATTTCCATGCCCCGACCGCTCGACAATTTGCTGACGGAGAAATGGTTGATCGGGCCGCATCTCGACTGGAAACCGACCGATTGGTGGGAACAAAAGCTGATTTACGATTACGATCATGAGCGTCAGGTCAACGATCCAAACCAGGACGGATTCGTTGGTGCAACGCGCGCACTGTTTCGGCGAACACAGCTCGATTATCAAAACGATATCCGACCGACACCGTGGCTCACGCTCACGAACGGCTTTTTTTACAGCCACGTTATATTGGGGCAGGAGCGGCCGTTTATTTCCCAGCTGTTTGGACCGCAGCCAAAATTCATCAGCGACGAGACGAAAGAGATCGCCGGATTTCTGCAAGCGACTGTCAACATTTACAACTTCGTCTTAGTCGCGGGCGGGCGCATCGATAACTTTAATCAGTTCGGCGACATTTGGACTTACCGAGTCGCCAGCAGTTATAAGATCGATAAGACCGACACGACACTACATTCAAGCGTCGCGACCGGATTCAGTCCGCCCAGCAGTCAGGACAAGATTTTCGGAAACAATTTTGGTTTGCGTCCGGAAAAAGATTTTGGCTGGGACGCAGGAATTGAACAACGGCTTTGGGAAAAGCGCCTCACAGTCGGAGCGACCTATTTTCATAACGATCTGTCGAACGTGATCGGATTTGACCAGACTTTTCAGAAAGCATTGAATCTTGGGGCGGCGGAAACGCAGGGCGTGGAAACGGAATTACGCGCTACACCCATCGCGGATCTCGATTTCCGGGCGAGCTACACTTATTTGGAAGCAGAGAAAACTTCGTCGGCTGATGTTGGCGCACCCCAGGGATCGCGGCTGCCGCGACGGCCGCGCAATGAGGTTTACGTTTCGGCATCGTACCTTTGGTGCAAGAAGCTGCGCACGACGCTCGAAGCGAAGTGGGTCAACGCGCGCGAAGAATTCAACCCTAATTTCTTTGGACCAAATCGCGACATCGAGGACTACAACTTTGTGAACTTCGCCGCGGAATACGAAATCAATCCCCACATGTCGATCTTCGGTCGGGTCGATAATCTCACTGGCGAACACTATGCGGAGGTGCTCGGTTTTCCGGCGCTCGGAACAGCGGCTTACGCTGGAATGAAAGTGCGATTCTAGGTAGTGGCTCAGTTTGAGATTGAGCCATTACCCGATTCTAGTCGCTCTTGTCATTCCGCACGAAGTCGCGGACTCTCTTACTGTTTCAGAAATATTTAGAGATGTCTCGACTCCGCTCGACATGACAAACAGATGACCCCGCTGCTTTATCTTCTCGTCGCTATTACGCTCGTCGGCGTGTTGGCGATTCTTTTCGTAATTCTGCGGAAAGGCAACAAACCGTCGCAACCTGATCAAAGTGCATTGATGTTGCAGCAGCAACTCAGCTCGCTTCAACAGCGGCTCGATACATTTGGCCAAAGCGTTACGGAGAATCTGCAGCATTCTACCGCGTCAATGAACACGCGGCTCGACAAGGCCGCAGGTGTGATCGGTGACTTACGAGAGAAAGTTGGCCAGATCCACGAAGTGGGCAAAGCCGCACAAGAATTGGTCAACATAATGCGTGCTCCAAAGCTGCGTGGCGGAATGGGGGAATTGTTTCTCGGCGATTTGCTGGCGCAACTTTTGCCACAAGAGCATTACACGATGCCGTATCGATTTAAGAGTGGCGACGCAGTTGATGCGGTGATTCGCATCGGTCCGAAATTGGTTCCGGCGGACGCCAAATTCCCGTACGAAAACTTCAAGCGAGTTGTCGAGGCGCCAGCGGAGACGGATCGTGTTGCTGCGCGCAAACAGTTTCTACGCGATGTTAAAAAGCACGTCGACGCGATCGCGGCGAAGTACATTCTCCCCGACGAGGGCACTTACGACTTCGCGCTAATGTACGTGCCAGCCGAGAACGTTTACTACGAGACAATCATCAAAGAGGATGTCGGAGAAGATCGGCAGCTTTTCAGCTATGCGTTGGCCAAGCGAGTGATTCCTGTTTCGCCGAATAGCTTTTACGCCTACATCCAAACGATTTTGTTGGGCCTGCGCGGAATGAAAGTTGAGGAGCGGGCACAGGAAATTTTGGGTGAGTTATCGCGATTGCGCGGTGATTTCGGCAAAATTCAGGAGAACTTCCGTGTTCTTGGTCGTCATTTGAACAATGCTGCCGGTAGTTACTCCGAAACAGACAAAACAATGACCAAGCTTGATGCGAAGCTTACGCAAATCGAGCAACCATCCCCGCAGAAAGAGCTCACGCCGCCCCCATCTTTGCCGGGACTCGATTGACTTGTCTTCGTGGCCCAGTCGCGGGACTAAGCGTGGCAGGCGATTACAACACTTCGTCCCACTTGCCTTTGTCTTTCAACATCAGCTCGCGGAGGAGCCGAATTGGCGGCATGCCGTGATTGAGCAGTTCGTTGTGAAATTTCTGGGCTGAGAAATTCGCGCCTTCCTGCGCCTTGTAATCGTCGCGCAGTTTTAGGATCTGTATTTTGCCAAGCGTGTAATTGAGATAGCCGGGATCGAATGTGCCGCGCATCGCCTCAGCTCGGGCCGGTTTTTCTTCGTAGTAACAGTTCTCCCGAAAAAACCTGGTCGCTTCCTCGATCGACATTTTCTGGGTGTGCATTTTGATCGCGACGCAGAGCCGGCATAATCGCAACAGCGCTTCGTCCGCCTGAGCGAGTCGATATTTCGCAGCGCGCCTGACGTCGTCCTGGCTAATATTCGGGCCGGTCACGTTTCCGTAGCCTTCGTCGACCATCAGTTTCTCGCAGTAATGGGCCCAGCCTTCGATGAAAGCGTAGCTCCCAAAAATCTTTTCCACTTTACTCGCGGGCGAAGCGTTTAACCGCAAAAACTGGACGTAGTGCCCGGGATAAACCTCATGAATGGAAACAACGTCGGCCGTGTAAAAATTGAACGCGGTCAGCCATTGGTCCTTCTGCAGCGGCGGCCACTCACTCTCTGGCGGCGTCACATAATAGTAAGCTTCGGCCGCGCGCTTCTCGAACGCGCCCGGCGTATCCATCGACGCAAAGGAAGTCGCGCGGCGATATTGCGGTGTCTCTTTGACGCGCGCCCGAACTTCGGACGGGATCGTCACTAACTTTCGGGTGACGACAAACTTTCGAATTTGTTCGAGATTTTTCCCGATATCGGCGAGCAAGCTTTCCGGCGTTGGATGTTCGCTTTGCATTTGTTTGAAAACTTCCGCCGGCGATTTGTCCGGATCGATTTGCCGGGCCGCGTCGGCAAACGCCTTTTGTTCCTTTCGCAACTGAGTCAGCCCGATCTCGAGAATTTTCTCGGGCGCGAGATCGACAAGTTCGGTTTCCATCACCAGTCGTTGGAACTTTTCTTCGCCGAGCGCGAAATCGGCGGTGGCTCTCGGCAATTTATCACGTTCGAGCCAGGCGGCGTAATCGGTCAGGGCCGTGGCTGCTTTCCGGTTCGCCTCCAGGAATTCGGTCCGAACACGTTCGTCTCTCAGTGCGGCAACTGCTTCAACCAGATTTTTTCGTAGAAAATCGGCCGAACCCTTGGCGATCTGAATTGCGAGCTCGACGTACGGCTTCGGCAGCACCGGTTGGAGATTCGTTCTCGCCGCGATAAGGATGTTCGGAACTTGCGATTCGATCGCGACAATGCTGCGCACGCGATCGTCCAGCGGCGCGAAATTGCGTTTGATATAGATGTTCACGTCGGCCGCCCGGGCGTAAACCATCGGGTCGCGCTCGTAGACCGACATCGCTTCGCGCTGGAAAATTTCTTTGCGGATGGCGGCCTGCAGAATTCGCAGATCGATCGACTGACGCTGACTCAGTTTATCGAGATCGAATTTTTGGAGTCGGTCCTCGAACCGCTTCAATCGGGAAAGCTCGGCGTCGAGCGCGAGCCTGCTGTAATCCGTGATCTTGCCGTCGTACTCGTGCAGTCCCATGGCCGTGCCGAGAAGCGGGCGCGCGGCGAAGTAGCCCTTGATGAATCCCTCCGCTATCGCCTCATATTCCGAGTCGGGCGTTTGCACTGCGACCGCGTTCGCCAATGGCAAACACGCCGCTGCGGCGATCAAAGCGCAGCCCAGAATTTTTCTCAGGCAAACGATCAACACGGCGGCAACTTTAGACGACGCTTTGGACGTTGCCAAAAATTTTGGATGAGCGAATATCCGACCGTTTGCAGGCCCAATCCAAGATGAAGCGCCGTATCCTTATCGGAGCAGTCGGTCTGTTGCTCCTCGCTCTGCTTTCCGGCATCGGCTTTCACAGCTTGCGCGCTGCCGATCAAGACGACGACAGCGGCTATTCCCAAATCGCCATTTTCGCGAAGGCAGTCGAGTTGATTCGCCAGGATTATGTCGATGGAAATAAGACGAGTTACCACGACCTG
>DATNKD010000057.1:0-7067 GCA_035603575.1 Chthoniobacterales bacterium
GCCATCGTGACTGTCTGCGCGAACATGGTCGCGACAGCGGCGGCGGCCGAAAGCACAAATAGTGGAATTTTCTCGATCACGAGCCGTCGCCACGCGCGAAAATCATTCGCTCGCTGCAATGGCCAGTAATCCAGTAACAACAGCACGACCGGCACGGTCACGAACGTCGCCTTCGACATCAATCCGGACGCGAGAAAGATCGACATCGTCACATAGCGGGAAATGCACAGAGTGCGCACGTAGCGCAGATACGCGCCGAGCGTCAGCATGAAGAACACGCCGCTAAGCATGTCCTTGCGCTCGGCAATCCAGGCGACGGATTCCACCCGCATTGGATGAACGGCGAAAATCGCCGCAACAAATGCGCTTCGCCAAGTGCGGCCGGTCATTCCCCGGAAAACCAAAAAAAGCAGAATGGCTCCGAGATTGTGTAAAACAACGTTGGTGAAATGATGGCCGCCGGGCCGCAATCCATAAACCTGGCAATCCGCCATGTGGCTCAGCGTCGTGAGCGGATGCCACAGACTCGCGTGACTATGAGTTAAGACCCACTTGAATCCGTCGAGAGTGAGTCCACGACTAACCTGAGGGTTTTCGTAAACGTATCGGTCGTCATCGAAGTTGACGAAGTCGTGACCGAGTGTTTGCCCAAAAACGATCCAGATGATGGCGGTGAGCAAAATGCAAACCGCGATTGTGATCACGCGATCGTTTCGCGGGCTGGCCTGCGCCGGAACTGTCGGCATCGTTAAACTGGTGGCGGGAGGAGACGCCAGCGGGCCAGGCGGAAACGCAACGCCGTTCCAAGACAACCGAGGCCATAACGCACGCTTCGACGAAAGTTAATCGACGATCCTTCCGGTAAATATTTTGCCGGACACGTCACTTCGCCGATTTTCGAACCGAGCCAAACGATTTGGGCGAGCATCTGGTTGTCGAAAACGAAATCGTTGGAGTTATTCTCGATCGGCACACGCTCGAGCAAGCTTCGGGCAAAGGCGCGGTATCCGGTGTGATATTCAGAAAGCTTCGCACCAATCAAAAAATTCTCGACGAAGGTCAGAAACCGGTTCGCGACATATTTCCACCACGGCATTCCGCCATTGAGCGCGCCGCCGCCGAGAATGCGCGAGGCGAGCACGCAGGGATACAAACCGCTCGCAACCAGCGATGCCATCGCCGGAAGCAGTTGCGGTGTGTATTGATAATCCGGGTGAATCATCACCACGATGTCCGCGCCGGCGGCCAGCGCCAGGCGATAGCAAGTTTTTTGATTACCGCCATAGCCGCGATTTTCCGGATGCACGTCCACTTGCACGTCTTTGAGCGTGCGCGCGATCGTCACCGTCTCATCGTGGCTGGCGTCGTCCACCACAATAACAAGATCGACAATCCCCTGCTGCATCACTTCGTCGTAGGTTCTTTGCAAGGTGCGGGCAGCATTGTAGGCCGGCATCACCACAACGATCTTCTGTCCGTTCAACATTTGAGGTAGTCGAATATGCGCTCGAGCGACATCTTGCAACCCCGATGATCATTTTTCACGATCCACATTGCGTCGAATATTCAAGCCCCGGCCATCCTGAGCGTCCGCAGCGAATCGTGCAAACAGTGCCGCTTCTAAAGGATCGACATCCAACATGGCAGTGGCGCGAGCCGCGAGCAGCCACGAACGACGAATTGCTGCGCGCACATTCACGCGAACACCTCGCGCGCGTGAAAAACCCGAAAGGCGATTTCGATCCTGATACACCCGCGATTCCGAAAATTTACGACTTTGCTCTCAAATCTGCCGGCGCCGGAATCGAAGCCGGTCGTACTGCTTTTGCCGGAAAACGCACATTCAGTTTGATGCGACCGCCGGGACATCACGCCACGCGCGATCGCGCAATGGGTTTCTGTTATTTTAGTAACGTCGCCATCGCCGCACTCGACGCGCTCGAGAACGGCGCAGAACGCGTTGCAATCTGGGATTTCGATGCGCATCACGGCAACGGAACCGAAGCGATCGTCGCGAACAATCCGCGGACCCGTTTTGCGTCGATCCATCAATTCCCTGCTTATCCCGGGACCGGCGAAAAATCCTTCGCTAACATCGACAATTATCCGGTCGCCCCCCAAACACCGCGCAAAGAACATGTCGATGTTGCAAAACGCGCGCTCGATAAATTGCTCAGCTTTAAGCCGAGCCTGATTCTCGTCTCCGCCGGCTTCGACGCCTACGCGCGTGATCCGCTCGTGCAGATGACACTCGAACAAGAAGACTTCGCGTCGTTTGGAAAAGTGCTACGCAAGATCGACATTCCGACAGCAGCCATTCTTGAAGGTGGCTACAGCGACGGTTTGCCGGAATTAATCGATGCGTTTTTGACGAGCTGGGCGAGCGACTAGATAGTCAACGCCGCCAGAGATCGGGCTGTAGTTCAGCTTGGTAGAACGCTTGAATGGGGTTCAAGAGGTCGTGGGTTCAAATCCCGCCAGCCCGATTTCCTTTTCACAAATCACCGCTACAGAAGAATCATGCTCAGCGCCGGAATTGTTGGACTGCCAAACGTCGGGAAATCGACGTTATTCAATGCCGTTACGCGGACGCACAACGCGCCGGCGGAAAATTATCCCTTTTGCACGATCGATCCCAACGTCGGCGTCGTTACCGTGCCGGATCCGCGTTTGGAAAAGCTTGGTGAGATGTCGCGCTCGAGAAAAATTGTGCCGACCGCGATCCGGTTCGTGGATATCGCCGGTCTGGTGAAAGGTGCGAGCGCGGGGGAAGGACTCGGCAACCAGTTTCTCAGTCACATCCGCGAAGTGGACGCGATTGTGCAGGTCGTGCGCTGTTTTGCTGATGCGGATATCCATCACGTCAGCGCCACGATCGATCCGATTCGCGACATCGAAATCATCAACACAGAGTTGGTCCTGGCCGACCTCGCGTCGTTACAGAAGCGACATAACCGATTGCAAAAAGAAGTCCGCGCCGGTGAGAAGAGCGCGAAAATCGAAAACGCGGTCGTCGAGAAAATGTTGCCGCATCTCGATTCCGGGAAACCGGCGATCACGGCGCCGCTTGAGCCGGAGGAACAAATCGTGGCGCGAAATTTCTATCTCCTGACTTCAAAGCCAACTCTTTTTGCCTGCAACGTCGCGGAGACGGATCTGGCCGCCGTCGCAAAGGATGATCAAACAAATGCCGCCGCCAAGCATGTCGATCTTGTCCAGGATTACGCTCAACATCATTTCGGAACGGAAGCGTTCGTAATCAGCGCCAAGATCGAAAGCGAACTTGCCGATCTTAGCGAGGAAGAAGCGCTCGAATATCTGCGCGGTCTCGGCGTGGAAGATAGCGGAGTCCACGCGCTAATTCGGGGGGTCTATCATTTGCTTGGTCTGCGCACGTTTTTGACGACCGGTGAAAAAGAGACACGGGCCTGGACCATTCATGCCGGCGAAAAAGCGCCCGCCGCCGCGGGCGCGATCCATTCCGATTTCGAACGCGGTTTCATCGCCGCGGAAACAATCGCCTATGATGATTTGGTCGCGCTCGGCTCTTTCGCAAAAGCGCGCGAAGCGGGAAAACTGCGCATTGAAGGAAAGGATTACGAAGTCCGCGCCGGCGACGTGATCACATTCCGATTTAACGTCTAACCCTTATTGCGCGACGTAAAGAATTCGGCCGCACTGTTCGCAATTGACTATTTCCTTGCCGGCTTCTGCAGCTTTCACCGTCGCGGTCGTCAATTTCATATGACAACCAGTGCAAACACCATGCTCGACTGCAACAATGGCCGAGTCGCCCTTGCTCACGAACAGTCGCTCGAACCGATTCAGAAGATCCTCGTCCATCTTTTCGGCCAGTTCCTTTCGCTCTTTCGCTAACTCTTGGAGCCGGGTTTCGAGCGTTTTTGATTTCTCGCCGAGATCGTTCATTTGCCGCGAGATCGAGTCCTTTGTCGCGCCAGCTTTTTTTTCCTCGGCCGTAACTTCGACCTTCAACTTGTCGCCCTGCTCCATCAGCTCGAGTTCCTGGTCTTCGAGCTTTCGAATTTCGTCTTCGTAACGTTGGATCTCGTGACCCATCGCCTGGAATTCGTCGTTCTTGCGCGTTTGATATTGCTGAGTCTTGAGGCGCGAAATGCTCTCGTTGCGGGTGCCGACGTCGAGCTCAAGCTTTTTGCGCTCGACCTCAACTTGTCGCGCTTTCTGCTTCAAAGCCTCGAAGCTGGCAGCGCTTTCAGCAAGGTGCGATTCGAGATGCTTTCGCTGTAACGGCAGATTTCTAATTTCGTTCTCGATTTGTCTGATCTTTTGCTGTCGATCTTGAAGGACGAGTAGTTGTTCCAGTTCCGCCTGCACGTGCGCTGAAGTTATTAAGTCGGCGGAGCGGCGTCAATCGCGCCGGCCATCCTTGGCCGCATCGATCGCGTGCAGCGCTTGTTCCGGTCGCGCGCGCACCGCGATGTTTTCGGTCAAGTTCGCCCACTGCACCGTGCCGCTCGCATCAACGTAAAACTCAGCTGGACGTGCGATGTCCGCGTTCTTTGGCCCGGCCCCGCGATGAAGCAGATCGTAACGGCGAATGACTGCCGCGTCCGCATCGGAAAGAAGCGGAAACACGAAGCCCATTTTCTGAGAATGCCCGTGATTTATTTCGACGGAATCGACGCTGATGGCCGCGACATGCACACCGCGCCCAGTGAAATCCGAAAGGTGATTCTGAAAACTCCGCAACTCGGAGTTACAGAGCGGTCACCAGTGTCCCCGATAAAAAATCAGCACCGCTCCGTTGGGAGAAAGCAGATCCGCCAATGCCATTGACTTGCCATTTTGGTCTGGCAATGAAAACTCCGGCGCTTTTTCCCCGACCCGCGGCGCTTGTGCTGAGATTGGCACTTGTCGAAGCACATAAAAAATCTCGTAGGCAAAAAAAGCGAAGAGAAAAAGGCTGATCATACCGAAGATCGATCCGAAAACTTTGCCGCGATAAACTTGCGGCCGCCCAAAGGCGCGGAACAGACCGGCCAGCAGTAGTGCGGCGCCGATGCCGAACAACAAAAGATTCGACCACGGAAAATCGGGCGTGAAGGGAAACCGGGCGAAAAATTCGTAACTAAACAGCCCGCCGACAGCGACAACGAATCCGATCCAGAGCGGCCAATTCCATTTCCGCTTCATGTCGATCTTGCCGAACCCACGCGCAAGACCCATCGGTAAAGCACGAACGCGATGACTGCGAACGCGACTCCGCCGATGATGATTCCAGCGGTTTCGAATCCAGGACCGACTAGAGCGAACGGCGCAGCTTTGCCCGAAAACACCACGATCGCGGAAAGGACAACGCCGATAATGCTTTCGCCGACGATCAAGCCCGACGCAAGCAGCACACCCAGCTGTTTGGTCGCTTCGGGTTTTGGAGTGCGATTAGCCCGCTGATCGAAAAACCAGCCGGCGATTGCGCCAACGACAATCATCAGCGTGCTTTGCGTCGGGAGATAAATTCCCAGCCCGACTGCCAACGGGGGAATGCGCATGTGCTTTGTCGTGCGCGCGAGGATTTCGTCCAGCAGGATGATGCCAGCTCCGATCAATCCACCAATTCGGATCAGGCTCCAGTCGATGTCGGCAGCGATCACGCCTTGCGCCAACGACGAGATCAGGCCGGCTTGCGGCGCTGGCAGCGGATGCGGGCGCAATTCAGCGCCCGGGGCGCCGACAAATCCGTAAGCATGATTCACCAGATCGAGCACCGGCGGAATGACGAACGCGCCTGCGATCACACCGAAAATCAGCGCGACCTGCTGTTTCCACGGCGTCGCATCAACGAGCTGACCGGTCTTGAGGTCCTGGAGGTTGTTGTTCGCGATCGCGGCGACATTGAAAATTACCGCCGTCGTAAAAAGCGCGAACGCCATTAACGCTTTGCTGGCATCGGGACCAACGTACGGTTTCACGCCGATCACGAGAAGCAGCGCCGCACCAATGACGACCAGAATGCCAATTCCTGATAGCGGGCTGTTCGACGAACCAATCAGGCCCGCCATGTAACCGCAAACCGCCGACACGAAGAAGCTCATCAAAACGATGTAGGCAACGCCGCCGATGATGAGTGTCGGCAAATGCGCGCCCAGCCCGCTCGCATTTCCAAAATATCCGAGAAGCAATCCGATAGGCAGCATGCAAACCAATGTGACAAGGCCGACGATTCCAATCGGAATATCGCGTTCGGTAATTGGGAGCGTGTCGGCTTTGCCAGCCTTTCGCGCGCGAGATGCGGCCATCGCGCCTGCGAGGCCACTGGCAACAGGCTTTACCAGTTTCAGCAGCGTCCAGATCGCTGAGACACCAATCGCTCCGGCGCCGATGAAGCGCACTTTCGTGCTCCATGTTTTTTGTGCAAGCGTCGCGGCCGCCGTCGTGATATCGCCGGCCATCGCCGAAAAATGCGGGACTCCCCATCCCCAACCAATCAGCGTGCCGATGAGCATCGCGATTCCAACTGAAAGGCCAACCAAATGTCCGATCGCCAACAAGGCGAACGAAAGAGAGAAATCATAACCGCTCACCGCACCGCGCCTGCCAATCCGCAAAGTTTGCGCCACGTCGGCCGCGAAAATTTGCGTACCAACGATCACGGCAAACACCGCTGCAACGATCGATCCCCACAAAACGGCAAGCAGACCCGCGCGGCCGTGTTCGACCTCAGAAGCGTGCTCGGAGCCACCGCTGCTGCCGACCTTAAGCACTTCGGCGCACGCCACCCCTTCTGGGTACGGCAGGTCGGATTGCGTCACCAATGCGCGTCGCAGCGGGATTGAATACATCACACCGAGAATTCCGCCGAGCGCGCAAATCCAGAACGAAGTCCAGAAAGGGAACTCGGTCCAATAGCCGATCATGATCAGACCCGGCAGCACGAAAATGATCGACGAGAGCGTGCCCGCGGCCGAAGCGACTGTCTGAACGATATTGTTTTCCTGCACCGTGGCATCGCGGAAGCCGCGCAGGATTGCCATTGAGATGACCGCCGCCGGAATTGATGTCGAAAACGTGAGCCCAGCCTTGAGACCGAA